>CAZQMR010000206.1:0-6607 GCA_964594465.1 uncultured Rhodobacterales bacterium
CTCAAGATTGGGATCTCGGCAGCGCTTGTTGGCGCGATTGTGGGCGAGCTGCCCACGGGGGCGAAGGCCGGGTTTGGCGCGCGGATGCTGGTGGGCGATCAGTATGGGCAACCGCTGGTGACATGGGCGGCGCTTTTTGCGGCGGCGATCACGGCGGCGGTGCTGGTGGCGATATTGAGCCTTGTGGAGCGGCAAACGCTCAGGCGCATGGGCATGGGGGCGGCGTGATGGCGTATGTGCTTGCGATAGGCGTTTGGGCGCTGGGCTGGTGGGTGAACGCGCGGCTGGCGCATTCGGCGCAATCGGACACGCGGTTTGTGAGCTTGCTGATCCCGGTGATCTTTGGGCTGACGCTTCTGGCGATGTGGGAGATTTTGGTGCGGCTGCTTGAGGTCTCGCCGGTGATCTTGCCTGCTCCGAGCGCGATTGCGGTGAAATTTGCGAGCTCGCTGCATCTGCTTTGGGCGGATTTTGTGCAGACGATTTTGAAGGGCGCGATGACGGGTTATGTTCTGGGGGCGATTGCGGCCTTTGGGGTGGCCATTCTCGCGGATCGCTCGCCGTTTTTGACCAAGGGTATTCTGCCGGTGGGGGCGTTTATGGCGGCGCTGCCGATTGTGGGTACGGCGCCGATTTTCGTGAAATGGCTGGGCAGCGATTGGCAGAGCAAGGCGGCGGTGGTCGGGGTTATGGTGTTTTTCCCGATTTTGGTGAACACTGTGGCTGGCCTGAAGGATACGAGCGGAATGCAGCGGGATCTGATGCGCACCTATGGGGCCGGGTATTGGCCGACGCTGTTCAAGCTGCGGCTGCCTGCGGCGATGCCGTTTATCTTTAACGGGCTCAAGATCGCGACGACGCTGGCGCTGATTGGGGCGATTGTTGCGGAGTTTTTTGGCTCGCCGACCGTGGGGATGGGATTTCGGATCTCGACCTCGGTGGGGCAGCTGGCGCTGGATCTGGTTTGGGCTGAGATCATTGTGGCGGCCCTTGCGGGCTCGGGGTTTTACGGCGCGATGGCGCTGTTGGAGAAGCGGATGACCTTTTGGCATCCGTCGCAGAGATAAGATGAAAGATAACAACCAACTGACTTGGAGGTCACTATGAAGAAACTATTTTTGGCAGCAGCGATGGCTGTTGGGCTCGCGGGCACGGCGCAGGCGGATGGTCATGCGAACTCAGTGAAGTTGCAGCTTCAGTGGGTCACGCAATCGCAGTTTGCGGGCTATTATGTGGCGTTGGATAAGGGGTTTTATAAGGACGAGGGCTTGGATGTTGAGATCCTGTCCGGCGGTCCTGATATTGCGCCGCCACAGGTGCTTGCAGGCGGTGGCGCTGATGTAATGCTGAACTGGATGCCCTCAGCGCTTGCGGCGCGGGAAAAGGGCCTGCCGGTGGTGAATATTGCGCAGCCGTTTAAATCCTCTGGGCTGATGCTGACCTGCTGGAAGGATACAGGGATTACGTCTGTTGCGGACTTCAAGGGCAAGACGATTGGCGTTTGGTTCTTTGGCAATGAGTATCCGTTCTTGAGCTGGATGTCACAGGCGGGGATTTCGACGGATGGTGGCGATGATGGCGTCACTGTTTTGAAGCAGGGCTTCAACGTTGATCCGCTGTTGCAGCGTCAGGCTGATTGTATCTCGACCATGACCTACAACGAGTATGGTCAGGTGATTGATGCGGGCGTGAACCCGGATGAGCTGATCACATTCAAGTATGAAGATCAGGGCGTGGCGACGTTGGAAGACGGGATTTATGCGCTTGAGGACAACCTGAAGGATCCGGTTTTCGTCGACAAAATGGTGCGCTTTGTGCGCGCGTCGATGAAGGGTTGGAAATACGCGGAAGGCAATGTCGAGGAAGCCGCTGGCATCGTTTTGGACAATGATGAGACAGGTGCGCAAGGCGAGGCTGCTCAGATCCGCATGATGAACGAGGTTGCCAAGCTGACCGCAGGGTCAAACGGCGCGTTGGTTCCGGCCGATTTTGAGCGCACAGTTGCGACGCTGCTGGCCGGTGGTTCTGATCCGGTGATTTCCAAGGTGCCTGAGGGCGCTTGGACACATGCGATTACTGACAAGGCGCTGAAGTAAGCGACGTATGAGAATGATGTTACCCTCGTTTTGGAGGGTAACATCGACACTGGTGATAAGAGATGTCTACGGTTTAAACCGAATGGGCAGAGCAGAGGTCGCTGTACCATTTACCGCTGTTCTTGATCGTGCGGACCTGCGTTTCGAAATCCACATGGGTGATGCCAAAACGCATTTTGTAGCCCTCCGCCCATTCAAAATTATCCATCAAGGACCAAGCGAAGTAGCCGCGCAGAGGGATGCCTGCCTCTATTGCGTCGGCGGCTTTGGCAATGTGGTCATTCATGTAAATTTGGCGTGGCAGGTCGTCGATTGTGCCGCCTGCGTCTGGTCCCATGTTATAGCAGGCACCGTTTTCGGTGATGTAGCAGGGGGGCAGGTCGTAGCGGGCGTAGACTTGGCTCAGGAGGTGGCTGAGGCCTTCTGATTTGATCTCCCATCCTATGTCGGTGCGGATGTTTGAGGTGGTTGAGGCGACCTCGATTGTGGCAGGGAATTGGGCGGATGGGCTTGGGTCATGTTTGACGGTTGTGGGGCAGTAGTAGTTGAAGCCCCACCAGTCGAGCGGTTGCTGCGTGGTTTCCATGTCGCCGGGTTGGATGTTGAGCTTGTCGCCGTAAGCCGCGAGCAATTGGTCGCCATATGCGCCTGCGAAGATGGGGCCGAAATAGATGTCGTTGTGGAACTGGAACTGGCGCTCGGCGGCGGCGACATCATTTGCGCTGTCGCTGGCGGGGTAGATCGACATGGCGTTTAGGACCACGCCCATTTGGATGTCGGCGCGCTCGGCGCGGGCGGCCAGCACAGATTTGCCATGTGCGAGATTGATGGTGTGGCTGGTGGCGAGCATTGCGTCTAGGTTTTGCTCGCCCGGTGCGTGGACGCCGGTGAGATGGCCGAGATAGGCGCTGCACCATGGCTCGTTGAAGGTGGCGAGCGCGTCGATCCGGTCGCCGAGGCGGCGCACGATGTGGCTGGTGTACTCGGCGAAGGCATCGGCTGTGTCGCGGTTGGTCCAACCACCGGTGCCCATGAGTGCAAGCGGCAAATCCCAGTGGTAGAGCGTGGGGAAGACTTTGATGCCGCGCGCGACGAGCCCGTCGATCAGGCGGTCATAGAAGTCGAGGCCGGCTTGATTGACCGGGCCGCGCCCCATCGGCTGGATACGCGGCCATGCGATGGAGAAGCGATAGGCTGCGACGTTGAGGGATTTGATCAGGTCGAGGTCATCCTCCCAGCGGTGGTAGTGATCGCAGGCGATGTTGCCGGTGTGGCCCTGATAAACGCGGCCCGGCATATGGGAGAATGCGTCCCAGATTGACGCGCCGCGACCATCCTCGTCCGCAGCCCCTTCGATTTGAAAGGCGGCGGTCGCAACGCCAAAGTCAAAGTCGGGCGGGAAGCGGGTGGCAAGGGTTTTTGGGTCCATGACTGAGGAGGCTAGGGTGGAATTTGCGCTGCTGCAAGTTGCAAGAGGTGCGGCGCGCGGATTGGTTTGTAAGTGCTTTGGGGACAGGGTAGATTTGCGCCCAACATGCTGACGCTTGATAACATAATTACGGATCGTGGTTCCAAATATGCGGTGTCTGGCGGGCCATGTGCCTCAAGCGCTGAGGCGAAGGATTTCCTCAAGGAACTGAAACGCACGAAGAAGTTTGCCAAAGCGACCCACAACACGTGGGGTGTGATTTGCGATGGGGAGCCGATCAAGAATGATGACGGCGAATCAGGTGCAGGAATGGTGATTTTGCGGATGCTGGAACGGGAGGGTTTGAACAATCATATCATCGTTGTGACCCGTTGGTATGGCGGTAAGCATTTGGGGGGTGATCGGTTTCGTCATGTGCAGTCGGCGGTTCGAATTTACCTGGAATCGCGTTAATTCATTCGGTCTTGCGCATGTTCTTTTAAGTATTTGGCCGGTAAGCCATTGAATTCAATAAGCGAAAAAACGCACATTTATTGCCAAATTGAAACATGGTTAGGAGCGTGGTCTGTTAGCTGCTAGTTTAAACTCGTTCACATGGAATTGAGACAAAGCCTCACATCCGCTCTGAGATCCCGACACCCCCTACAAACCTCAGATCTCAGAGATGAACTCGCTGGCCTTGGATCGGACATCCGTTCCCATACTGATCCAAGGCTAGTAAACCCCTCCGGTTGATGTGTTACGTTCCAAACAGATCGAAAAAACGGTGACCTGTGGGGAAGAAGCGGCGCAAACGGCGCATTTGCTGGCCGTCTGGATCTTCCAGCCCAAGATAGCTTAGCGCGTTGCCCGAAGTGATCTTGGCCTGATTGAGCCCGACCTGCGCGATGGCTTTGGTAACCTCGCCCAGATAACGCCCATGGCCCTTCTCGCGCCCGATCATGATCCAGTCAGAGCCATACATGATGCGCTCGTTTAGCAGCGGATTGGCGGCAACGATGGCGCGCATCTTAGCAATCTCGCGGGTGCCACTGTTGGAGCCGGTGACATTGGTCCAATAGCCGAGATCGGCATAAACTTGAGTGTCATCGCGGGCCAGAACGCTGAGCATATCTTCGTAATCGACTTTGCCGGGTTTGCACTCTTGCCGCTCTCGGCCTGGTCTTGGGGGCAGCGCGTGGCTGTGGCTTTCGTTGAACCCGCCGAAATGCGCCACGTTGAGGCGCAGGCTGGGATAGCGCGCAATCACATCGGTCCAGTTGTCGGGGGCGGCGTTGAGGCCCGAACAGGGCTGCGCGCCGAGTGAGTTGTTGCCATGAGATTTGATTGGCACGTCTTCAGCAACGCACCATTTATAGAGCTTGTCCAGCTGGGCGTCGATCTCTGCGCCATTCGCTTGAAAGCCAAGGCGTAGGCCGTGAAGCCCGGTATTGCCGGTCGGTTTGAAGCCCATGGGCGGGTAGAGTTTGACGCCTGCATAGCCCTGATTGCGCACGGCGTTTTTGATCCGTGCGAGCCAATCCTCGCCGCTGCGGGCGCGCACTGCAGCGCGAAGGGGGCAGAAGGGCGCGAAATTCAGGACGACGACCTCGTTTTCGAGATAGGCGAGGCGAGACATGACCTTGAGCTGGTTGGGGATGTCGACGCTGCGGCGCTCCTTGTGCAGGAACCAGTATTCGAAATCGACCAGCGAAGGGGAGACGATTTCGATCTCTTGGGCGCCCATTTGTTTGCGGGCGTAGAGGCGTTTGTACTCCTCCAGCAACTCGCGCCGGTCGCGGGTCAGCATTCCGGCCCATTTCAGGAGCTGCAGGATGCTTTGATCGGGCGTTGGGGGGCCGAGACCCTCAAGGCGGAACATGGGTGGATTGAAGATGGCGTCGGCGATTTGATCGGCGCGGTCTTCGGATTCCAGCGTGAGGGCGGATTCGGTTGTGGCGCGGGGGGCGAGGTTGTTCAGCTCGGTCAGCAGGGTTTCCTTGCCGCGCAGATCGCGCCCGGAAAAGGATGTGGGTTGGGCTTTTGAAAATTCGCGAATGCCCTTGGCCACCTGCGTTTGGTCTTTGGCGAGCGCATCGGTTTCGGGTGTTTCAACGGGCATTGCGCTGATTTTTGAGAGGGCTTTGAATTCGTCTTCTGCGGTTGTGGTCGCGCCAAAGAGGATTGCGGCGGCCAGATCAATCACCGCGTTCAGGAACGGGCTTTCCTTGATCTCGTCACCCGCGTGGCGGAGCACGACTTGGCTCACAAAACCGGTCACAGGGATGTCGCGGCCATTGAAGAAATGGGCGTGGATGTCTGTAGAGCGGGGCGTGAGCGGGACGAAGGGGCCGGGTTTTTCGGGGGTGCATCCGGCGGCCAAAGCAAGGGCGCTGACGCTGCCGGTGAGGAGGAGATTGCGGCGGGTTAACATGGCTTTTCCTGCAAATGGGTCTTTGAAATGCCATCAGCCTAGCGCGCATTGGCCAAACGTGTAAACGGGCGGGTCATTTCACTTGCGTGCTTTGGCCGTTTTACGCAGTCTCTCGCGCATGACAGATTTGATCGCTTCACTGCAAAATATTGTCGGCGCAGCTCATTTGCTGACCGATGACACCGACCGCGCACCTTACGAGCGGGACGCCACGCAAAAATTCATCGGCAAGGCCCGCGCGGTAGTGCGGCCTGCCAATACGGGCGAGGTGAGCGCGATTTTGCGGCTGGCAAATGAGACGGGAACGCCGGTGGTGCCGCAAGGTGGCAACACGAGCCTCGCGGGTGGGACATTCCCCGGTGACACCGGTGATGCGATTGTTTTGTCGCTGGCGCGGCTCAACCGTATCCATGAAATCCGCCCGGAAAGCCGGATTGCGATTGTGGAGGCGGGGGTCATTCTGGCCAAGCTGCATGAGGCTTGCGATCAGCATGGGCTGATTTTTCCGCTCACCCTTGGGGCGCGGGGCACGGCGCTGATCGGGGGGAACCTTTCGACCAATGCGGGCGGCTCCAATGTGGTGCGCTATGGCAATACCCGCGATCTGGTGCTTGGGATCGAGGCGGTGATGCCAAATGGCGATATCGTTGATCTGATGAGCGAGCTGCA
>CAZQMR010000207.1:0-6543 GCA_964594465.1 uncultured Rhodobacterales bacterium
TGCGATCCCGACGTATTGGCTGGGTTTGCTATTGATCCTACTCTTTGCTGTGCATTTGGGGTGGTTGCCCGCAATGGGGGCACGAACGCCCGCACACGCGGTTTTGCCTGCGATTACACTCGCACTCGGCGTCGCCGCTTCACTGACACGGATCATTCGCTCTGGCATCCTCGAAGCAAGTGCGCGGCCGTTTCTTCCCGCGATGCGGCGTCGAGGTGTCAGCGAAAGAGCGATTGGGCGAGATCACATCGCGCCTCATGCGGCTGTCCCCGTGATTACTGTTTTCGGTCTGGAACTCGCATTCTTGTTGGAAGGCGTGGTGATGGTGGAAGTCATCTTTGGGCGTCCGGGGCTGGGTAGTTTCCTTGTAAAGGCCATCGAAGCGCGTGACTTCCCGCATGTGCAGGCAGTTGTGGTGGTTGCTGCTCTGCTGTTTGTCACAGTAAATCTGGCGATTGATGTGATCTATCGCCTGATTGATCCTAGGATCGGGGGCGGTGATGCGTAGTGTTGGCGTTCTCGTACTCTGCTTGATTGGCGTGGCAGTTTTCGGCCCACTATTAGCGCCCTATGACCCAACGGCGATCAACATTCCTAAGCGCTTGGCCCCACCGAACGCGGATTTTGCCCTTGGAACAGATGCGCTGGGTCGGGATATCCTGTCTCGGTTACTGCACGGCGCACGTTGGTCCTTAGGACTGGCCTTTTTGATTTCTTTGATTTCTCTTTTGATCGGCTCAGCAATTGGCCTTGCTGCTGCTCTGGGCGGAAAGGTCGCTGATTGGCTCGTGATGCGGGTGACGGACACGTTCCTTGCCTTCCCCGAACTATTGGCCGCTGTTGTTATCGCGGGCTTGATGGGTGCGGGAACCTGGAGCCTCGTCTTTGCTCTGAGTGTGACGGGGTGGATGCGATACGCACGTGTCGCGCGTGGTATAGGTATAACACTTCAAAGCCGCGGGTATGTGGTTCAAGCGCATTTGGCAGGCATGGCAGGTTGGCAGGTCGCGCGTTGGCATTATTTGCCATCACTTGTGCCTTCGCTCACCGTTGTATGGACGGGGATGTTCGCCCGCGCCATCCTCGGCATCTCGGCATTGGGATTTCTTGGATTTGGTGTACAGCCGCCGATTCCGGAATGGGGGACTATGCTACTCGATGCGAGAATTCACATGCGCTCGACCCCTTTGCAAATGATCTGGCCGGGGTTGGCCGTCGTGATCTGCGTGCTCAGCATCAATATGGCCGGGGACGCATTGCGTGATGCGCTCGCTAAGGAAGAGCGATCGTAACCAACGGAGTGATCCGTACTCAGCAGGTTTTCCGGAAAAACGCAGCAAACTGAACTGATCGCTTGTCCATTCTTACTTCCGGAAAACTCGATGACTTAAGAAAATGCGGCTCAATCCTCCCGCTGTCGCGGCAACACCGTCGCGTTGTAGGACTAACGCGCCCGTTCCGCGAAACATGTCACCGACCCCGCGCGAGCCGGATCTTTGGGCCGCGAGGCCGTCTTTGGTTAGCGTTCAAGACAGGCGGATTTTCTTGTGAGACGGTCAATCCACGCGCTCTGGCCTGCGCCGCTAGGGTTTCCGTCATAGGATAGTTGGCTCTGCGCGCTGCATCGAACAATGGAACGGTGAAACAGAAAATGCTACCGCGCGGTGTGTTGGCAGTAACTGAAATTTCCCCACCCCAGCTTTGTACCATTGAGGATGCCACTGCTAACCCCAAGCCGCTGCCTGACGCAGATGTCCTACCGCGTTGGAGAGGTGCAAAGATCGTCTCGCGCGCGGCCATATCGATTCCAGGCCCGTCATCTGCGATCATCACTTCGACAACTCGGCCCGCACAACGCGTAGAAACGACAATGCGTCCACAGCGCTTGTCATGATGTGCCATCGCGTTAAAAATTAAGTTGCGCAACACGGTTTCAAGGGCGGTCTTCGGTGCAAGCACGTCCGGTAGCGTTCCTTCGATCTGCAACGAGTGCTGATCGAGGCGGGTGTTTAGGTCACGGACACTTTGGATAGTTTCTAACAGGCTGATCCGCTCTGAAGTTTGCGATTCCGGTGTCTTCTGGGCGCTGAAATCCAGCAGGTCCGAAATCAGTTCGTCCATGCGTTTTGCAGCAGTTTCAAGCTGTGTAAGCGTCGTTTTGACATCGCTTGACAGATCACTGTCGCAGCTAAGCAAATCGTTTTTTAAAATCTGGAGCAGTCCTGTTTGCTGCCTCAGAGGCGCACGTAAATCATGTGCGGCAATCATTGAGAATGCGAGACTTTCCGATGGCAACCCGTTCGGCTCAAAGACAGGCTCTGGCCTGCTTAACCACCTGCGCTGATTGGATGCTGCCGGCAGCTTTGATTGGTCGATTGCTCTGAGTGGGACGTTTATCCGGTGATGAATAAAGGCGATCAAGCAAACAGTAAGAAATAGCCATATGCCCCAACCGATGCTGCTCTCACGGAGCATCGCAATCGGGTAGGTTGGCGACTGGATCGGGTCTGCCAGACTGTTTTGTGCGTCCTGAGCCGCCAGAGTGCCAGACCATGCACCGAAAGCGACTGCCGAAGCCACAAGGAGCCGCCGGAGAGCAGAAATGTGAATCACGTTGAACATCTTTGAGTATAAAGCATGTCTTCGATGTCTTGATGCAAAAGGGTTAACACTCTGACACCAAGAGCAGAATTTATCTGATCCACAAAAGGTCGTTTCAACCAAGTTTCTCGTCTGCTTTAAGGAAGTTTTGACACCCTTGGCACATCATTCTTGGAATGGCGCTAATCTGCGCCTTTGCAGGACGGATAATGAAGTACCGGAACCCACAGTCTGAACTAACGCGAGTCGCGATCGTGGACGATTCCCGAAGCATTCGGGCGTGGCTGCGGCATGTGATGGAAGCGGACCCGCGTTTGAAAGTCGTCGGCGAAGCGGGAAGCGGAGTGGAAGCGAGAGCTTTGCTGCGGCACACAAAAGCAGATGTAATGACCCTTGATGTGGATATGCCAGGTATTTCGGGTATCGACTTTCTTGCACGGCTTATGGCGCACCGTCCAATGCCCGTCGTGATGATTTCCTCATACACCGAAGATGGTGGTGAGGCCGCGGTGAAAGCACTTTCGCTAGGCGCTGTGGATTGTATTGAGAAACCGAGATTTACGCTGAACGAAGACGTTGCAGACAAGATTTGTGATCGCGTTTTCCAAGCTTCGCAAGTTACTGTTCATTCGAGAACCGCACTGGACCCGCAAGGCGCAATTCCACCCGCAAAGACTGGCCAAACATCGTGGACTGGTGACGTATTCCTTATCGGTGCATCAACAGGCGGCGTGACAGCGCTTGAAACTCTGCTGGCTGAGGTCGACGGTCAATCGGCGCCCGTCATTATTGCGCAGCATATGCCAGAGAACTTTCTGCAGAGCTTTTGCAAACGGCTGAACGAAAACATGTCACGGCGCTTCCTGTTGGCAAAAGACGGTGTCCCACTGAAACGGGGGCAGGGGATACTCGCCTTGGGAAAACACGTTTCAACACGGCTGGAAGTCTCCGATGGAGGAGAGATTGTGTGCCGTCTTGGTCCGCCCTCTGAAACTGCGGTTTATCGCCCCTGTATCGATGACCTGTTCCGCTCTGCAGCCAGGGCAAGGTTAACTGGCGCAGCGGTCTTGCTTACAGGCATGGGGCAGGATGGCGCCAAAGGTTTGCTGGCTCTCAAGGATCTGAATTGGCGCACTTTTGCACAGGATGAGGCGAGCAGTGTTGTTTTTGGGATGCCCAAATCTGCCATCGACCTTGGGGCCGTTGATGAAGTGGCTGAGCCGGGCGCAATTGGACGCCACTTGGCATCCCTAATGAACTCAAGACATCACCTTGTTGGAGAATTGCCTACATGACACTTGATCGCAATACCGCTGATGTCGCGGACGAAACGATCTTGATCACACAGGGCGAATTCGCCGTGTCGGACAAGAAAGAGACCAGGATCAACACTCTGCTGGGAAGCTGTGTCGCCTGCTGTTTGTGGGACCCGGTTGCACAGGTCGGTGGAATGAATCACCTGTTGCTGGCAGGCGAGCGAATTGGCTCGGATGCCGGATATGACATGGCTGGCGTTGCTGAAATGGAATGTTTGATCAATGGCATAATCAAACTTGGTGGCAGGCGCGAAAACCTGCAGGCTAAGATCTTTGGCGGGGCCAGCATGGTGCAAGGGCTGAGTTCGATTGGCCAAGTGAACGCTCAATTCGCGAAAGACTACTTGGCTCAGGAAAATATTCCCTGCCAGAACGAGTCTGTTGGGGGAAACTCCGCCCGTGCTTTGCGTTTCTGGGCAACGTCAGGCCGTGTCAGTATGCGCGTAGTAAACAACCATGTAGAAGAACCTGCGCCGGTGCCAAAAGCTGAACCCGCGGGCAACGATATGGAGCTGTTCTGAGCTGACAGTTATTTGAGGCGCACAAGAGCTGTGGACGATGTCGGTGTACATTCACCCACAGTTTGCGGAAGCTTTCTGTCAAACACAAAGGCTGCATTGCCGAACATGCATTGAAACAACGCCAGACGATTTCGCAAGCACTCCAAATCGAAACGCAAAAGTCGCGAGCAAGACTTGTCCCTAAAAGCCGGGTCCCGGGGAAGCGATTATCGCGACCAGTGCAACCGCGACAAACGTACTCGCCATTTCAGGGCCGTTAGGCAAAACAACCGCGATCCGGTCCGTACGGCAGATGCTCATGCTATACCGCCCATCTCCAACCGTTTTCGCCAAACCCAATAGTTCAGCAGGGCGCGCCCCAGAGCATCCATTGCCCCAACCGTCGCCTCATACTGCGTCGGCAGAACGCCTTCCGTCTTGTTTTTGATGCGGTTCATTGCTTGCGTTGAGCCGCGGAGGTCCCAAGCTATCACCAACCCTTTTTTGGTTTGCTCTGACTGTCGCCGGATGAAGGCCAAAAGGGCTCAAGGCGTTTAAAGGAAAGGCAGAAAGCACCGCACCTGAACGTAGGGGATAGATATCAATGCGTCCGAAGTCCGGTCAAACTTGGTTCAACAGGAAACAGTGATATCAGTTAGACAACGCAGCCGCGCGGCAGAGACCTTGATCAGCCGCCCCAGACGCGCACAGGACCACAATCCATATGGACGAAATTTGAACCGGAGTATTTGCCAACGCCGCCGCCATGGCACGCAGCAGCAGCTTTCGCGACTTGTCGTACAGACCGCGAGTTCAGCCGCAAATCAGCAGCTTGCCCTTTCATGTGCAACGACTTTTTCGCTACACCCGAAGATTTTCTCCGCAACATCGCATTGGTCGCCGGGCTGCGATAGCCAGAGAGCAACATGTATGGTTCGCTGGCATCGAGCAGGTTGTGAGCTGCCGCCATTATATCCACTGTACGCAGATCAATGGACTTGATGCCGTTGGTCCGAAAATCGCGCATGAAGTAATTCACTTCTTTCACCGCGTCCTTCAGGTATTTCCCATCCAGCCAATAAATCAGGTCGATCCGCTCGCCTGTACGGCCGGAAAACATCCGGATGCGACGGATATCGCCAGATCCACGGAGAAAGCCTGCTGCCTTGGAATAGGTTGGGGCTGCGGAAACGGCTGTTGCTGCGAACGCGCCAAGTATGGCGCGGCGAGTCATGCTCGGTGCTTCAATTTTCATGTCTTGCGTCGTCCCGTACGCTTTACCTGCCTGACGACGATGTTACGCCGCCATATTTCCCATCCCCAGGGTTGTGTCAGTTATACACAATAAGGATTCGTGAACCAAGCCCTGATTTTATCCACATTGTTTCCACAAGTGGAACGGCAAAATAATGCCTAACCTACCCGCATCCAACGAAACTGGCATCAAAATCGCAACATTTTTTCGATAATTCCCCGGAACGTGCCGCCCCGCGCATTTGTGATTGGACAGCGATTATGGCAAACAGGCACCACCCGCGAACAGGAAAAATAAATTGAGGGACGTTATGGTTTACCGATCCGATACTGCGTCAATTTCGCCGCGCCTCTCGCAGAAACTGGCGGCATGGGTTCTGACACTTGGCTTGGCGATTGTTGCGCATTTCGCAACACCGGACAGTGCGCAGGCCGAGGTCACTGCGCTTAAGCAAGCGATTGCAGAAGCGGCAGCGCGGGACAAGGACATTGCCGCATTTTATAAAGCGAACGGATATAAAACGGTTTGGGTCGGCCGGTCTGGCCGGGAACGCACGCGCCGTGCGCAATTGCTGCGGTACTTGTCCAACGCGGGCAATCATGGGCTTCCCGTCTCGCGCTATGACCCGAAAGGCCTGCAAGCAACGATGAAAGCGGCCAAAGGTGCAAAAGCGCGCGGCCAGCTTGAGGTCGAGATGAGCCGGGTCTTTTTGCAGTATTCGCGCGATGTGCAGACAGGTGTGCTGGTACCGTCGCGCATTGACTCGGCGATTGTTCGGGCAGTCCCCTATCGCGACCGCGTGTCCTACCTGGTGAATTTCGCCAAATCCTCGCCTGCCGGGTTCTTCAAGGCGCTGCCCCCGAAGACCACC
>CAZQMR010000208.1:0-6516 GCA_964594465.1 uncultured Rhodobacterales bacterium
CAAATCACCAGCGGCACCAGCATGATACCGGGCCCCATGAAGGTGATATAAAAATCCGAAAGCTGATCCCGCGGCAACTTGTTTGAAATCGCCACACCGCCCAAAAACGGCACCAAACGGTAGCGTGCATCCGAATGCCCCATGGCGCGAAATGCCGCCACATGCCCGTATTCATGGATCGCAATCCCCAGCACAATCGCCACGCCGAAGGCGACCGAACCGAGCCACCAAACCGCTGCCGCAATCGACAACACGCCCAGACCAAGCGAGCCAAGCGTGATATTCGTCGCCATGCGCTGCTCAGCGGCAAACCCACCGCGCAGCACTTTGAGGCACAGCCAGCTCACACCGACAATGGCAATCAGCCCCAGCGGCAGATTGGATCCATTCAAAACGTCACTCCCAACAGCGCAAGCCTATCAGATATTCTCAGGCTGCCCCATGCCAATCGCGTGATAGCCACCATCCACATATATGATCTCGCCCGTAGTATTGGCGGACATGTCTGACAAAAGGTAAACCGCAGCCCCGCCAACTGCCTCAAGCGACGCATTTGTGCGCTGCGGCGCATTGGCCTCCGCAAAGCGATACACCTTGCGCGCCCCACCGATTGCAGCCCCCGCAAGTGTGCGCATCGGCCCCGGCGAAATCGCGTTTACCCGCACGCCATCAGGCCCCATGTCATTGGCCAGATACCGAACAGCACTCTCCAAAGCGGCCTTAGCCACACCCATCACATTGTAATTAGGCGTCACCCGCTGCGCCCCAAGGAAGCTGAGCGTAATGATCGAGCCGCCCTCTTTCATCAGCGGCGCCGCGCGCCGCGTCAGATCCACAAGCGAGAAACAAGAAATATCAAGCGAGTTCTTAAAATTCTCGCGGCTCGTGTTGATAAACCGCCCCGTCAGCTCGTTTTTATCGGAAAACGCAATCGCATGGACCAGAAAATCAAGCCTGCCCCAACGTTCCTTAATATCCGCAAACACCCCGTCAAGCGCCGCATCATCGGTCACATCCGCATCATACACCATGTCCGAGCCAACGCTCTCGGCCAGCGGCTTCACCCGCTTGCCAAAGCCCTCGCCCTGATAAGTAAAGGCCATCTCAGCGCCCTGATCCGCCAGCGCCTTGGCAATCCCCCAAGCAATCGACTTCTCATTGGCAACACCCAAGACAAGCCCACGCTTGCCAGCCATTAAATCACCCATGATCCCAGCTCCATCGCTTCGATTTTCCAAAAATACTTCCCCCGGAGGGTCCGCAATCTCAACCAGCGCTTACCCGTGGTATTTACTCATCGCCAGCGTCGCATTCGTGCCACCAAAGCCAAACGAATTGCTCAGCACCGTATCAAGCCCCGCATTATCCACCCGCGCCGTCGCAACCTCTTCGGCTTTCAGCGCCGGATCCAACTCATTCACATTGGCAGAGGCGGTGATGAAATCATCGCGCAGCATGATCAGCGAATAAATCGTCTCCTGCACACCTGTCGCACCCAGCGAGTGGCCCGTCAGCGACTTGGTCGAGGACACAACCGGCTGCGCGCCACCGGCAAACACCCGGCGCACCGCTTCAATCTCGGTCACATCACCTGCCGGCGTCGACGTGCCATGAGCATTGATATACTGCACCTTCCGGTCACCAATGGTCGAAAGCGCCAGCTTCATCGAGCGCTCACCACCCTCACCAGATGGGGCCACCATATCATGCCCATCCGAGGTCGCGCCGTAGCCCGTGACTTCCGCATAAATCTTCGCACCACGCGCCAGCGCATGCTCCAACTCTTCGAGCACAACCACACCGCCGCCACCTGCAATCACAAACCCATCGCGGGTCGCGTCAAAAGCGCGCGACGCCAGCTCAGGCGTGTCATTGTATTTCGAGGACATCGCGCCCATCGCATCAAACAGGCAAGACAGCGTCCAATCCAGCTCCTCGCCGCCGCCCGCAAACACCACATCCTGCTTGCCAAGCTGGATCTGTTCCGCACCATTGCCGATGCAATGAGCTGAGGTCGAGCAGGCCGAGGTGATAGAATAATTCACGCCCTTGATCGCAAAGGGTGTCGCCAAACAAGCCGAATTGGTCGAGGACATGCCGCGCGTCACCATGAACGGCCCCATGCGCTTGGGCGAGCCTTTTTCAACCGTGATCGAATGGGCCTGAAACAAGTTCTTAGTCGATGGCCCACCAGAGCCCATGATCAGCCCCGTGCGCTCATTGGAAACATCCGAGGGCTCCAAGCCGCTATCCGCAATCGCCTGTTCCATCGCAATGAAGTTATAGGCCGCACCATCGCCCATAAAACGCATCTGGCGCTTGTCGATATGCTCGGTCACATCAATGTCAGGGCGCCCTGAAATCTGGCTGCGAAACCCGCGCTCCGCGTAGCTCTCATCGGCCGCAATGCCGGATTTGCCAGCCATAAGCGAGGCCGTGACCTGCTCAACATTGGTCCCGATTGAGGAAACAATTCCCATTCCAGTGATAACAACACGGCGCATGGCGCTCTCCTTCTTAAATTAGCGTCACCGCCTCAATCAGCTTTCTGAAAGGGCAACTTTCATGTCTTTGACCTGATAGATAGTCTCGCCATCCGCCTCTACAATCCCATCGGCCACTCCCATTGTCAGGCGGCGCGTCTGGATCGCTTTGGTAAAGTTCACGCGGTAGGTCAGCATTTTGCGCTCAGGGCGCACCATGCCGGTCAGCTTCACTTCGCCCACGCCAAGTGCATAGCCGCGGCCCTGCCAGCCGCGATGCCCAAGATTAAATCCGGTGAGCTGCCAAAGGCCATCAAGGCCCAAGCAACCGGGCATAATCGGGTTGCCGGGGAAGTGGCATTCAAAGAACCAAAGGTCAGGATTGATATCGAATTCCGCAATCACATGACCCTTGCCATGCTCGCCGCCATCCTCAGAAATCTCGGTGATCCGGTCCATCATCAACATCGGCGGCATTGGCAGTTGCGCATTGCCCTCGCCAAAAAGCTCGCCGCGTGCGCAGGCCAAAAGACCCTCTTTGTCATAAGATGTCGGTCTGTCACCCATGTGGAATGTCCTTCAAGAGAGCCGAGCCGCCACGCACACCGGTGATCACGGCATGTGACGGAAAGTTACTGATTTCGACCCTCTATCACTCTGCTTGGCCTAAGGGCAAGAGAGCACGGCACCAGCGTTCGCTGCCTGTGGCCTTAACCTGCGCCCACCATTGCGTCCAAGCCCATCGCGTCAGACAGCCGGAACGCTTGCGTGCCGCCATCAATCACAACATCCTCACCTTTGACCCAACTGCTGCTCGGCGACAGTAAAAACGCCACCAATTGCGCGATTTCCTCAGGCGCACCGGGGCGCCCAACACGCTTGACCGTCTGCGTCATCCGATCCCCAAAGGCGGCCTGAAAATCGCTCATAATCCGCGTCTCCACCGCCGCCGGTGAGACAGAATTAACCCGCCAACCGCGATTGAGATAGGTCTCACTCAGCGCCTTGGTCCAAAGGATCAGCGCCTCCTTGGAAAGATCATACGCCCGCACCGGATCTATCTCTTCAGCCCTCACAAACGCCTCAACATCATCCCCAAAGGCAAGTGCCGCCAGCCGCTTGGACTGCTCTGCGTTTTCGCGCCAATGCGCCCCAGCCAGCGACGCCAGATTGACCACCGACGCATCGGCGGCAAACTTTGTCTCCATCGCTTGCGTAAACGCCCGCGTGCCCAAAAAGTTCACATCCAAAACCTTGGCCGCCAGCCCATCACGCGGCGGCAAACCCGCACAATTGCAAAGCCCGTGCACCTCGCCATCAATCGCCGAAACAGCCTCAGCCACCGAAGCAGGCAAACTCATATCAATCGCAACGAACTGATCCAGCGCAACACTCGGCTCCGCAATATCCAATCCAATCACCCGATGCCCCTGCTTGACCAGCAGCTCGCCCAGCGCCGCCCCAATCCCATTAGACACCCCCGTCACCACATAGCTGCGCCCGCTCATGCCGCCAGCTCCGCCTTATGCGCCTCAACCAGCTCCGCCATCGAATTGAACCGCAAATCATATGTCGGCATCTCGCCCGGGTTCATCGTCGCGCCAAAGCCCTCCTTGTCAAAGCGCCGGTAAATCCAGCAATTCGCCAAGTCCGCAATATTCGCCGGACCATGGTCATGAAACATGCTCTCAGCTGTGTGCAAAATATCGCCCTTGCCGATCCCCATCCGCTCCAGATTGGCCAGCATATAGTCGAAATTTCGCTGGTTCGGTTTGTAAGATCCAATATCTCCCGCCACGTACGCTGCATCAAATTCCACACCCAGCTTGGCCGCCGAATAGGCAAAGCTCGCATTGTCCACATTGGACAAAACCACCAGTTTGAAATGCTGCTTGAGATAAGCAAGCGAAGCCGCACTATCCTCAAATGCAGGCCAATGCGCGACCGAGCGACCGTATACCTGACACGCCTCCCAGCGCGCCGGCAAACCCCACTCCTCCGCCAGACGCTTATACACAATCGACAAAACGTCGCTGTAAATCATCGACGGCGTATATGCCTGCGTCGTGCTCTCATGAAACGCATGGGCTTCCAGAATGGCATCGCGGGTCAAAGGCGTCGAAAGCTGCTCCGTCAAAGGCTTCAGCCCCGCAATCATCCCGCTTTCCCAGTCGATCAGCGTGCCATAAACGTCAAAGGTCAGAGCCTTATAATCCGAAAGTTTCATGATTTCTCCCATCGTTATCTCAAGCCTTAGCAGGCTCAGAACGAGGAGAAAATGACCTAAGTTTCGGGGCTGTCCTCGTCGTCAGTGATGGCTTCCACAATGAAATCACCAATCGTGCCCGCCGCACCGCCGATCGAGCCCACGCCAAGTGCTGAAATGCCCACGGCCATAGCCGTCAAAACGACCCAATCAACCGTGACAGCACCACGCTCTTCTGAAGTGAAGCCCCTGAATTTCCAATAGACTCTGCGCATTTCCACGCCTCCTTGCCTGTCGAGCGCCATGTTTCTTCATGGACACACTGTCTGCACCGACCCATAGATTAAGGAATCCTTTGAAAATCCTAACGAAGACTTAACGGCGAAAAACGGTTTTGGTTGGATTTTTGGGAAGCCTGAGGTATCTTGGCGCAAATGTAGCTTTCGCAACAGACGACTCGTAACATGCAAGAAACACCAGAAACCCACCGCGCCCGTGCTTGGCTGGCCAATGCAGACCTGCGCCCGACCAAGCAACGCGTTGTTCTTGCAGAACTTTTGATCGGTGACGGCCGCAATCGCCATGTGACCGCAGAAAGCCTCCATGAGGCAGCCTGCAAAAGCCCCGATGCGGTGTCCCTCGCGACAGTTTATAACACATTGCGCGCATTTTGCGATGCAGGGCTGATGAACGAAATCACAGTGGGTGGAACCAAATCCTACTTTGATACACGCACCGATGATCATCAGCACTATTTTTGGGAAGACAGCCAAACCCTGACCGACGCCCCCGCCGGCGCTATCAGCTTTGACAAATTGCCAGACACACCCGCAGGAGCCGAAGTCGCCCGCGTCGATGTGGTAATCCGGTTGCGCAAAACCAAGCCTTAACCAAGTCAGCCTCTTAGTTCGAAACAAAAAATGCGCCAGACGGGGCATGTCTGGCGCATCGGTAAGCGTTTACTCGCTACTCAGGTGATCGCTCGTTAGGCGGTTTTGCGGCGCCCAGCGCTCATCAATCCTGCCAGACCCGCCAGCAACAACAGGGCAGGCGCCGGAAGTGGCACCGCGCTGGTTGTGGCGCTGTATGTAGAGGACCGAATTTCTTCGCCCGCAAAATACTCCCACATCAAGAACTGACTGCCGATTGTCGTCGCGGTGCGCGAGCCAACAAAGATGTCAGCGCTGCGACCTTCCCAGTCACCAAACATGCGCATCGACAAGCGTGTTGGATCGGCCATCGAGATATCAGTATCCGTCCATAAGGTCGCGGCCGCGCCGTTTGGTCCAATCAAGCCTGTCGAAAGATCCGCGGTCTCCCAGCTTGCCGAACCAAACGTATGACCCCCAAGCAGCTCAACCATATCATAGCCAAACCAGTCATGGGTGACGCCAAAATCGCCGGTATTAAACTGCTGCACGCTGGATGTGTCGACGCGCAATGTGAAGGTTGTTGAGCCGTCTGACGGTGCAACACCAAACACTTTGTCGTCGTTTTCCTCCGGCACGCCAAGGGGCGCATCTGGACCTGTTGATGATACATCATAATCGCTGGCCAGCCATGAGCCTGTGACCTTAAGATCGACAATTGCCGCCTGCGCTGCTGATGCAAGTGTGAGTGCCACCGCAGTGGCGGCTAACGTTGAAATAGGTTTCATTGAATTCCCCAAACAGAAAAAAATTTACAAGGGGACTGTGCCGAATGGAGAAAACCTCCACATCCCGCAAATGGGTGAAAAGTGCAATTTTTCGGAAAATTTTAGGTTTTGGGTTAACGACGCGCGCAGGCCTAGGGCGCACCCACGCCCCACAACGCATCACTGCGCGA
>CAZQMR010000209.1:0-6501 GCA_964594465.1 uncultured Rhodobacterales bacterium
AATTCCTGAATTTTCTCCGCGATACCAACAAACACCTCACGCGGCGTCGCATCCACCAAGCGTTTGACGAAATTGAACCGCACACCGCGCACGCCAGCCTCATGCATCTCTGCCAGCTCATCATGGCTGATATCAGCACCAACGCTTGCAATGCCCCGCGCCAAGTCACCACCAGCACGGCAGGCATCGACCATCGCGCTGTTGTCCTTGCCATGACATGTGGCTTGCACGATCACGTTTCTGGAAAACCCAAGATGATCGCGCAGCGCAAACAGCTTGTCCTTGCCCGCATTGCACGGCGTGTATTTGCGCTCCGGTGCATAGGGGAACTCTGGCGATGGCCCAAATACGTGGCAATGGGCGTCAACAGCACCCTCTGGAAGAACGAAATCCGGGGTCTTGGGATTGGGATGAAACTCCAGCCAATCTGCATCCATCTTTTGTTCAGTCATGCGAAAATCTCCCCATCCATTAGCTTGCGCGTAGTCCGCAAAATTGCCGCCTCTGCGACATTGCCTGCATCATCCAAAGTCGCCACAACCGTCATTTCACCCGTCGGATGCTGTACCGACAAGTTGCGCTCAGTGCCAGTCCCGCGATTGGCCAGATCATACGCGGGTGAGCCCTCAATTAAGCAAGCCGTGGCAACACTCACTGCACCCAGCACCCCAATCGTCTTGTGGCAGCGATGCGGAATAAACGTGCGCGTTCCAATCGCACCACCCTCGCTCGGCGCGCTCACCATCGTCATCTTGGGAACGGATTTCTCGCTCACATCACCCAAATTCATCATCGGACCACAGGCAAGCCGGATCGTTTCCAGCTTTGCCCGCAGCGGCGCATTCGCTTCCAAATCCTCAGGGCGCTCAGCCCCCGTGATGCCCATATCGGCCGCCCGCATCACAACGCAAGGCATGCCGTTGTCGATCATCGTAACCTCAACGCCCTCAACCACATCCAGTGCATTGCCCGTGGGCAAAAGCGCCCCACAGGATGATCCAGCCGTGTCCATAAATGTCAGCGGAACCGCCGCCGCACCGCCGGGCACGCCATCAATCATCGCGTCACCCTTGTAGGACACGCGCTTGTTCGGTGTGGAAACACGCGCCACCGCAATCTGCCCGGTGTTTTCCATATAGATCGCTACTGGTGTTTCGCCGTCTTGCGCCTCAATCAGCCTCCGCTCAATCGCGAAGGCTCCAACGCCTGCCAGAATGTTCCCGCAGTTTTGCGCGTCCGTCACAACGGGCTGATCCACGAAAACCTGCAAAAACAGGTAATCAACATCAACGCCTACACGCTCAGACTTTGACACCACCGCAACCTTGGAGGTCAGCGGATCAGCCCCGCCCATCCCGTCAATCTGGCGAATGTCGGGCGATCCCATCGCGGCAAGCAGGAACGCATCCCGCCCAGCCGCATCCTTTGGCAAATCATTTGCCAGAAAGTAGCCGCCCTTGGAGGTTCCGCCGCGCATCCACATGCAGCGGACGCCCTTAGACATATTTCAGGCCCTTCTCGGCCAGCCGCTCGCGCATGCCGTAAATATCAAGACCCAGCTCGCCAGCCTCAAAGCGCGCACGCTTCTCGCCCTCATTGGCCTCACGCGCCTGCGCCGCTTTGAGCACATCCTCAGCTTCTTCACGGCGCACAATGCAAACCCCGTCATCATCGGCAACCACAATATCACCGGGATTGACCAGCTCATCCGCACAGACAACCGGCACATTGACCGAACCAAGGATTTCCTTGACCGTGCCTTGCGCATGGATCGACTTGGCCCAAACCGGGAAGTCCATTTCCTTGAGATCGCTTAGATCGCGCACGCCACCCTCAGTGATCAACCCGCGACATCCGCGCGTCTTTGCCGAGGTCGCCAACAGGTCGCCGAAATAGCCACTATTGGACGGCGTGATCGTGCCCAACAGCAAAACATCACCCGGCTGCAACTGTTCGATTGCGACATGGATCATCCAATTGTCGCAAGGCGGGGCAAGGATGGTCACAGCAGAGCCCGCAATCCGCGCACCGGGGTAAATCGGGCGAATGTGATCCGCGAGCAAGCCCTTGCGGCCTTGCGCTTCGTGGATCGTTGCGACCCCAAACTTCGCCAACGCATCGACAATCTCAGGATCGGCGCGCTCAATATTCTGGACAACAATGCCCGTAGTTCCTGGCTGATAAGTCATTCAAGTTCATCCACTGTGCGAGGGAAAATCGTCTCAAAGCCTTCCGCATATTTCGCAGAACGCCCCCCGGCCTGACCACCTGAATTACGGCGGAAATGATTGGCCCGGTTTTCTGCGACGTTCTTGTAGAAGTTCCACAGATGCTCTTGACCCTGCATGCACTGGATCGCCGCCCATTTCTTGTCCCAGACATCAGTGATGTCGAGGAACGTGGTCGGCTTCCACTCCATTTGTTCCGTCTGATGCGGCTCAAACAGATAAAGCTGCGGCGCACCCAGCACCTTTTGCCCCGGGTTGTGCCCCCAAGCTTGCGCAATCATCCGGCACTCCAACGCGAACTGCGTCGTGTTCATGTGATCAGTGTTGTAAGGGTCCCATTTTGAGTGAGACATCATGAATTTGGGCTGCACCTCGCGGATCACATCAACCATGCGATCCTGCGTCTCGCGGCCCAGATCCAGCGGATAATCCCCTACGTCAAAGAAGCGAATGTCGTTAACGCCAAGTGCTGCGGCTGCATTTTCCGCTTCTTTCTGGCGCTCAACCTTTACTTTCTCAAGCGTCATGCCCTCCTGCTTCCACAGCTTCGCGCTCTCACCGCGCTCCCCGTAAGACAGACACACCACCGTCACCTCATAACCCTTTGCCTGATGAAGCGCGATTGCCCCACCTGCGCGCCATACAAAATCTGCGGAGTGGGCGCTGATCACCAGCGCGGTTTTTTTATCGGACATGATGTAGAAGCTTCCTTGTTGCGGTGTCTTGGACGTAGCCAAATTCTCGATGCGCAGTCTAGTGCAAACGAGTAGAAATTGCCTATTTCGAATTGAGGACCTAAGATAAGTAAAATCTATAGGAGCCACATGCGCGGCGATCTTCCAAACATTCGGCACATGCGCGTTTTCCTTGAGGCGGCCAAAAGCGGGTCGATCTCAATCGCAGCGGCGCGTTGCAATCTGTCACAACCAGCCGCCACGCAGGCGATTGCGCGGCTTGAAGCTGATCTTGGAACTGTCCTTTTAATACGAAAGCGCCAAAAATCCGCGCTGACCACCTGCGGCTCTGTCTTCGCGCACCGCGCGACCCAAGCTCTGCGCCACATGCGACAAGGTGCACAATCTGCCTTGCGCGCCGCTGGCGAAAAAGCGTGGCGCAAACCAAATTTTGAGCTCTCCGTCACTGCCTCCCAACTGCGCAATCTGGTTGCGATTGCAAATGCAGGCAGCTTTACGGTTGCGGCCCATGATCTTGGTCTCTCACAACCAACAGTTCATCGAACCGCGCGCAGCCTAGAGGCAATCATCGGCGTACCGCTCTTTGTTGCCCGCCACTCGGGCGTTAGGCTCACGCCTGCAGCCGAGGCATTGGTCCTTGGCACGAAATTGGCACAAACCGAAATTCGCCAAGGCGTTGAGGAAATCAGCCGCGAACTGGGCAACGAGCTAAGCACCTTTGTTCTAGGTAGTCTTCCGCTAGCGCGCACCACCATCGTGCCCAAAGCCATCCATGCGATGGTGAGCGAGATCGAGGGGTTTCAAATTCGTGTTGTTGAAGGGCGGTATGCGGAATTGCTCCGCTCACTGCGTGAAGGCGATATCGACTGCTTAATCGGCGCGCTTAGGCACCCCTTGCCCGCCGATGACATTGTGCAAGACCTCTTATTTGCCGACGCGCTGGTGCTTGTAACCCATCCAGACCACCCACTGGCCAACAGACAAAACATCAAGCTGGAAGAAACCCTCAAATTCCCTTGGATCGCACCGCCCCGCGAAACACCTGCAGGGCAATATCTGTTTGAAACCCTCCGCATCCAAGATCGCGCCGTCACACCCGTGCGCGTCGTGTCCTCCTCCATGGCAATCCTGCGCGGTGTGCTGGCGGAAGGGCCATATGTCTCGGTTGTTTCGGGCCATCAGATCAGCACCGATAAACAGCTCGGCGTCATCGCAGAGCTAGATGTGCCTCTGTCAGGCCATATGCGCGACATCGGCTTGACCCATCGCCAAAACTGGACCCCAACCGAAACACAGGCGCGTTTCATCGACCACTTGCGCAGTTTCGGCACGCTTCCAACCAAAACGGAGCTGAACTGAATTTGATAGCAAAATAGCTTTTTTCAATCTTGGCTCAGTCAATTCAATTGGCTTGAGCGAGCGTTAAACTGCTAACTGAAATCAGATGATCTCAGGCGGATTTGACATTGACCACGAATAGGCAAAACATCACATTTATTGGCTTTGGCGAGGCTGGGCAGGCCTTTGCCAAGGGGTTGAGCGCGGAAAATGTGTCGCTTGATCTTTGTGCTTATGATGTCAAAACCGAAGGGCCGGACGCCGCTGCTAAAAGGGCTGACTATGCCTCTCACAGGGTCGTGGAAGCTGAAAGCAACGGGAGCGCTTGCGCTGCTGCTGATGTGATTTTTTCGCTGGTCACAGCAGATCAAGCCCTAAGCGCCGCCGAAGCTGCGGCCCAAACAGACCTCAAAAACAGCCTCTTTCTTGACTGCAACAGTTGCGCCCCCAACACCAAACGCCAATCCGCCAAGCTGATTGAACACGCAGGTGGGCGCTATGTTGATGTGGCAGTCATGACCCCCGTACATCCCAAACTGCACCAAGCGCCCTGCCTCCTTGCAGGCCCGCACGCCGACGCAGCCCTCCAAGCGACGCAAAATCTCGGCATGGCCACCGAAGTGGCAGGTGCCGAAATCGGGGCCGCCTCGACGCGCAAAATGATCCGATCCGTCATGATCAAAGGGCTTGAAGCCCTGACACTGGAATGCTTCCTCGCCGCGCGCGAAGCTGGATTAGACGGAAATATCATGGCTTCGATGGAAGCCAGCTTTCCCGGCTTCGACTGGACCCGCCGCGCACCCTACATGATCGAACGCGCAGCGACCCACGGTATCCGCCGCGCTGCCGAAATGGAAGAAGTCGCCAAAACCCTCAGTGATCTGGGCCTGTCGCCGCATATGACCAATGGCACCGTCAAGCGCCAGCGCGAGGTCGGTGAACTTTTGCTAGACATCAGTGCTGAGGATGCTCAAAAGCTCGACGTGCTGACAGATACCATTCTGTCCAGACTGATACCTCAAACAACTTTGACCCACCGGGAGGACTAGAGCATGGGCTTGGACAAGGACTATGAAGACATACCCGGCACCTTTGTGTTCGATGCCGATCGCGGCCGTGAAGGCTATCACCTAAACCAATTTTGCATCTCGCTCAGATTGCAGAAAAACCGCGACGCGTTTGGCGCTGGCGAAGAAGCCTATCTAGACGGCTATCCCATGACCGCTGAGCAGCGCAAAGCGGTGCTCGAACGCGATTGGAACGGGATGCTTATGCTGGGCGGGAATATCTACTACACCAGCAAACTTGCCGCCAATGATGGCATCAATTTCCAGCAACTCGCCGGGTTGATGACTGGCATGGGCAATGAAGCTTACCGCAAAATGATGGTTGATGGCGGGCGTTCCCCTGAGGGGAACCGCTATCAGCATGAATGGGACGAAAAAGGAGAGTCGTAATGGCGCGGATCACTGCAGGCGTGGGGTGCTCTCACGTGCCCGCCATTGGCGTGGCAATGGATACAGGCAACACAGGCGAGCCCTATTGGGAACCCTGCTTTGCCGGATTTGAAAAGTCCCGCGAATGGATCAAGGATGCAAAGCCGGACGTCGTGTTTCTGGTCTATAATGACCACTGCACCGTGTTTGACGCCTCTTGCATTCCAACGTTTGCCCTAGGCTGCGCGGCTGAATTTGCGCCTGCTGATGAAGGTTGGGGCCCCCGCCCCGTGCCTGTGGTCAAAAACCATCAGGTCATGGCAAGCCACATCGCTCACTCGCTCATTCTGGACGAGTTCGACATCACCATCATGAACGAGATGGAGGTCGATCACGGCCTGACCGTTCCCCTTTCGGTGATGTTTGGGGATAAGGGCGTCGATGATGAATGGCCCTGCCTCGTCATTCCCCTCTGCGTGAACGTGGTGCAATACCCCGCGCCTACAGGCAATCGCTGCTACAATCTGGGCAAGGCAATCCGCCGCGCCGTTGAGAGCTTTGACGAAGACCTGAACGTCGTTATCTTCGGCACCGGCGGCATGAGCCACCAGCTTCAGTACAAACGCGCGGGCCTGATCAACAAGGAATGGGACACCCAGTTCCTGAACCGCCTGACCTCAGACCCAGTTGCCCTATCGCAAACGCCTCATGTCGAGTATCTGCGCGAAGCAGGCTCCGAGGGCGTTGAAATGGTCATGTGGCATGTGATGCGCGGCGCACTTGATGAAGAGGTCACCGAAGTGC
>CAZQMR010000210.1:0-6489 GCA_964594465.1 uncultured Rhodobacterales bacterium
CGCGGCCATTTGGATGTAGAGTTCCAAGTGGTCCTGCAGATTTTGGCCGACGCCGGGGCGGTCTGCAACGACTGGGATGCCATGCTCGGCAAGATGGGCAGCGGGACCGATGCCGCTGAGCATGAGGAGTTTGGGCGAATTTATTGAGGAGGCGGCGAGGATAACCTCACGCCCGGCAGTGAGCGTGATGCCGCCCTCAACTGCGACGCCGGTGGCGCGACCATCCTCGATGATGATTTTCTCAGCAAGCCCTTTGAAAACCATGCAATTGTTGGTTTTGAGCGCGGGCTTAAGATAGGCGTTGGCCGTGGACCAGCGGCGGCCATTATGGACGGTTTGTTCCATCGGGCCGAAACCCTCTTGCTTTTGGCCGTTGTAATCAGCTGTCAGTTCATAGCCCGCTTGTGCTCCTGCTTGCACGAAGGCGTCAAACAATGGGTTTTCGCGGGGGCCGCGTGTGACATGGAGCGGGCCGGATGTTCCACGCCAGTCCGCATCGCCGCCATGCCCGCCACTGGTCCAATTTTCCTGGCGTTGAAAATAGGGCAGGACATCCGCATAGGACCATCCGGTTGCGCCAGCTTCCAACCAGTGGTCGAAGTCGCGCGCATGGCCGCGCACATAGACCATGCCGTTGATTGAAGACGAACCACCGATGACCTTGCCGCGTGGGGTTGCGAGGCGGCGGCCGCCCAGATGCGGCTCGGGCTCCGATTGATAGCCCCAGTCGTAGCGGGACATGTTCATGGGGTAGGACAAAGCCGCAGGCATTTGGATAAAGGGGCCTGCATCCGTGCCACCGTATTCGATCACGATGACAGAATGGCCCGCTTCGGAGAGGCGGAAGGCCATAGCGCATCCGGCGGAACCTGCGCCGACAATCACGTAGTCAGCTTGCATCAGAGGGTGTCTCGCAGATCTTCATAGGAAATCATCACAGTGTCTTTATAAGCTTGGCGTTCGGTCAATTGGTCGTAATAGCGGCGCAGATTGGGCAGCTCTGCGCGGGTGATTTTGATGTCGTAATAGCGGAAAAGAACATGGCCAAGGACGATGTCTGCAAGCGTGAAGTGAGTGCCCGCGAGATAGGTGTTGGTGGCCAACTGGGTGTCGGCGACTTTGAGCTCGGCCTCTAGCTCAGAAACGGCACTGTCAATTGCGGGTTGGTCATGGCGTGCTTTGGGCGTGCGCACCACGCGCCAAAAGATTGGTCCGGTGAAGAGGTCCGCGACGCTGCGTTTGGACCATTCGGCCCATTTGTCGATCTGAGCGCGGGGCAGGGGGTCTTGCGGCCAAAAAGGTGCATGGCCATAGCGGCTGGCAAGATAGCGCAGGATTGCCGAGCTTTCGAAGATGGCGTTACCCTGAACCACCAAGCAGGGGATTTTGCCATTCGGATTGAGGGCGCGATATTCAGGCGTGTCCAATCCGCCGAATTTTCCGCCAACATCATGACGGGTGTAGCTTACACCCAGTTCCGCTAGGCACCAGCGCACGACCTGTACGTTTGAGGATGTGATGCGGCCGTAGAGATCCATATTTTGCGCCTTGGAAAGTGGTGTGGCTGATATTAGCCCGCCTTTTTGGTGTGCTGCTGCAAGTTTTGCGACCTTTGGAGGGCTTATTCTCCGCGTGGGAAGCGGGCGCTCTCTTCGAGGGTGTCGAGGTTCATATGGTTTCGCATGTATCGCTCTGAGGCTTTTTGCAGCGGCTGATAATCCCAAGGGTAGTAGTCACCGTTGCGCAATGCCTCATAGACGATCCAGCGGCGCGCTTGGCTCTCGCGTATTTCGGCGTCGAACTTGGCAAGGTCCCAGCGGGCTTCGGATTTGGCCTTTAATGAATTGAGGGTGCCTTGGTGAGCGGGATCAGCGGCGAGATTATTGAGCTCATGTGGATCGGCAACAACGTCAAAGAGCTGATCTGGATCAAGGGCGCAGCGGGTGTATTTCCACTGTCCGTATCGCAAGGACACGAGGGGTGCATAGCTGGCCTCTGCGGCGTATTCCATGGCAACAGGGCTTGTGCGTTCTGTGCCGTTTGCCAGTGGCTTGAGGGTTTCACCTGTCGTCCAAGGGGCGATTTCCGCAATGTCGACACCTGCGAGGTCGGCGAGTGTTGGTGTGACGTCAATTGTCGAGACGGGCGTGTCGATGCGCCCAGGTGCCATATCGGGCGAGGCGATCATTAGGGGCACGCGCGCAGAGCCCTCGTAAAAGCACATTTTGAACCACAGACCACGTTCGCCAAGCATGTCACCGTGATCAGACACAAACAGGATCGTGGCCTCTTGGCGGGTTGTCTCAAGGGTTTTGATAAGTTCGCCAATTTTTGCGTCCAAGTAGGAGATGTTGGCGAAATAAGCCCGTCGGGACTTTTTGATGTCTTCTTCAGAAATGTCGAAATTGCGCCAATCATTGGCATCGAAAATGCGCTGGGCATGCGGGTCATGATCCTCGTAAGCCAAAGCGGGCGTCTCGGGCAGGAGATGTTCGCAGTCCTCGTACAAATCCCAATACTCTTTGCGCGCAACGTATGGGTCATGTGGATGGGTAAAGCTCACCGTGAGGCACCATGGACGCTCATCTTTGCCGCGGGCCAAGTCGTAGAGCTTGCGGTTTGCGTGATAGGCTACCTCGTCATCATATTCCATTTGGTTGGATATTTCAGCGACGCCCGCACCTGTGACTGAGCCCATATTGTGATACCACCAATCGATCCGCTCACCGGGTTTGCGATAGTCTGGTGTCCAGCCAAAATCGGCGGGATAGATGTCTGTTGTCAGACGTTCTTCAAAGCCGTGCATCTGATCAGGCCCAACGAAGTGCATCTTGCCTGACAAGCAGGTCTGGTAGCCCGCACGGCGCAAGTGATGTGCGTAGGTGGGTATGTCTGATGCGAACTCGGCGGCGTTGTCATAAACGCGCGTGCGGCTTGGCAACAGCCCAGACATGAAAGAGGCGCGCCCCGGTGCGCATAGAGGGGACGCGGTGTAGGCGTTGGAGAACCGGGTCGATTTTTGCGCGAGCCTGTCAAGATTGGGCGTATGAAGCCACTTTGCCGGGCCATCAGGGAACAGCGTGCCGTTGAGCTGGTCGACCATGATGATGAGGATGTTGGGAGGATTTGTCATGGGGGCGCTCTTTCTGGACTGCTCTCAGGTTAGAGAGTTTCTTAAGCGTGTTGTAGAGCAGTTGCGACGCTTTTAAGAGCGGGTGGAACCTGAAAGGAAAGCGGGCGTCCTATTCGAATTGGGAAGCATACGTCGCCTATGCGTTCATGCTTGGATGAATGTTCCAATTGGTCCAAGTGAATTGGAATGGCGTTCTCTCCTTAATGTTGGGCGCGCTTTCCCCTCGACCCGGGCTCTCAGGCTGGTAAAAAGCTGCAGAGTTAACAAAATGCTAATTGGGAGTGCCTCTGATGTCCGACAAGCCAAGCTACGGTTTTGAAACCCTTCAAATTCATGCAGGTGCGCGGCCTGATCCAGCAACCGGTGCGCGGCAAACACCAATATACATGACAACTGCATATGTGTTTCGGGATGCGGATCACGCGGCGGCACTTTTTAACTTGCAAGAAGTTGGGAACATTTATTCGCGCCTGACCAACCCGACGGTTTCAGTTTTGGCCGAACGGGTGGCGACGCTTGAGGGCGGTGTTGGCGCGGTTTGTTGTTCGTCAGGTCATGCGGCACAGATCATGGCGCTCTTTCCGCTGATGGGACCGGGTAAGAATGTCATTGCTTCCACACGTCTTTATGGTGGCACCGTCACGCAATTCTCGCAAACGATTAAGCGTTTTGGATGGGAAGCCAAATTCGTCGATTTCGATGATACCGATGCGCTTGAAGCTGCAATTGATGATGATACGCGGGCGATCTTCTGCGAGGCGATTGCCAATCCGGGTGGCTACATCACCGATCTGCCTGTCATCTCGGGCATTGCGGATAAGGCGGGTTTGCCGCTGATCGTGGATAACACGACCGCATCGCCCTATCTTTGCAGACCGATTGAACACGGTGCGACATTGGTTGTGCATTCTGCCACGAAATATCTTACCGGAAACGGAACAGTAACGGGCGGCATCGTGGTCGATAGCGGCAACTTCGATTGGTCAGCATCCGACAAATTCCCAAGCCTTTCGGAACCCGAGCCTGCATATCACGGCTTAAAATTTCATGAAACATTTGGCAACTTGGCCTATGTGTTCCACTCCATTGCGATTGGTTTGCGCGATCTGGGCATGACCATGAACCCACAAGGTGCGCATTACACGTTGATGGGGATCGAAACACTTAGCCTACGTATGGAGCGCCATGTTGAGAACGCGGAGAAGATTGCGAACTGGCTAGAGGCTGATCCGCGTGTTGAAGGCGTGACTTATGCTGGTTTGAAATCTTCGCCCTACTACGACCGGGTCAAAATGATTTGCCCGCAAGGTGCAGGTGCATTGTTCACCTTTGCCGTCAAAGGCGGTTACGAGGCGTGCGTAAAGCTGGTGGATAACGTGCAGATTTTCAGCCATGTGGCAAATCTGGGCGATGCGCGATCGCTAATCATTCACTCAGCCTCGACGACGCATCGTCAGTTGACGACGGAGCAGCAAGAGGCGGCAGGGGCTGCACCTAATATGGTGCGCGTGTCTATTGGAATTGAAGATAGTGATGATCTTATTGCTGATTTAGATCGCGCTCTTACGGAGGCAACGGGCCAAACGCGCGGGTAATCAGGCTGGGACGGCATTTTAGAATGCAAGTAGTCAGGACGGTGCAAACGCGGCACCGTCCACTACATAGAATTCCTTAAGGGTTAAAAAAGCCGTGATCACTTCAAGGAATATGTGACCTGTATCTGCGCGCTATGTGAAACTTCACCCTCAGCAACAGGTACGGCCATAGCGGATTCCATCCTCGACGTTGCGTGTGCAACCGATCGCGCGCCAGATTGGCCTTCAGTTATGGTCAAAACCTCCCCAAGGACTGCACCCGCAGCATTTGCATACAACTCGGCTTTCGCGCGTGCGTCTGCGATTGCCCGCAATCGAGCTTCTTTAAGCAGCGGTGCTGGATCTGCGACAGAGAACGAAATCTGGTTGATGCGATTTGCACCCGATTTAGTCACTTCATTGAGCACTTCGCCCAACTGGTCGATCTTGCGAATTCTGACTTGGAGAATATTCTGGGCGGTGTATCCAATGATGCTGGGCGCTGCACCCGACGTGTTTCGTTGCTCCCAGCGCGGATGCAAGTTGAGTTGGGTGGTGCGAATGTCCCGCTTCTCAACGCCCGCTTGATCCAACACATCCATCAGCGCAAAAATGCGATCAGAATTCTCGCGCAAGGCGTCACCTGCCTTGCGCGATGTGATTTCAACGCCAATGCTAACGCGTGCCATATCAGGAACGACCGCAATTTTGCCATGTCCAGTTACTGAAATATGTCGTGGTTGATTTTGCGCAATCGCAACTTCTGCCCAAAGCACAGAGAGTAGAACACCAATCAAAAGTCGCATCATTTTGTCCTTTTTACGCCCATCAGGCCCGTCAATGGTCACGCTTGAGTCGAATTTTAGCCTTAAACCCAGCCTAGCACATAACGCATCGTCAATCTCAACGAGGTATGTGGCGACAATGCTAGAACGAGTGTTTGGACATGAAGAAATCAACGCCACGCCTTGCCCTTGACCTTGCCCGCTCAGGCATCTCAGTCTTGCACCGCAATGCGCGTCAGTTATGGCAACCGCTTGGCACAGTAGCATTGACGGCGCCTGACTTCGAGTTGGCCTTGGCGCGTTTGCGCAAATCTACTGCCGAGTGTTTTGGTGAGGACTTCGAAACTGAGATTTGGTTGCCAAGCGACCAAGTTATGTTTCGGGCGTTGCGATTAGAGGTCCAAGCCCCTGGCGAAGAGCGAACAGGCGAGATCAAATCAGCCCTCGCGGCCATGAGCCGAGTAGAGCCAAGTGAACTTTGCATTGTCGAAGGAGTGACAGACGGCAAGGGCTTCACGCATATCGCCGCTATTTCGATGGCAACACGGACTGAAGCGGTGGCATTCGCACAGAAATGGGGGTTTAATAGCCGAACCATTACAACGCGACTACCCGCTGAGGGGTTTGATATGCCACCTGTGTTTACTCCGCCGCGCCGGGAACCTGAAAAAACGCACCGCAAAATCCCAAGCGTAATTGCGGCCGGTTTGGCTATGGCGCTTATGTTGCCTGCAGCGCTTCAGCTGTCATCTGGCCAAAGCGATGATCCTGCACTGAAGATGTTTCCCGCTAAGATTGCGGTTGATGCTGAGCAAACGAATTCCGCGCCAAATGTTTCAATTCTGACGAACGCACCATTTGGTGCGGCGGCCGAAGAAGGATCAAATCTTGTCCTTCCCTCTCAAGCCGAGCCAGTCAAAACGGAAGCATATTTTGAAAAGGCTGCTGCTGAGGCACTTTTGGTCGACGAGGATGATGCGCCTCGGGTTCAGGAACG
>CAZQMR010000211.1:0-6474 GCA_964594465.1 uncultured Rhodobacterales bacterium
TGCCGCCCGTCAAATCAAACAGCCGCAAAATCGCACGGCCCACCGTCGACTTCCCGCAGCCACTCTCGCCCACTAGCCCAAGGGTCTCACCATCGAAAACCTTGAAACTCAGACCATCAACCGCCTTCACATCCCCCACATGCTTGCGAAACACACCCTTATAGATCGGGAAATGCATCTTGAGGCCCTCGACCTCCAGCAATGGCTTTGGATCATCCAGCATCAGGCGCCTCCCAGAAACAGGCTACATCATGCCCGACGGCAACTCCGCGAATGGCCGGGTTTTCGGCGCGGCAGCGATCATGCACATGCCCGCAACGATCCGCAAAAGGGCAACTCGTGGGATGTGCGTCCAGTGCCGGCGGCTGCCCCTCGATCGAGCGCAACCGCTCAGAGCGCTGTCCGTCCATATCCGGCAAAGTTTCTAGCAGCGCGCGCGTGTAAGGATGCTTAGGGTTCGCAAACAGTTCCTCAACGGTTGCATGTTCCACGATCTGCCCACCATACATCACAATCACCCGATCCGCGATGCCAGCAACAACGCCCAGATCATGAGTGATCCAAATGATCGACATGCCCAGCTTCTGACGCAAATCTTTGACTAGCTCAAGAATTTGCGCCTGAATGGTCACATCGAGCGCCGTGGTCGGCTCATCGGCAATCAAAAGCTTGGGATCACAAGCTAGCGCAATCGCGATCATCACCCGCTGACGCATCCCGCCTGAGAACTGATGCGGATAATCCCGAAGCCGCGCTTCCGCATCCGGGATACCCACCAGCGCCAACAACTCCGCCGCCCGCGCCTTGGCGGCTCGCTTTGATAGGCCTAGGTGCTCTCTGAGCGGCTCAATCAACTGATACCCAACAGTAAAAACCGGATTGAGAGACGTCATCGGATCCTGAAACACAAACCCGATCTCGCCACCGCGCAATCGGCGCAGCTCATCCTCGCTCATAGACCGCACATCGCGGCCCTCAAAGGTGATGGAACCGTCGCGAATCTCAGCGGGTGGAGTCGGCAACAGGCCAATCAACGACATCATCGTCACCGATTTCCCAGAGCCACTTTCCCCGACCACGCCCAGCAATTCGCCGGGGGCCACGTCAAAACTGACCGAATTAACAGCGTGAACCTCGCCGCCACGGGTTTTGAAGACTGTCTTCAATCCCACCACGTCGAGAATGGGTGCACCCCCATCCCGCATGCAGTTTGCTCCATGTTGATGCCGTCACTTTTTGCAGCGACGTGCCTTAATCCTCCGACTAAACACCAAGATTTTCACCTTCGCAACAGCATGTTGATCACAGACAAACATCACCTAAGGGAAATTTCCCTTGACCCTGCCCCGCACCGCGCCAACATGACCGTCATGGCTATGCAACTGACACCCCGCGAAATGCTCGACAAGCTCGTCTCCTTTGACACGATCTCGTCCAACTCCAACCTCCCGCTTCTGGATTTTGTGGAGGAGTATCTGGACAGCTACGGCGTGCGCGGCACCCGCGTCTATGATCAAACCGGGGAGAAGGCGAATTTCTACGCCAATGTCGGCCCAGAGGTCGAAGATGGCGTGATCCTGTCAGGCCACACAGATGTTGTGCCCGTGAAGGGCCAAGACTGGTCAACTGACCCGTTCACCGTGGTGGAAAAAGACGGCAAACTTTACGGCCGCGGCACATGCGACATGAAAGGTTTTGATGCCCTTGCTCTGACCGCCGTGCCGCTCGCCTTCGCCGCAGATATCAAACGCCCGCTGCAAATCGCCCTGTCATACGATGAAGAAGTCGGCTGTATCGGCGCACCTTTCATGATCTCAGAAATGCGCGAGCATCTGCCAGCCGCGCGCGGCGCCATCATCGGCGAACCCTCAATGATGCAAGTCGTAACGGGCCACAAAGGCACCGTTGGCTGCACCACACGCGTGCGCGGCTACGAAGTGCACTCCTCCATGATCCACGAAGGTGTCTCCGCCGTCACGACCGCCGCCCGCCTTGTTGAGTGGCATCGTCTCCAAATGGAAAGCAATAAGCAAAGCCCCGACGCACGCTTCACTCCACCCTACACAACGCTGCACAATGGCATCATCAAAGGCGGAACCGCAGGCAATATCACCGCCAAAGACTGCTGGTTCACCACCGATATCCGCTGCATCCCCTCCGAAAACCCATCCGAATGGCTCGCAAAGTACCAAGCCTTCGCTGCTGAAGTGGAAGCCGAAATCCAGCAAATCCGCCCCGAAGCAAGCATCACAATCGAACCACGCCCCTTCGTCCCCGGCCTTACACCCGAAATTGACGGCCCTGCCGAAGCCCTCGCCCGCCAGTTGACAGGTGATAATGCAACTCATGTGGTGTCCTATGCGACGGAGGCTGGCCAGTTCCAAACGGAAAGCTTTTCTTCTGTCATCTGTGGCCCTGGCTCCATCGATCAAGCCCATCAGGCAGACGAGTTTATCAGCGTTGAGCAATTCCAGCGCGGTGAGCGGTTTATGCAGGACTTGGTGAAAACGCTTCAAAATTGAGACCCGCTGGTCGCGGGTCATTCCAATAAAGCGCACATTTTGAGGCAGCGCGCTAAACTCAAATGCCATCACTTTCTTCAAATATCCCCGCCGGAGGCATCCCATCCCTCCCACCAGATCAGACCTAACTTGCGAATCGCGAGAATCGGTCCAAAGTGGACATGCGTTAAAAAGGAAACTTCATGCCCACCATCAACCGCTTCGCCGAACTCCACCCCGAAATCACCAAATGGCGTCGGGATTTTCACGAGAATCCTGAGCTGTTATTCGACGTTCATCGTACTGCTGAAATAGTCGCAAAAAAGCTCGAAGAATTCGGCTGCGACGTGATCGAAACGGGCGTCGGTCGGACCGGTGTGGTTGCTGTGATCAAAGGCAAAACGCAAAACTCAGGCCGTGTTATGGGGTTGCGCGCAGATATGGACGCGCTGCCAATTCATGAAGCGACCGGCAAAGACTATGCCTCCAAAACACCTGGCAAAATGCATGCCTGTGGTCATGACGGCCACACCTCGATGTTGCTGGGGGCGGCGCAGTATCTTGCTGAGACCCGCAACTTTGATGGCACGGCCGTGATGATTTTCCAACCTGCCGAAGAAGGCGGTGGTGGCGGAAAAGAGATGGTCGAGGATGGCTTTTTAGACAAATATGGCGTGCAGGATGTTTATGGCATGCATAATTTTCCCGGCATTCCAGAGGGTCATTTCACGATCACACCGGGCCCGATGATGGCTGCTGCAGACACATTCACAATTGATGTGGAAGGCACTGGCGGTCACGCCGCAAAGCCGCATCAGTGCATTGACACCACCGTAGTCGCCTCTCATATCGTGATTGCGTGTCAGAGCATCGTCTCGCGCAATACGGACCCGCTTGAAGAGCTGGTTGTCTCGATCTGTTCCTTCATGACCGAGAGCGACGCCCATAACGTGATCCCCCAGCATGTTCGCATCAAGGGCACTGTGCGCACGCTTAATCCTGAGGTTCAGGACATGGCCGAAGCGCGCCTCAAACTGCTGGTTGAAAATACAGCCATTGCCTATGGGGCCACGGCCAAGATCGACTATCAGCGCGGCTATCCGGTCACAATTAACACCGATGAGAACACCAATTTTGCCATCCAAGTGGCCAAGTCGATCTCTGGTGACGGCAATGTTGAGGAAAACGCGCCACCGTTGATGGGCTCGGAAGATTTCTCCTTTATGCTCAATGAACGCCCCGGCGCCTATATCGGCATCGGCAATGGGCCGGGGGCTTATGTCCATCACCCAGAGTATGATTTCAACGATGACATTATCCCAGCCGGCTGCTCCTATTGGGCAAAGCTGGTGGAAACCGGGATGCCAGCAAACTGATCAAGCTCCAGCATATCGTGCTGGCGGCAAGCATTGCCGCCAGCACTGCCACGGCCCAAAGCCCCGTGGCGCTCGAACTTGTGCTCGCGATTGACACGTCTACTTCTGTGGATGACACCGAGTTCGCGCTGCAGCAAAACGGCCTCGCCAACGCGCTGACCAGCAACGAAGTCCTGCAAGCTATCGAGCTGAACGGGCCGCGCGGTGTGGCCATTATGGTCATGCAATGGTCGGGTCAGGAAGCGCAGTTCACCTCTGTGCCTTGGACCCTGCTGACCAATGCTCAAGAAACTTTCGATCTGGCCGCACGCATCCGCTCAGCCCCACGCCTCACCTATGGCTTCACAGATGTCGCGGGCGCCATCACCTTCGCCCATGCAGCACTGGATACCAACCCATGGGTCGGCGCGCGCCGCGTGATCGATGTTTCTGGTGACGGCACTGCCTCCAACACCTTCTCGGCAGCCGCTCGTGACCGTGCGGTGGCATCAGGGATCACCATCAATGGTCTCGTGATTTTCAACATCGAATATGATCTTGGCGAACTGGCAGAGGTCGATCTGGTGCAGCACTACACCAACGAGGTCATCGGCGGCCCCGGCGCCTTCTTGATGACCGCCGCGAATTTTGAGGATTTCGAGCGCTCCATGCGTATGAAGCTCGCCCGCGAAATCGGCGGCGTGATGATGACCCAAAACCGCGGAAAATAAAGCCAATGACGCGGCGCGGCCTGCGTGATACTCGGGCGCCATGAAACATTTTCCGTCCAAAGCAGAAGTCCTTGAGTGGCTTGATCAAAACCCCACCAAAACCAACAAGCGCGACATCGGTCGTGCTTTCGGGATCAAGGGGTCCGCGCGTATTGATCTCAAAAAAATGCTGCGCGAGCTTCAGGACGAGGGCAAAATCGCCAAGAAATCAAAGCGCTACCGGGATCCCAATTCGCTGCCTCCGGTTTCGGTCATGCAAGTCAATGCCCCCAGTGCGGATGGCGATTTGACCGCCCGCCCGCTGGAATGGCAAGGCGAGGGTGACACACCCACCGCGATCTACATGCCCGCTAAGAAAGACCCCGCGCTGAAAGAAGGCGACCGCATCCTTGCGCGCCTTGAAAAAACCCCAGAGGGCGAGTTTGACTACGAGGCTCGCCTGATCCGGCGCATCGGCACGGGCCCCTCCAAAGTGCTGGGCCTTCTCAAAGCCACTCCCGAGGGCTTGCGCATCACGCCCATCGACAAGAAATCCGACCGTGAGTGGAAAGTTCTCCCCGGCGACGAAAACAAAGCCCGCGATGGGGAGCTGGTCGAGGCCGAAGCTGTCGGCAAACCGGGCCGCATGGGCCTGCCGCAAGCGCGTGTCACAGCACGTCTTGGCGATCCCTCTGCTCCAAAATCCATCTCCCTGATCGCAATCCACCAGCACGACATCCCCTTCGAATTCCCCGAGGACACGCTCCAACAAGCCGAAACCGCCAAGCCGGTTGCCCTTGGCAAGCGCACCGATCTGCGCCACTTGCCGCTGATCACAATCGACCCCTCAGACGCCCGCGATCACGACGATGCCGTCTGCGCGCTGCCTGACCCGGACCCTGCAAATGAGGGCGGCCATCTCGTTTGGGTCGCCATCGCGGACGTGGCACACTATGTCACCCCCGGCTCCGCGTTGGATCGCGAGGCGCGCAAGCGCGGCAACTCCACCTACTTCCCGGATCGCGTCGTGCCGATGCTGCCAGAGGCGCTTTCTGCGGATCTTTGTAGCCTGCATGAAGGCGTCGACCGCCCCTGCATGGCTGTCGAGATGCAGCTCAACGCCAAGGGCGAAAAGCTGAGCCATCGCTTCGTGCGCGGGCTTATGAATTCCCCCGCATCGCTCTCATACGAACAGGCCCAAGCTGCTGCGGACGGTTCCCCCGATGCAGCCACGGAATCTCACGTAGAAAGCGCCATCAAACCGCTCTGGGCCGCCTATGCCTCCGCGCAAAAAGCCCGCGCCAAGCGCCAACCGCTTGATCTCGACCTGCCCGAGCGCCACATCTCGCTCTCAGAACAGGGCGAGGTGACTTCCGTCAATTTTCGCGAGCGCTTCGATGCCCATAAGCTGATCGAAGAATTCATGATCCTCGCCAATGTCTGCGCCGCTGAAACGCTCGAAAAAGGCGCCCTGCTTTACCGTGTGCATGAGGAACCAAGCCCCGAAAAGCTCGATTCTTTGCGCGAAATTGCTGGCACCTCGAACCTCGTGCTCGCCAAGGGGCAGGTGCTCAAAACCGAACATATCAACAAGCTGCTGGCCCAAGCCGCGGGCACTGAGCATGCCGAGGTCATAAATATGAGCGTCCTGCGCTCCATGACCCAAGCCTATTACGCGCCCACGAATTACGGTCATTTCGGCCTAAACCTGCGCGCCTACGCCCATTTCACCTCGCCCATTCGTCGCTACGCCGACCTGATCGTGCACCGTGCTTTGATCGCGCAGCATGGCTGGGGCAAGGACGGGCTGAGTCCGGAGGAGGCCACAGCTTTGGAGGAAACCGGCACCCATATCAGCCAGACCGAGCGCCGCTCGATGCTGGCGGAGCGCGACACCAATGACCGCTA
>CAZQMR010000212.1:0-6452 GCA_964594465.1 uncultured Rhodobacterales bacterium
TGTGCGAGCTTCATTTCATGCGCCAGTGCTGCGAGGTGATCTGCGCTCAGGTGCCCGTATGCGTCCTGAATCAAGTGGAGAAATTCGATCAGCAGATCACGGCGGCGCTCGCGGTGCCCGAGCAGGCCTTGCACATCTGCCAGTGCTTCATCGCTATAATGGCGGCCCTTCGGCTTATTTCGGCCCTTGCCTTTGCCTGACTTCCAGACACCTGCACGATTATCTAATGGGGCCATTGGCTTGCTCTCCTGCTGACGGCTGTTGCGCCTTACTCAGCGGGAACGCTCGCACGTTCAAATCGAAACTCAAGAAGATGCGATTTGTTTTGCCTATGATGGTATACAATGGGGCAAAAACGCAAACCGCCCCGCCAATGTACTGGCGGGGCGGAAGGCGCACGAAGAACTCGTTACGCTTGAGCTGGATGGCCTTCGAGATGAGGGGAACGAGCGGCCATCCAAGCCTTAGTTTGGTTCAGAGCTTGGAGAATTCTGGATACGCATCCATTCCAAGTTCGCCCATATCCAGACCGTTGATCTCTGTCTCTTCATCCACCCGAATGCCGAGCACGATGTTGAGGATCATCCAGACCACGTAGGATACGATGAAAGTAAAGGCACCCACGATCAGGATCGAGACAATCTGACCCGTGAATGTTGCATCATCATTTGTGAAGAGCACCGCGATTGTGCCCCAGATACCTGCAAAGAGGTGAACCGGGATCGCGCCGACAACATCGTCGATCTTCAGTTTGTCGAGCATTGGAACTGTGATCACAACGATCGCACCACCAACAGCACCGATCAGCGTAGCTTCACCGATACCCGGTGTGAGCGGCTCTGCAGTGATCGACACGAGGCCAGCAAGTGCGCCGTTCAGAACCATTGTGAGGTCAGGTTTGCGATACATCAGTTGGCTGAGGATCAGCGCCATGATCGCGCCACCACATGCAGCGGTGTTGGTGTTTACGAAGATACGGCTGACATCAGCAACGTCGCCAACAGTGCCCATTGCAAGCTGTGAGCCACCGTTAAAGCCGAACCAACCGAGCCAAAGGATGAATGTACCCAGTGTTGCAAGCGGCAAGTTTGAGCCCTGCATTGGCTGAACGCTGCCATTGGCGGCATATTTGCCGATGCGTGGTCCGAGAACCAATGCGCCCGCGAGAGCAGCCCAACCACCAACAGAGTGCACAACTGTGGAACCAGCGAAATCGTAGAAATAGGAGAGTCCAGCCGCTGCAAGTGCTTCGCTTCCCCAACCTGTCTCAAGGAAACCGCCGCCCCATTTCCAGGATGCCTGGATCGGGTAGATGACGGCTGTGAGGAGGATCGTGAAGATCAGGAAAGGCCAAAGCTTGATGCGCTCGGCAAGTGTACCAGATACGATCGATGCAGTCGCCGCACAGAACATCAGCTGGAAGAAGAAGTCAGACCCGATAGAGGCATAGCCCAGATCAGTGCCATCAGCGCCAACGCCAACGGGCTCAAGAGCAGTTGGAGCGAAGAGCGCGCCCAACATGCCGTCAATGGTCCAGCCATCACCCGGATACATCAGATTAAAGCCGATCAGGTAGTAGAAAATCGCGGCCAGAGAAAACAGCGCCATGTTTTTGGTAAGCTGCATGGTTACGTTTTTGGAGCGAACCAGCCCCGCTTCCAGCATACAAAAGCCGCATGCCATGAAGAACACGAGAAAGCCGCCCATTAAGAAGAGCAGCGTGGTGAAGATGTAGGAGGTATGCGCAGCAGCCTCCTGTGCGAATGCGGGTGTGGCCAGCGCCACAAGGCCTAAGGCCAGAAGGTTCTTTTTCATATTTTTACTCGCTGAAGTCATTGGATCACAGAGCCTCGTCGCCGGTTTCGCCGGTGCGCACGCGCACGGCTTGCTCTACGGCTGTGACGAAGATTTTGCCGTCACCGATTTTCCCGGTCTGAGCGGCAGCAGTGATGGTTTCGATTACGGTTGCAACAGCGCTGTCTGTGACAACGCAGTCAAGGCGCAGCTTGGGAACAAAGTTCACCACATATTCAGCGCCTCGGTAAATTTCCGTGTGGCCGGACTGACGTCCATAGCCTTTGATTTCTGACACCATCAGTCCGGTCACGCCGGCTTCTGATAGGGCTAGTCTTACATCCTCCAATTTGAAGGGTTTTATGACTGCGGTTATAAGTTTCATGTCACCTCTCGTAGTTTTTTAGCAACGCAGCGAAGCCGCGCGTTGAGGTGGAAACTGCTGGATTGGCCCAGATTGTCGTGGCAAAAAGGTTTTGCAGGTCAGAAAATTTACAAAATCTCAAGGATAGTGTTTATTTTTTAATCAGCAAATTCAAAATGCACACTAAATGACCATTTGCGAGTCCAAAAACAACCGCGACCCTCTCCACAATTGCATGCAAAGTGGTTATCTTGACGCAAAACAACGAGGCACACGGGCAGGTGGCCAAGCATGGCAAAGACTAAGAAAGCGAAACCAGCAGACAAGAAGCGCGGTCCAGGCTGGATCGAGCGACAATTGCGCTTTGTGTTCCGTATTCTGTTTCGCACAATCTGGTGGATAGGCTCCCGCACGGCACTGGCAGGCGCGGCGGTGCTCGGGCTGGCTGTGACCTTTTACTTCTCCACTTTGCCCCCAGTTGAAGATTTGCTGGACGGTCGCGAGCGCGGCTCGGTCGTTATGCAAGACCGTGATGGCGAAGTTTTCGCGTGGCGCGGGGATCAGTTTGGCGGGCAAATTCGGGTTGGCGAGGTCTCACCGCATCTCAAGAACGCGGTTATTGCGACGGAAGACAAGCGCTTTTACAGCCATTTCGGCGTTGATCCGCGCGGCTTTGCCCGTGCCATGATGGTCAATTTTCAACGCGGGAAGCTGGTGCAGGGTGGTTCTACGATCACGCAGCAGGTCGCCAAGAACGTGTTTCTGACCTCCGCGCGCACGATTGAGCGCAAGATCAAAGAGATCCCGCTCGCGATTGCGATGGAGCTGCGTTACACCAAGGAGGAAATCCTCTCTATTTATATGAACCGGCCCTATCTGGGCGCGGGGACTTATGGGTTTGAGGCCGCTTCACAGCGCTATTTCGGGAAATCCGCCCGCGAAGTGAATGCGGCTCAGGCTGCGATGTTGGCCGGGCTTTTGAAGGCACCATCGAGTTATTCCCCGACGAACGATCTGTCGGTTGCGCAAGGGCGCGCGCAAGTGATTGTGGGCTTGATGGAGGATCAGGGCTACTTAGATGCGGCCGCCGCGCGCGCGGCGCGCAACAATCCTGCTGGCCTGTCGCCAGCTGCGCAACGCCGTGCCGGTGGGTATTTTGCGGATTGGATTATGGAGGAAGCGCCCGGTTTTCTGTCTAAGGACACGACTGAGGACGTGCAGATCAAAACCACCTTTGATCCACGCATTCAGCGCGCAGCAGAAGATGCGCTGAATTGGGTGTTTGAGAACAAGGTGCGTGCTGGATCAAAGGCGCAAGCGGCGATTGTCGTGATGTCCCCAAACGGCGCGGTGCGAGCCGTTGTCGGTGGCCGCCAGATTGGCAAGACAGCCGGTCAGTTCAATCGTGCAACCCAGGCGGTGCGTCAGCCTGGCTCTGCGTTTAAGCCTTTTGTTTACGGGGCCGCGCTTGAAACGGGGTGGCGGCCTGATAGCATTGTAGATGATGCACCGCTGACGATTGATATTCCCGGATCAGGGCCATGGTCGCCAAAGAATTACACCAATGAATATCGTGGTGCTATGACTTTGACCGAAGCGATGGCGAATTCGATCAACACGGTTGCGGTGCGCGTTTCTGAGGAGACCGGGCGCGCGCGGGTCAAAGCAGTGGCTCAGGATTTCGGCATCACAGGCAAGCTGGCTGATGGCCCGGCGCTGGCGCTTGGGGTGTCAGAGGTAACATTGATGGAATTGACCGGTGCGTATGCGGGCATCCTAAATAGTGGCAAACGCACGCTTCCCTATGGCCTTACTAAGATCACGCTTCAGGGCGAAGATTTCCCTTTGTTCACGGGCGATGCCAGCAAGGGGCCGCAGGTTTTGCGCCCAGAGGCGCAGCAGGCGCTGATTTTCATGATGAATCAAGTGGTGGAAACGGGTTCGGGGCAACGCGCCAAGCTTGCGGATCGCCAAGCGGCTGGCAAGACCGGCACCACGCAAGGCGCGCGGGATGCTTGGTTTGTGGGCTTTACGGCGGATTATGTGGCGGGCGTTTGGATGGGCTATGATGACAATTCCCAGCTCACCAATGTAACTGGCGGCGGTTTGCCTGCGGAGATTTGGAAGCAGACCATGACTCGCGTTCACGAGGGCCTACCTGCAACATCGCTTCCGATGAAGCGCCCAAGCGTTGCAGTCGCGCAAAACACAGAGCGTAAGCCCAACCTGACCGGCTTTGAGTCTGGTCGGGACAGCGTTGATAATCCTCAGCCCGGACGTCGGCGAACGGGCAGCGGCAGCACGCTGATCGAGCGCATTTTTTCGGATTTGTTCAACTAAAATCAAAGTCGCAACTTGCGCTTTGACAACGGTTCCAAGAGGCGTCACGGTCTTTTGGAAAACATAGCCACAATTGGGAGGAATATCATGGACGTCAAAGGTAAAAAGGCTGTCGTGTTCGGCGGAACATCGGGTGTTGGGTTGTCAGCGGTAGAGCAGCTCACGGCCAAAGGGGCCGAGGTCATCGCGATTGGTCGCGACGCTGCCAAAGCAAGTGCTTTGCCAAATGGCGCGAGCTTCAAAGCTTGCGATGTGCGCGACAAGGCGGCGATGGAAGCGCTCTTTGCTGAACTTGCGCCCTTTGACATCCTGATCTCCTCGGCCACCGGTGGCAGCCGCGCAGCTGGCCCGTTTCTTGAGATGGATATGGAAGGCTACAAGGGCAGTTTTGACAAACTCTGGGGCTACGCCAATGTGGTGCGCTACGGCACCCAGCATCTGTCTGAGAATGGCGCAATCGTACTGGTGAGCGGCGCGCCTGCACGCCGCACCAAGCCCGGCCAAGTCGCGCTTGGCTCTGTGGGTGGCGCTGTTGAACAGTTGGCCCGCGCGGTTGCCGTCGAAATCGCGCCAAAGCGGATCAACGTGGTCTCCCCCGGTACCATTGACACGCCAATGTTTGCGCCAGATGGCGCAGAACGCGACGCGCTGTTCAAAAAGATGATCACTGGCAACATCATTCAGCGCGCGGGTCGGCCTGATGAGGTGGCGCAGGGCATTGTATTTGCGGTTGAGAATGACTTTGTAACCGGCACCACGATTGACGTGGATGGCGGTTGGCTCATTGGCAATGGCTGACGCGAAAGAATCAGCCGATCACGAAGGGTTCGCTGGTTTCTACGACCTCACCGCCAATCACATAAACGATCACTGTGTTCCCGCTCGGAAGCCAACTGGGGATCTCAAGCTCACGGGTTAACGATCCACGCCCAAGCTGACCTGCCGAATACACAAATTGATTAATCTGCAAACTTTTGCGCGTATGAAAATTATGCGCAAAAATTTCGATCGGGTTCCGAGTGTTGTACCCTTGGAGGTTCACTTCCATTTCGAGGTTTTGCGCTATCGACGAGTTCGTCGGAACATAGGTCCCAGCAGTATCGAACGTCACGAACCGATGCCCTTCATCCAGCTCAACCGTCTGCGTGAACATCTGATCATACAAGCTGCCAAAAATCTCCGAGAGGCGTCGATCGATCAAAATGGACATCGGACTTGGCAGAGGCGTCGCACCTGCGCTCACCGGTGCAAGCGTAACCCCACCAACAACAGCGACTTTTCCGGAACGGTTTACAACCGATCGCCCCACTCTCGCTGTGCCAGCTTTTGTTGTGCCAACTCTCGCCGTTGAGCGTGTTGCCGTGCGGGTCGCCAACCCAGATATTGCGCGGCGCGCACCCCATCGGGAGTAGCCAACAAACAATGTGCGCACGACCCATGGCCAAACTGCCATCGCCGCATTCGGGACCATAGCGGCAATTGAACTTAGAAGAAAACTACGTCGAATCAACATGACACTCCTCCAGTTTATCGGTTGACACAGCCGGGACCAAATTTTCGGCGAAGCCCAATGGCCCAGCCTTCGCTGTCAAGGTCAGCATCCACGCATTCTGTAGAGCGCGCATGGGTGATTATTATCTGATTGAGATCCGATGCACGCGCGCTATCAACTAACAATTTTTGGTTTTGAGTTCGCAAATCAGCGACCTGCGCCTCCAGATCATTGGTTTCCGAAAGCGACGCGCAACCTGATAGAAGCGCTATGGACCCGACCAGTATCGTGACTTTGTATTGCTTCATACTCTCACAGTTAGGCACACATTTCCGAAATACAACCAAAACGTTATTTCAAATTTGCACCAACCCTAAAGCGTGAGTCAGATTTTAGCGGAACGGCGGTTATTGCAGAACTGATCCGGCTTGCGGTGCGAGCCGGGTCACTTGGATGGTCTCG
>CAZQMR010000213.1:0-2691 GCA_964594465.1 uncultured Rhodobacterales bacterium
GTTGCTGAGGTTGCTGAGGTTGCTGAGGTTGCTGAGGTTGCTGAGGTTGCTGAGGCATTCCCCGATACAAGTGATAATGTCGAGAGCCGAACCAATCAATTTTTGGCCGATTTTGCGTCGGACAATACGGACAATACAACCGATGTCGCCTCCGCTGACGAGGCCAGTCACGATGCAGAACCAGCCTCAGAAGACGCCCCTCTGAGCAACACGCCAACCGCAGAATTTTCCATACACAAAGAAGAAGAACCAAGCGAAGAAGATACCTCGCCAATCGGCGCGACCGTGGCGGCACTCGGGGCTGGTGCGGTTGCCGCAACAGCGGCGGTTGGTTCAGCACCAAGGCTAAGAAGCTACAGTGATTTGCTTGGCGACACGACAAGCCGTGCGCGCGATCTCACTGAAGTTGATAACGAAGCCTTAACCCGCAGTTTGCGCGATCAGATCAGCCAGGCAGAATCCGACGAGGACGCTCTTGATGATGTCCAGACCCGGCTTGAACCTGCCCAGCGCCGTGCAAGTTTGCCTGACGCCAATGAGCTGAATTCATCCCTGCGCCAAGTGCGAAAAGAGCGCAAAGCCAAAGAGCCAAAGAGTTCCGGTTTTTTGACCGGCTTGATGATCGCGCTCCTGCTTGGGTTTCTGTTGATCGGGATTTACATTTTCGCGCCACAGCTCGCACTGGCAGTCCCCTCTTTGGCCGAGCCACTCGCCAGCTATGTCGAGATGTTCAATCAGCTCCGCGACAGCATCCTCGGCCTGTTCAATCCGAGCAGTTGAACGCTCCAAATCCGGAATTCTTAACAAAAAGTTCCGCTTGTGACAGGCGTGAAACGGGCCACCACATCTAGTTCACATAGGGTTCAGAGCGCAAAACGCTGTGCATGGATTGCACCGGTTTTGCATCGTGTTTGTGCGTCGCGTTTGTGCGTCACCCAAAGCAGCGGATCAGAAGCGATCCAGTAGGCGGCGCAAGTAATCTAACTCGAACTGCGAGCGTGAGCGCTCGCCCGAGCGGCGACGAATTTCGTCAAACAATTCCTGCGCTCGCATCGCGCCGGTCCCCGGAATTTCCGGCCCGCGCGCATTGGGATCACCGCCATTGCGACCCTCTGAGCGACGGCCCAGCGGATCAACTTGACCGCGCGGCCCACCTTCGCCTTGGCTCATATTGTCCTGGCCACCGGGTTGCTGCCCTTGTTGCTGGGCCAGTTCTTCACCCAACTGGCGCAATCCTTCGCGCAGGTTCTCCATCGCATCCGCCTGATCATCCAGCGCACCGGGGAGATCACCACTGTTCAGATTGTCCCGCGCTGAGCCCATGTCCCGCTCTGCCCGTTCCAGCGCTTGACCAGTTTCACCGCCCTGTCCACCGGGAACCCGGCCACGCAAATTGTCTAGCAACTGGCGCAAAGCTTCTTGCCGCTGCGCCAACTCGCCGGGGGACATTTGCCCGTTTTGGCCCTGCTGCTGACCGCCCTGACCACCGGGTTGACCGTTCTGAGCCTGTCCTCGCTGGCCATTTTGGCCCTGCTGTCCTTGTTGCCCTTGCTGACCCTGTTGGCCCTGTTGACCTTGCTGGCCCGGTTGCTGTCCTTGCTGCTGACCCTGTTGTTGGCCCTGCTGCTGTCCTTGTTGCTGGCCTTGCTGGCCCTGTTGCCCTTGCTGATTGCGCTGAGCATCGCGGCGCTCTTGGAACTCGCGCTGCAACTCCTCAAACGCCTCATCCGACAGCTCTTGCTGCTGGCGCAAAGTGTCCTGCAAGTCCTGCATGGTCTGCTGGCCTTGGCCTTGCTGTCCCTGACCCTGCTGCTGTTGCTGGGTCATCTGCATGTTCTCGGTCATGCGCTGCAGCATCTCCAGCAACCGCTGCGCCTCTTCCATCTGACCGTTCTCGGCAAGCTCCTGAATCCGATCCATCATTTGCTGCAGCTGGTCCTGCGACATCGCCTGCTGGTTTTGCTGGTTCTGTGCTTGCTGCTGATCCTGATTGCGCTCAGCCTCTTGCGCCAGTTGGCGCATGTAATTGTCCATCGCCTCGCGCAGCTCTTGCATCAGCTCCGCGATTTCTTCCTCGGTTGCGCCGTTCTCCAGCGCGTCTTTCAAACGCTCCTGAGCCTGACGCAAACGTTCCTGCGCCGAGGCCAAACCGCCATCTTCGATCATCAGGGCGGCTTGCCATAAAAGCTCAGCCACTTCCACTACCAGCTCGTCAGATAAGCCATTGTTGCTAAACGCAATTCCCGCTTCAAGGCGGCGAATGGCGGTGCGGGTCACAAGATAGGCCCGCTCGTTCTTGAAGCCATCTTCCGGGCGATGCGTGATCGTACGCAGCATCATTGCGACCCGGTCATCATTGTCTTTTGACCACAGCAAATCCCGGCGCAATTCGACCAGCGAACCCGCAACATCATCAAAGAAGCGCCTCCCGGGCAGGATTTGCGAGATCGTTTCGGACACACCTTCTTGCTCTGCCGCGTCAATTGCTTTGAGGGTCAAACGAACCGGCAGCCCAGCGTAAGGATGTTTGGACAAATCCTCGACCAGCGTTTCCTCAATCTCTTCGTTGCTGCCCCCAAGCGGCAAAGGCAAATCAAGCACGACGGCCTCGCCCGGCACGGTTTCTGCGGCGAGGCCATGGCTGCGTTCAACCGCGTCCAAATCCAACTCGATGGTCACTTCGGCGGCGGC
>CAZQMR010000213.1:2791-6431 GCA_964594465.1 uncultured Rhodobacterales bacterium
ATGATTTCGCTGCCTTGGGGCAATTCGATCTCATCTGTATCCAGCAATTCGGAAAGATAAATCGTCGGCTTGCCCGTATAGGCAGGTGGGCTGGCCCATGCCTCAAAGCTTACGGTCGCAATGGGGGTCTCAACCTCTGGATTGAGCGCCGTGGTGAGTTGATCAAGTGCATCGCCACGGGCGAAAATCAAAGCTGCAATCGCAGCCGTGACCGCGATCAGGCGCAACGCCCATGGGTCTTGTTTGGACAGGGCGAGATCGGGCGGGGCCACGCGCGCCTCAGCCGCCTTGGCAGCCATGCGGTTTTGGTGTGCCTCCCAAAGCGCCGTTGTAGCGGGATCATTGTGACCAAGGGCTTGCGCATCCGCGAGCGCCGAGACCGGGCGGCCGGGCATATCATCGTCAAGCCGCGAGACCGCTTGCATCCGGTTGGGCCAGTCGAGCCGCTTTATCCCGCGCCAAGCGAGCCAAATCGCACCAATGCCAAAACCCGCCAGCGCCAAGCTGTGAAGCACCGCGCCGAAGCTCTCAAAAACACCGAAGAGTACACAGGCAAGGAAAACGAGAAGCAGCGACCAAAGCGGCCAGAACGCATCCGCGATCCGCTCCGCGCCAAGCATCAATCGCGACCATGAAATGCGCCGTGCGAGTTTTCGCAAGGTGGCGGTCTTCTCAATGCGCGTTTGCTCGCTCATGATGCTCCTTTAGCGGTGGTTTATGCTCCGCTCAGCCATTCAGGTATCTTATCCCGGTTTATGATCTCTTCATAGGTAGGTCGTTCTCTGATGACTGCAAATTGATCACCCTGCACCAAAACCTCCGGAATAAGCGGTCTGGTGTTATATTCTGAGGACATTACAGCGCCATATGCCCCCGCAGAGCGGAACGCGACCAGCTCGCCTGAGCGCAACATTGGCATATTGCGCTGCTTTGCGAAGGTATCCCCTGATTCGCAAACCGGGCCCACAATGTCGATTGGCTGCTGTTCTGCACCGGGCTGCGGCTCGATCACCGGCTCAATATCGTGATGAGCTTCGTACATAGCCGGGCGGATCAGGTCGTTCATGGCCGCATCCAGCACGAGGAAATCGCGTCCTTCGCCGTTCTTGCGGTAGATTACGGATGTGACCAGCAGACCCGCATTGCCCGCAATCAAACGCCCCGGCTCGATCTCGATCTCGCAGCCCAGATGCCCCACGCTGCGCCGGATCACATCGCCATAATCCCTTGGCAGCGGCGGGGCTTCATTGGAGCGCTCGTAAGGAATGCCAAGGCCGCCGCCCAGATCAAGCCGCTTGATGGTGTGGCCGTCCGCACGGAGCGTCTCGGTGAGATCCGCGACTTTTTGGAATGCGGCCTCGTAAGGGGCAAGCTCGGTCAGTTGGGAGCCGATATGCACGTCAATGCCAATCACCTCAATGCCCGGCAAAGCGGCAGCGCGAGCATAAACATCACGCGCTTTGGCGATGGGGATGCCAAACTTGTTGTCAGACATGCCGGTGGCGATCTTGGGGTGGGTCTTTGCGTCCACATCCGGGTTGACCCGCACGGTGATGGGAACTGTGAGGCCCATTTCGCTGGCCACAACCGAGAGCAATTCCATCTCCGGCTCGCTCTCAATGTTGAACTGGCGCACACCGCCGCTCAGCACATACTCCATCTCTTCGCGGGTTTTGCCGACGCCAGAAAACACGATCCGATCGCCGGGAATGCCTGCGGCCCGCGCGCGCGCGTATTCACCCGCCGAGACCACATCCATGCCAGCACCCGCATCACCCAGAAGTTTGAGCACCGCCTGATTGGAATTGGCCTTCATCGCGTAGCAGACAAGATTCTCCATGCCCTCAAGCGCGTCTTGAAACACCTTCAAATGGCGCAACAATGTCGCGCTGGAATAAACGTAAAACGGTGTGCCAACAGAGGCCGCAATGTCAGGCAGCGGCACATCTTCGGCATGCATGATGCCGTCGCGGTAAAGGAAATGGTCCATTGGGGTGTCTCAACTGGTCGGTTTGGAACGAAGAAACAGATATAGCGGCAGTCCAAAGGACACGCCAACCCCATAAATCGCGGGAATGCAGATCAAAAGCCAGTAGTCGCGGCGGGTTGCGACCTCTGCGATGATGAAAACCGTGAGCGCAATCGCGGCAACGGTCAGATCCCAGACCAACCCGCGGGTGGCATCATTCACATGCCAAGCGTCGATCATCGCCGCCAGTGAGTAGGAATTTTCCTCAAACCAGCGAATGAAATAGCGCATGGGCATGATGGCACCGACGATGGCCAGCACAAGGTATGTCATTCGTAGCAGGGACATGAGTAGGCTCCAGTTTATCAACAAGTGACAAACTGGCATTGCCTATAAGAAAGTCAAAGCTCCCCGACTTCGAATTTCTATAAATACTTCCGCCGGAGGCAAGAAAGTTACATCCGAACCCCGCCGAACTCCTATCGGCGGGGCGAGGCGCAAAGCTCTACTTCACATTGATATGAAAGATCGACCAGACCCAGCGATCATCGGGCATGTCTGCCAAGTCGCTGCGCTCAGCGCGCGGAAAGACGATCTGCGTTGGGCCAAAGCCGCCAATGCCGAAAGACTGACCATTGCGCTTGAGCGCCACAATCGCGCCTTGGGCGATCATTTCCTCAAGCGGGGCTTCTACTGCGTAGCCATCAAGCGCTTGGATCGTTACTTTGCCGCCCTTAGCACCGGCTGCGGCCAGCACATCAGCCAAGAGCGGACCCTCAAACGTGTAGATTTCGCCACCCTTTGGAAAGTCAGCCTTCACAGCATTCATCGACAGACCCTCAAGGGCTGCCAGATCGAACTCAGCAGCCTTGGCGAAGTCCACATCATTGTAGCCGAAAAACTTATCGACTTCGGGGTTGTAACCTTCGCGGTTGGGTTTGCCGACTTCGCCCGTGACTGTCAGAAGAATGGGGCCTTTGGCGTTTTGAGCCTGCGCGGGCAGGCCAGCGCTAAGAGCAAATAAACCAAGCGAGGCTGCAAACAAGGCGCGGCGCGAAAGCGAAAAGAGGTGAGACATGTGGGGCTCCTGTCAGTCGTGTTGCTTAAACACGCGACGCTCACGCCCCTTATGAACTCTCGGCAGTTGGCCGTGTCGGCTCTGCTTTCAGCCCGCAGGAGGCCAGAGTAGCCATCGCGAGGCACGCAACCAAGATCAGTGTTCCGCGCATCAGCCCAGCTCCTGTTTCCAGCGGGCAGCTTGTGCGCGCACTTGATCCGGCGACGTACCGCCATAGCTTGCCCTACTCGCCACAGAGTTGTCTACACCTAATACTTCATACACCTCAGGTTTAATTTCCGCATGCACGCTTTGCATCTGCTCCAGCGTTAATTCATGAAGGTCGCAGCCTTGATCCTCCGCCATTTTCACCAGCGCCCCAGTGACGTGATGGGCATCGCGAAACGGCATGCCCAGCGCGCGTACCAGCCAATCCGCCAAGTCCGTCGCTGTCGAAAAGCCGGACCCGGCAGCAGCGCGCAGCGAGGACGGGTTGGGCGCCATATCGCTGACCATCCCGGTCATGGCCGCAAGTGCGAGCATCAGCGTGTCAGCCGCGTCAAAGGTCAGCTCTTTGTCTTCTTGCATGTCCTTGGAATAGGTCAGTGGCAAGC
>CAZQMR010000214.1:0-6430 GCA_964594465.1 uncultured Rhodobacterales bacterium
TGCAACGGCGGGTTACGCCGGAATTTGCAAGCGATCCGAATTGGTCCAATCTGCTCAAGTGAGCGGGAAAGACAGATGTGAAGTGACGCAAGCACGCTGATGTGCTAGAGTGAAACCAATCGCCACCCGGACAACCGGGGGCAAACGAGCAGACAAAGAAGTGAGGCGAGTATGAGAGTTATTCTAAGCACAGTATTGCTGGTGGGATTGGGCGCATGTTCCAATTTCTCCTTGTTTGGTGATGACGAAACACCTGCGGGCGCGACGCTGCAAACAAGCGGCGCTGCTGGCGGCCTTGAGCAAAGCTCGATCGGGTATTTCCAGAGCGAGGTAGGCGACACGGTGAATTTCTTGGTGGATCAACATGCGCTGAGCGATCAGGCAATTGCGACCCTGACCGCGCAAGCTGCATGGTTGCAGGCCAATCCAGACAAATCGGTTGTAATTGAAGGCCATGCAGATGAGCAGGGCACGCGGGAATATAATCTTGGGCTTGGGGCGCGACGTGCCTCTGCGGCTTACAACTTTTTGGTCTCTCAAGGTGTTGCTGAAAGCCGCCTATCCACGATCACCTACGGCAAAGAACGCCCCTTGGCGGCGTGCTCTACCGAGGAATGCTGGTTCAAAAACCGCCGTGCCGTAACAGTAGTGGCCGGCGGATTGGGGAGCTGATCTGATGCGCGGGCTTTTGATCGCAGCGGTGTTTTGGGGCGGGGCGTTGACCTTGGGCGGTGCGTCCTTCGCGCAATCCACGCCGGACCCGGATGAGTTGGCGTCTGTGCGCTCCGAGCTTACGGCGCTCAATGGTCAGATCGAGAGCCTGCGCTCGCAGCTTTTGTCCAATACGGCAGGGCAGGGTGTTGCGACCTCCGGCCCAGCGTTGCAACGGCTGGACCAGCTTGAGCTGGAATTGCGCCGTGTCACGGGCAACGTCGAAGCGCTGCGCCGACATGTGAGCCAGATCGTTGAGGATGGTACGCGGCGCATCGGTGACCTTGAGTTCCGTTTGGTGGAGCTTGAAGGCGGCGATATTTCGACCCTTGGAGAAACCTCGACACTTGGCGGCGTGGCACCAGTGCCTGCGGTCAGCTCTGAACTGAAGGTTCCCGACACAGGGGCTGAGCTGGCGGTTGTCGAGCGCGAAGATTTTGAGGCGGCTCTGGAAGCGCTCAAGGGCGGCGATGCGGTTACGGCTGCGACGGGGTTTGATCAGTTTTTGATGGCGTATCCGGGCGGGCCGCTGTCCGCTTCTGCGATGTATTATCTGGGCGAGGCGCACTATGCACAGTCAAATTGGGCGGGGGCTGCGCGGTCTTATCTGAAAAGTTTTAGCGATTACCCTGACAGCGAACATGCGCCGACATCGCTTTATAAGGTTGGATTGTCGCTTGGAAAACTTGGGCAGTTGAAAGAGGCATGTCTGACGTTTTCAGAGACCCAAGCGCGATTTCCTGGTCATCCGACCCTGACGCAAGTGCTGTCTGCCAAGGAGATGTTTAGCTGCGGGAGTTGAGCAAAGCCGTAGAAACCTGTTTCGCCAATCTGCCTGATGGGCCGGTTGGCGTTGCTGTTTCCGGTGGCAGCGATTCCTTGGCATTGCTTTTGCTGGCGCAAGACACCGGGCGCAGCATTGTGGCGGCAACGGTTGATCACGGGTTGCGCCCCGACAGCCGGACTGAGGCTGAAGGTGTCGCAGCAATTTGCGCCGAGCATGGCATTTTACATCAGATTTTGCACTGGGAGGATCCGCCTAAAGGCAACCTGCAAGCGGCTGCGCGGGAGGCGCGCCTATCGCTGTTAGGCGATTGGGCGAAGGCGCAAGGCGCTGTGGCTGTTGCGCTCGGTCATACCCGCGATGACCAAGCAGAAACAGTTCTGATGCGGCTTGCGCGTGGGTCTGGTGTGGATGGTTTGGCGGGGATGGCGCAGAGGCGCGTGTCTGACGGTACGCTCTTTGTGAGACCGCTGATCACAGTGCAACGGTCTGATCTTCAAGTATTTTTGGAAAATCGAAATTTGAGCTGGGTCAGCGATCCGAGCAATGAGGATGCGCGTTTTAATCGGGTAAAGGCGCGTCAGGCGTTGCGAGACTTGGCGCCGCTTGGAATTACGACACAGGGATTGATTTCGACGGCGGCACGCATGGCAAGGGCGCGATCAGGTTTGGAACAGGCGAGTTTCTGGTTGGCGAAGAATGCGGCTCATGTGGACGGGGTTGGGTCCGTGCGCCTTGATGTTGAGGCGTTGCGCGAGGCGGGTGACGAGCTTGCACTGCGCGTTTTGGCCCATAGCTTGTGTTGGATTTCCGGGCAGGCCTATCGGCCCCGCGCCAGTGCATTGGATCAGCTTTTGTCTGCATTGGGTCAATCGAAGCGCCTGACGCTGCATGGGGTAGATTGTTTGTGTGATGAGGTGCAGGTTCACATGGTGCGCGAGCCCGAGCGCGCGCAAGCCGCAGTGCCAATGGGGGCGGTTTGGGACCAGCGGTGGCTGGTGCAAGGTGCGGGCGAGGGTGAGGTTGCAGCGCTTGGTGAAGAAGGGCTTTTGAGTTGCCCGGATTGGCGCGAAACCGGGTTTGACCGGCGCAGTTTGATGGCCACGCCGGCGGTGTGGAAATCGGGCAGAATCGTTGCCGCCCCTTGCGCAGGGCTAGAAAACGGCTACAAGGCGGAACTGATTGGCGGGCCGGATGGATACTTTGCCGCAATTTTGGCTGGTTGAAGTTGCAAAAAGAGGCCTTATCTTACCTTTCATGAATTCCTGCTAAGCGCATCGGGGAAGATGCGCGCTGGCTGCCAAGGAGAGTGTCTTGAACAACACCAAAAACATCGCCTTTTGGGTCATTTTGTTTCTGCTGATGATTGCAGTGTTTCAGGTGTTCAGCACCGGCGGAACACAGGCGAATTCGCGCGAAGTGAGCTTTTCCAATTTTCTAGACCAGGTTGAAGGCGGGCAGGTAAGCTCTGTCGAGCTTGATGGTGAGAAAATCTACATCACGACCCGCGATGGCACTAAGTTGCAAACCATTTTGCCGCGTGACGTTGATGTGGTGACTGTTTTGCGCGACAGCGAGGTTGAGATTAAAGCTCAAGCGCAAGAGCAATCAGGCCTTATGGCGATGCTCGGGCTTTGGTTCCCGCTGATTTTGCTGATTGGTGTTTGGATCTATTTCATGAACCGCATGCAAGGCGGTGGGCGCGGTGGCGCGATGGGTTTTGGCAAGTCCAAGGCGAAGTTGCTGACGCAAAAAGAGGGTCGCGTGACCTTTGAAGATGTCGCCGGGATTGACGAGGCCAAGGACGAGCTGGAAGAGATTGTCGAGTTCTTGCAGGACCCGCAGAAATTCTCCCGTCTTGGCGGTAAAATTCCAAAAGGGGCGTTGCTTGTTGGCCCTCCGGGTACAGGTAAAACGCTGCTGGCGCGTGCGATTGCGGGCGAGGCCGGTGTTCCGTTTTTCACCATCTCCGGTTCTGATTTTGTTGAGATGTTTGTCGGCGTTGGCGCTAGCCGCGTGCGCGATATGTTCGAGCAGGCAAAGAAAAACGCGCCATGCATCGTGTTTATCGATGAGATTGATGCCGTGGGTCGCCATCGTGGCGCGGGCTATGGCGGCGGCAATGATGAACGTGAACAGACGCTCAACCAGTTGTTGGTTGAGATGGATGGCTTTGAGTCAAACGAAGGCGTGATCATCATCGCCGCGACCAACCGACCTGACGTGCTAGACCCAGCGCTTCTGCGCCCGGGCCGTTTTGATCGTCAGGTGCAGGTTCCGAACCCGGATATCAACGGTCGTCGCAAAATTCTGGACGTGCATGCTCGCAAAGTGCCGCTGGCGCCGGATGTAGATCTGCGGATCATTGCACGCGGTTGCCCCGGGTTTTCCGGTGCTGATCTGGCGAACCTTGTGAATGAGGCCGCGCTGATGGCGGCGCGTACAGGCAAACGCTCGGTCACTATGGAAGATTTCGAGAATGCCAAGGACAAGGTCATGATGGGGGCGGAACGCCGCTCGATGGTCATGACTGAGGACGAAAAGAAGCTGACCGCCTATCATGAGGCTGGGCACGCGATTGTGGGCCTCAACGTGCCCCAGCATGACCCGATCCATAAGGCGACGATCATTCCGCGTGGCCGTGCGCTTGGCCTTGTGCTGAGCTTGCCTGAGCGGGATCAGCTTTCGGTGACGCTTACTAAATACAAGTCGCAGATCGCTATGGCGATGGGCGGCAAGGCGGCGGAAACGCTGATCTTTGGTGAGGACAATGTGACCTCTGGCGCGTCCTCGGACATTCAGCAGGTGTCGCGTATTGCGCGGGCGATGGTCACGCAGTTCGGCATGTCCGACAAGCTGGGCAATATTGACTACTCAACCGAGCAGCAGACCTATCTTGGCCCACAAGGCAATGGCACAAATGCATCGCCTGACACTCAAGATGTGATTGATGCGGAAGTTCGCAAAATCGTCGATGAGGGTTGGGAAACTGCGGTGCGGATCCTGACGGAGAAAAGCGAAGACCTTGAGCGTTTGGCGCAGGGTTTGTTGGAATACGAAACCCTAACAGGTAACGAGATCAACAAAGTCATCGCCGGCGAAGCGCTTAACCGCGGTCAGGATGATGGCGACATGCCATCGGGCACTTCCGGTACGGGCATCGCATCGATTCCCAAAGCTGGAAAACCGCGTCCCAAATCAGACGACACAGGTGGTTTGGAGCCTGAACCTTCAACCTAAGATGCGCATGAGCTGGACCAAAATGAGAAATTGGTCTGCTAATTCGCCGAGTTGACAAGCCAAAACTGATCCAAAAAGGTTCAGCGTTCCGACGCTGAGCCTTTTTTCTTGCTTTTTGTCGATTCCAGATTGGGAATTGTCGAATACGTCTTGCCCCCAGTCTTGGATAATGCGGATAAGGCGAGAAAAGTTTGCTCCTAAAGGGAAACGAGGGACACATGGCCTATAAATCCGACATTGAAATTGCCCGCGAAGCCAACAAGAAGCCGATTCAGGAAATCGGGGCGAAACTTGGAATTGAGGCCAAGGATCTGGTTCCCTACGGCCATGACAAGGCTAAGGTCTCTGCTGAGTTTATCTCAGCTCAGTCCGGCAAAAAGGACGGCAAGCTGATCCTCGTGACCGCTATCAACCCAACCCCTGCTGGCGAGGGCAAAACGACCACGACTGTTGGTCTTGGCGACGGCTTGAATGCGATTGGCAAAAATACGGCGATTTGTATCCGCGAGGCGTCTCTTGGTCCGTGCTTTGGCATGAAAGGTGGCGCTGCTGGCGGTGGCTATGCGCAAGTCGTACCAATGGAAGAAATGAACCTGCATTTCACCGGTGATTTCCACGCGATCACCTCAGCGCATAACTTGCTGAGCGCGATGATCGACAACCATATTTACTGGGGCAATGAGCTTCAGATTGACCAGCGCCGGGTCGTTTGGCGCCGGGTGTTGGACATGAATGACCGTGCGTTGCGCGATGTTGTTACCTCGCTGGGCGGTGTGTCCAATGGCTTCCCGCGCCAAGCTGGCTTTGACATCACGGTTGCCTCTGAAGTCATGGCGATCTTGTGTCTTGCGGATGATCTGGAGGACCTGCAAAGACGCTTGGGCGACATCATCGTGGCCTATCGCCGCGACCGCTCACCGGTTTATGCGCGCGACATTAAGGCCGATGGTGCGATGACGGTTCTGCTTAAGGATGCGTTGCAGCCGAACCTTGTGCAGACGCTGGAAAACAACCCGGCCTTCGTGCATGGCGGCCCTTTTGCCAATATCGCTCATGGCTGTAACTCTGTGATGGCAACCAAAACTGCGCTCAAGCTTGCGGATTACGTGGTGACAGAGGCCGGATTTGGCGCCGATCTAGGCGCCGAAAAATTCCTGAACATTAAGTGCCGCAAGGCTGGGCTGAAGCCTGCTGCGGTTGTGATCGTGGCGACTGTGCGTGCGATGAAGATGAATGGCGGTGTTGCCAAGGCTGATCTGGGCGAAGAGAACGTTAAGGCCGTTGAGGGTGGATGTGATAATCTTGGTCGTCACATTTCCAACATCAAGAAATTTGGTGTTCCAGCGGTTGTTGCGATCAATCATTTCGTGACGGACACAGACGCAGAAGTTGCTGCGGTTAAGGCCTATGTTGAAAGTCAGGGCTCTGAGGCGATCTTGTGCAAGCATTGGGCGGATGGGTCCAAGGGCACTATTGAGCTGGCAACGCGTATTGCGGAGATCGCGGATAGCGATCAGTCGCAATATGCGCCGCTCTATAAGGATGACATGCCCCTCTTTGACAAGATCGAGACGATCGCCAAAGAAATCTACCGCGCAGACGAGGTGCTTGCGGACAAGAAAATTCGCGACCAGTTGAAACAGTGGGAAGAGCAGGGCTATGGCAATCTGCCGGTCTGCATGGCCAAGACCCAGT
>CAZQMR010000215.1:0-6413 GCA_964594465.1 uncultured Rhodobacterales bacterium
CCGCAAGTTGTCGCGTCACCTCACCAAATGGCTCAGCATTCTCAGTCCAACTCGCGTCCGGCTCCATCTTTTTGTGGCCCGTCGGAAAGCTGATGTAATGCAGATGCGCTCCGTCTCCGGCAATCAGCAGATCACCGACCGGTGAGGGCATGTAGCAGAAGGAAAGGTTCTGTGTGACCATGGCCGGAGCCTAGCTTTGCAGGCTGCCAAGGTCGAGAGGACGCGTTCATCAAATCTTAGGAAAGCGCGTTAACTTTTGCGCAAAGCGGCAAAAGCCGAATCGCATCTGTGCCGGTTTTGCACCGTGTTTGTGCTGCTTGACTTTGGGGTGTTAAGCATTTCGCCGTATGCTGAGGGCCAGACCAAGTCCGGCACCTAGAATGCCCGTCACAATAGAGCTGACCGCGACCATTGCCACATCCGACACGGAATCTCCGGTGATCATATTGCCTGCCATCGTGCCGCCCAGAAAGAATCCAATGATTCCTCCAAAGACGATAAGTGCAATAGAAACAAAGGCTTGACGCATTTTCATACCCGCATTCAACGTTTGCATATTCAATCCAAATCAACAGGCCAGCGATTCTTCGTGTTGGCCCTAGACCGCTTTAAACCGGTTCATAAGGCGAATATATGGCGTGATTTGTGCAAATTTGGGCAGATTAACCACGCCGCCGTCTGCGCCGACCACCCTCGCTTGCAGGCCCCGCATTGAAGCTAACTTGCGGTAATTGCACGGTTTTTTCCAAGCGAGGAAAGCCATCCGTGGCGTGTGGGATGTTGGAGGCATTGACGAAATGCTCCTGAAACTTGGGCGCGATTGCGGTCTCTACCTTATTGATTTCACGTACTATTTTCTCGATTTCGCGTCTTGCGGCCACATTCAAAAGCGCAATCCGCGCCCCGGTCCCTGCCGCATTCCCCGCCGAGCTGACCTGATCCAATTCACAATCCGGGATCATCCCCAGCACCATCGCATGCTTTGGCGAGATATGCGCTCCAAACGCCCCGGCCAGCACAATCCGCTCCACTGTGTCGATTCCGAACTCGTCCATCAACAACCGCGCGCCCGCGTAAAGTGCTGCTTTTGCTAGCTGAATCGCTCTGACGTCGCCATTGGTGACCGAGATCAGCGGCCCGCCAGTGGCGGTTCCGTCGTGCAGAATGTAGGAATTTGTGCGCCCATCGGCTATGATCTGAGGGCAGCCTGTGGCCTCGGCTGAGCCGATCAAACCGCCCGGATCAACAAGACCAGCCATGCGCATCTCAGCTATAGCCTCGATGATGCCGGAGCCGCAGATGCCGGTTATGCCTGTGTTTTCAATAACTTGAGCGAAGCCCTCTTCGTTGGACCAAATGTCCGATCCGATCACGCGGAAACGCGCGACTTTGCTCACGGGATCAATTTCCACCCGTTCAATGGCGCCGGGTGCGGCGCGTTGCCCGGCGGAGATTTGCGCGCCTTCAAAGGCAGGGCCAGTTGGGGAGGAGCATGCCAAGACCTTGGTTTTATTGCCTAAAAGCAGTTCTGCATTGGTGCCAACATCGACGATCAATGTGGTATCCTCAGCTTTGTTTGGTGCCTCGGACAAGGCCACAGCCGCGCAATCGGCCCCCACATGACCCGCAATACACGGCAGGATATAAACCCGCGCGGAAGGGTGCAGATCGAGATCAAGCTCGGTTGCCCAAAGCGACACCGCATCAGAGGTCGCCAGCGCAAACGGCGCTTGGCCCAGCTCGACTGGATCAATCCCAAGCAAGAGGTGGTGCATCACCGGATTAGCGACAAAAACAGCCTCTACAATCAAGGACTTATCGATCCCAGCTTCATTGGCAATCTGCGCGCTCAGCTCGTTCATGGCCCCGCGCACCGAGGCGGTCATCTCAAAATCACCGCCGGGGTTCATCATCGAATAAGACACGCGGCTCATCAAATCTTCGCCAAAACGGATTTGCGGGTTCATGAGGCCAGAGGAGGCCAGCACCTCGCCATCCGCCAGATTGCAAAGATGCGCTGCAATGGTTGTGGAGCCCAAATCAATCGCGAGGCCGTAAATCGCGCCGTCATAAAAGCCGGGCCAGACCTGAATGATGCGGGCCTCTTCACCCTCGTGGCCACGATGAACGGCACAAGTTACTTTCCAGTCGCCCTTGCGCAAAGCCGGTTGCAGCATTTGCATTAGGCGAAGGTCTGGCTTGATATTATCCAATGACCACTGCTCTTTAAGAGCGTTTGTTAATCTTTCCAGATCGCCTGAAGGTTCATGCATGTCAGGTTCCTGCACCTCGACATAATAAAGCCGGGTTGCGGGATCCATTTCGATCGCGCGCGCCTCAGCGCGCTTGCGCACGACTTGTTTGTGGACCTGACTTTCGGGCGGCACATCGATCACAAGATCGCCCTCAATCAGCGCCTGACAGCCAAGACGACGACTATCGATCAGCCCACGTTTGGACTTGTAGCGCTCTTCCACGGAATTCCACTCGGACACAGCACTTTGCGTCACGGTCACGCCATGCTTGGGAAAATCGCCAAAGCTCGGCGTGATCTGACATTTCGAGCAAATCCCGCGCCCGCCGCAGACGCTATCAAGATCAACGCCAAGCTGACGTGCGGCGGTCAAAACCGGCGTGCCCTTGGCGAAATGGCCGCGCTTACCCGATGGCGTAAATATGACGAGAGGGTCGAGTTTGCTCATGGAAATTGGCCTGTAGAGTCGTTGTTCCTCGCAAACCTAAAGGCTGCGATTGAATATCAGATGTATATAGGCGTCCTTTTTACGTCGCTCAGCGTCTTTTCTGCTGTGCTTGCGCCCTTTGGAGCGGCAGGTTAGTTGAGGGCAAGCAACAACAAAAGGGCTAGTTGATGAGGGCATTGGTATTTCCCGGACAGGGCGCGCAGAGCATTGGGATGGGGCGCGAACTGGCAGAAACTTATCCTGCCGCGAAGGCAGTTTTTGATGAGGTGAATGAAGCGCTGGGGCAGGATTTGTCAGCGCTGATTTGGGAGGGGGATATTGAGACCCTGACCCTGACGGAAAATGCACAGCCTGCTTTGATGGCAACATCGCTGGCCGCTTTTCGCGCCTTGGAAAGCGAAGGTTTGGGACTTGATCAAGCTGCGTATGTCGCGGGGCATTCGCTTGGGGAATATTCGGCATTGTGCGCAGCCGGTGCGCTTTCTGTGCAAGACACTGCACGGCTATTGCGCATTCGTGGTCGCGCGATGCAGGCGGCTGTGCCTGTGGGTGAGGGTGCGATGGCGGCTGTGCTTGGGCTTGATCTGGCGGCAGTGACAGCGCTTGCTGAAGAGGCAGCTGAGGGCGAGGTGTGTCAGGCCGCCAATGACAATGATCCCGCACAGGTGGTGATTTCGGGCAGCAAAGCTGCGGTTGAGCGTGCGGTTGGCATGGCCAAGGACAAGGGTGCGAAACGCGCGCTGTTGTTGCCAGTGAGCGCTCCGTTTCATTGTGCTTTGATGGCTCCTGCGGCGGAGGCAATGGCTGAGGCGCTTGGCGATGTGGAGATTAAAGCGCCGGGCGTGCCTGTTGTAGCGAATGTGAAGGCCGAGGCGATAAGCGATCCGGCTGAAATCAAGGACTTGCTGATCCAGCAGGTCACAGGCGCTGTGCGTTGGCGCGAAAGCGTGGGCTATATGGCCGAGCAAGGGGTGACGCAAACGCTTGAAGTTGGCGCGGGCAAGGCGCTTTCGGGCATGATCCGGCGCATCGCCAAAGAAATCGAAGTGAAGGCCGTGGGCGCACCAAGCGATATCGCGGCACTCAAGGGAGAAGCATAATGTTTGATCTGAGCGACAAAAAAGCGCTGGTGACGGGCGCAAGTGGCGGCATTGGCGGCGCGATTGCACGCAGTTTGCACGCAGCCGGTGCCCATGTTGCGCTGTCTGGTACGCGCGTGGAGCCGCTTGAGGCATTGGCGGCTGAGTTGGGCGAGCGGGCCCATGTGACGCCGTGCAATCTCTCGGATATGGAGGCTGTTGAAGCCTTGCCTAAGGCGGCCTCAGAGGCGCTGGGTGGCTTGGATATTCTGGTGAACAATGCAGGGATTACGCGGGACAATTTGTTCATGCGGATGTCCAACGAGGAGTGGGATGCGGTGCTGGCGGTTAATCTCAGCTCAACCATGCGCCTCTGCCGAGGTGTTTTGCGCCCGATGATGAAGGCGCGCTGGGGGCGGATTATCAATATCTCCTCTATTGTGGGCGTGACCGGAAATCCGGGGCAGGGCAACTATGCGGCCTCTAAAGCGGGGGTGATTGGTATGTCAAAAAGCCTTGCGGCTGAGGTGGCCTCGCGGGGAATCACTGTGAATTGTGTGGCACCGGGTTTCATCACGACGCCGATGACCGATGCGCTCAATGATGCGCAGCGCGAGAAATTGCTGGGCAATATTCCGGCTGGGCGCATGGGGGAAGTGTCAGAAATTTCTGGGGCAGTTCAATACCTTGCGTCCACTGAGGCGGGTTATATTACCGGGCAAACCTTGCACATCAACGGTGGCATGGCCATGTTGTGAGGCGTTGGTGGCCTGTTGCATGCGGGATTGGCAAAAGGATTTGCCATTCTTGGAGTGTATGTTATAGGGCCGCAGCAAGATTAGCCGGGGCGAAAGCGTCGGCGCTTGCCAAGGGCGCTTGCCCGGGGTTGACCCGATCTGCTCGCTAATGAGCAGACACTGGGTTGCAAGTCACAGGGACGCGCCCGCGGCCCCGCAACTAATGAGGAAGAAAAAATGAGCGACATTGCAGATCGCGTTAAGAAAATTGTCGTCGAGCACCTGAGTGTAGATGAAGCCAAAGTCACAGAGGCTGCGTCCTTTATCGACGATCTTGGCGCAGACAGCCTTGATACGGTTGAATTGGTTATGGCGTTTGAAGAAGAGTTTGGTGTTGAAATTCCAGACGATGCAGCTGAATCAATTCAGTCTTTCGGCGATGCAGTAAAGTTCATCACTGAAGCTGCTTGATCCGCTTCAAACAGACGAAAAAAGCGGCGTCCACAGTCAGTGGGCGCCGTTTTCGTTTTTGCGACGCTTTGCGAGCGCTCTGGGCTTGCTCAAGGGACGGTAATGCAGATAAAAGCTCTGCAAAACAAAGACGAGCAGTGGAATTTGGGAGATGGCCATGCGGCGAGTAGTTGTTACCGGACTTGGGATGGTTTCTCCCCTTGCATCTGGCGTTGAGGAAACATGGTCCCGCTTGATTGATGGTCAGAATGCGGCTGGCACCGCGACGCGCTATGACACTGAAGGCTTGGCGACCAATTATTGCTGCGAAATCCCATATGGCGATGGCAGCGATGGGACGTTCAATGCAGATGACTGGATGGCGCCCAAGGAGCAGCGCAAGGTTGATCCGTTTATTCTTTACGGTGTTGCGGCGGCGGATCAGGCGGTTGCGGATAGTGGTTGGGCCCCGGAAAGTGACGAGGATCGGTTCCGCACGGGTGTAATGATCGGGTCTGGCATTGGCGGGTTGATGTCGATTGACAAAACCTCGCAGGTCATGGCTGAGCGTGGCCCGCGCCGGGTTTCGCCGTTTTTCATTCCGGGTTCCCTGATCAATCTCGTCTCTGGGCAAGTTTCGATCAAGCATAAGTTTATGGGGCCGAACCATGCGGTTGTGACGGCTTGTTCAACCGGTGCTCATGCGATTGGCGATGCGGCGCGGTTGATTGCGCTGGATGATGCGGATGTGATGGTTGCAGGTGGCGCGGAGGCGCCGCTTTGCCGTTTGTCGATTGCGGGATTTAATGCGTGTAAGGCACTGTCCACGAAATTTGCTGACGATCCAACACGCGCGTCGCGCCCTTATGACACGGACCGGGATGGGTTTGTGATGGGTGAGGGCGCTGGTGTCGTGGTGCTTGAGGAATACGAGCATGCCAAGGCACGTGGCGCCAAGATTTACGGCGAGGTTCTGGGCTATGGTCTTTCGGGCGATGCCTATCACATTACCGCACCGGCGGAAGACGGCAGCGGTGCGTTCCGCTCGATGAGTGCGGCGGTTAAACGCGCAGGCATCACGCCAGCGGACATTGATTATGTGAATGCGCATGGCACGTCGACAATGGCGGATACGATTGAGCTTGGCGCGGTTTCGCGCCTGTTGGGCAGTGCGGCTGGCAAGGTCACAATGTCATCGACCAAATCGGCCATTGGGCATCTGTTGGGGGCAGCGGGGGCGGTTGAGGCGATCTTCTCGATCCTTGCGCTCAGAGATCAGATTGCGCCGCCCACGCTCAATCTGGACAACCCGGCGGTAGATACAGAGATTGATCTGGCCCCCAAAGAGGCGGTGAAGCGCAAGATTGACGTGGCACTTTCAAATTCATTTGGCTTTGGTGGCACCAATGCGTCGCTGGTCTTTGGCAAGGCGGAGTAGACCGATA
>CAZQMR010000216.1:0-6356 GCA_964594465.1 uncultured Rhodobacterales bacterium
ATTTGGTTTGAATGCCGCGCGGGTGGTCTATGACGAAGTGGACAACCAGACCGGCCCCAATCTGAACGCGTCTTTCACCGCAGAGCGTCAACTTTCGCCCTCACTGTCTATCCTTGGTGGCTTCAATTTGGGGCGCAGCGAACCTGAGGGCGACAATTTCAAGCATTACTCTGCGGGTATTCGCGGCGGTGTTTCCAAAACCTGGCAGGGTGGATTTTCGACATATGTTGAGATGCAGCTCGGGGCGCGCAAATATGATGCGCCGTTCTCGACGGGCAGACCCGAGCGGGATGATCAGTATCTCGCGATTTCCGCTAATGTGTTGAACTCGAAGCTCTCGGTACAGGGATTTGCGCCCCGGCTTGGCTGCTCACTGGTGTTCAACCGCTCCAATATCGAGTTTTACGACTATAACGTACAAGAATGTCGTGTGTCGCTGACGCGCGGTTTCTAAATGCACTCGCGCCAGCATGGCCGCTGCTGAAACGCTCGCCGCCCTTGGGGAGGCGATCAATGCAGTGGCTCAAACGCCCACAGGGGCGCGCATTGCCATGTTCCTCGCCCTGTTTTCCGCCTGTGCCCATGCCGCTTTTGGGGCGATCCAAAAGGGGCGGCTTGACCCATGGCTTACACGCGGCGCCGTTGACCTCAGCTACGGTCTGATCGCCCTGCCATTTGCCCTCACTTTGGTGCCATGGCCCACGCGCGAAGTCTGGTGGCTGCTCATCGGTGTGATCTTTATCCATGGTATCTACAAGCTGTTCATGGCGCTGGCCTATGAGCGCGGGTCTTACATGGCGGTTTACCCAGTCGTGCGTGGCACTGGTCCGCTTGTCACAGTGCTGGCCGCGGGCGTCGTGTTCGGCGAGCGCTTCACCGCCATTCAGTGGCTCGGTATCCTTTGCCTGTCGGGCGGGATCTTCCTGCTCGGCGGGTTTAATCTGCGCAAAATTGAACTGGATCGCAGCACACTCGCAGCCGCCCTTATGCTCGCCGTGTGCGGGGGGATCATGGTTGCGGTTTATACCACCTACGACGCTTATGGCATCCGTCTCTCCCCCAATCCGCTTACCTTCCTGATCTGGTTCTTCGTCTTTGATGGGTTGTTCATCTTCCCATGGATCGCGCTTTGGCGCTGGAAACATATGTCTGAGCGCCCGCCGGTTTCACTCATTGCCAACAAGGGAATCATCGGCGCAATCATCGGTGGTCTTTCTTTTGGATCAGTGATGCTCGCGACCCGGCTTGATAGCGTTGGCGAGGCGGCCGTGCTGCGCGAAACCTCTGTTATTTTTGCAGGTTTGATCGGCTGGATTTTCCTGCGCGAAGAGGTCGGGCTAACCCGCGCAGCCCTTTTGGTGCTCATCGCGATGGGCGCTGTGCTGGTGGAGTTCGGTTAGGTCAAGCTTCTCTGGCAATTAACCCTAAACCGCACTATCTAAATGCCATGTCAGAGAAGCAAATGAACCCGACCCTCAAAACCGTGCTCGAAATGGGCCCGGTCGTGATCTTTTTCGTCGTCTATATTCTCTACAAGGACAGCGAATTTACCCTCTGGGGCGAAACCTATTCTGGCTTCCTGCTGGCCACAGCGCTCTTTATCCCGATGATCCTGTTCACCACGGCTGTGTTTTGGTTCATGACCGGCACTGTTAGCCGCATGCAGGCGGTCACTGCAGTACTTGTGGTGCTGTTTGGCGGGCTTGGCCTTTGGTTCAACGACGATCGGTTCTTCAAAATGAAGCCGACTGCGATTTATCTGATTATGGCAGGGGTTCTGGGCTTTGGCCTGTTGCGCGGGGACAGTTACCTGAAATTCGTGATGGCCGAAGTTCTGCCGATGGATGACGAAGGCTGGATGAAACTCACCAAGCGGTTCTTTGCGTTTTTCGTGTTTCTCGCGGTGCTCAACGAAGTGGTCTGGCGCGGATTTTCGACAGACATCTGGGTCAATTTCAAAACCTTTGGCCTGATGATCTTGTTCTTTGCCTTCATGCTCAGTCAATCGGGCCTGTTAAAGCAGCATATGATCGAAGAAGAAGATCAGCCGGGCGAATAATTGGATTAGCGCGCTTTGGCTGCCTCAAGCGCGGGCCTGATCTTTTGATCTAGAATGCGACTGGTGATCGGCCCGGCATAGCGCAGAACGATGTCGCCGTTTCCGTCTACGACGAAGGTCTCCGGCAGCCCATAAACGCCCCAATCCAGCGAATGGCGGCCCTTAGCGTCGCGCCCCACTGAAATAAACGGATCGCCCAAGTTTTTGAGGAAGCCAACCGCGTTGGGCACCTCGTCATTCTGGTTGATTCCAATGATCTCATATCCCTCATCCGCCAGCTTCATCAGTGTTGGATGCTCAGCGCGGCAGGGCGGGCACCAACTGGCCCAGAAATTCACCAGCTTCACGCCGGGAGCATCAATGTCTTCCTGCGTCGGTGTGCGGTACCCTTCAAGCGGTGTTACAACAAGCTGCGGGGCCGGTTTGCCAGCGAGCATGCTCGGGAGGGCGTTGGGCTCTTCGCGGCTCAGGCTCACATAAAAGGCAAGTCCAAGGGCGAGAAACAGAACTGGTGGGATGAAGGCGAGCCACTTACTGTTCATCGCGCTCAAGTGCCTCCAGTTTGGCTTTGCTGCGTTTTGCGGACCAAAGCGAAGCGAGGATAATTGCGGCCAGCAGCCCAAGCGTCACGCCATAAGAGGCCAGCACGGTGAAGGCGTATTTCCCAAGATCAGGCATAGATACCTCGCTGGCGTTGGAGCGCGAGAATGCGGCGACGGCGGATTTCCGTGCGCGTGCGCAAGATCACAAGGGCGAGGAACATCAAGAAGAATCCCAGAAGGCTAAGGAGCAGGGGCCAGTAGAAAACGTCGGCCACATGCTCTTCCTTGTCGATGGAAAGCGACGAGCCCTGATGGAGGCCTTGGCTCCAGAAATCGACGGCATAGCGTGATAGAACCGCAAAGACTGAGCCAACGAGGCAGAGGATGGAGGTGAGATCAGCAGCACGGTCCGGTTCATCCACCGAGGCCCACAGCGCCATGTAGCCGAGATAAAAGACGAAGAGGATGAAAAACGAGGTCAATCGCGGGTCCCATTCCCACCAAGTCCCCCAAAGCGGCGCGCCCCAAAGCGCACCGGTGACCAATGCGATCACAGTGAGGACCGCGCCCACCGGAGCGGCGGCTTTGGCGGCGAGAGCCGAAACATGGTGTCGGCGGATCAACCAGATCAGCGAGCAAACCACCATCATGAACCAGGCATTGATTGCGAGCATGGCCGCGGGCGCATGGATGTAGAGGATTTTGACCGTTGCACCCTGCTGATAATCGTCGGGTGTGCCGAAAAAACCCCAAGCGACTCCGCCGACAAAGGTGAGTAGGGCCAGCGCTGTGATCCACGGCAAAAGCCGCGCAGAAAGCGCCATGAAACGGGTCGGATTTGCGAATTCCCAAAAAGACATGCACGTGATTTAGAGCGAAGCCCAGCCCTTGTAAATAAGCCCCAACGTCATCGTGACCCCAGCCTTCAAAATTGAAACCCGCTGGTCGCGGGTTGCGCCAATAAAGTGCAGGTTCTGAAGGCGCGCGCCAGAACCGTCATCACTTTCTCTAAATATCCCCGCCGGAGGCATCAAAGGCCGCAATCAGCTCCGCGCCAACCTTAAGGCGTAAGAAATTGCAAAAGGCATCACTCCCAAAATTGCCAGCGTCAAACCCGTTAGCAATGCGAGAGAAGTGCTTGGATCAAACCCACGGGCCGCGTCTGAAACGACCTTAGCTCCCAAGACCAATGTGGGCATGGCAAGCGGCAGAACCAGCAGCGAGAGAAGCAATCCGCCCCGGCGAATACCCACGGTGAGAGCTGCACCAAAGGCGCCGAGAAAGCTCAGGGCAGGCGTTCCAACCAGCAGGCTGAGCAAGAGCCATCCGTAAGCAGGACCAGGTAGGTTCAACGTGACGCCTAGCAGCGGCGCGATGGCGGCCAGAGGGAGACCCGTGGTGAGCCAATGGGCGACAGCTTTAGTCGCAACCACTGCTTCGAGCGACAGCGTGCCGCTCATCAAAATGTCCAGCGAGCCGTCTTCCGCATCTGCTTGAAACAGTCGATCCAGCGACAGAAGTGCGGACAAAAGCGCCGCAACCCACAAGCCACCGGGGGCCACTTTGGCCATGATGGTTTGATCCGGGCCAATCCCCAGCGGCAGCAAAAGCACAACGACCAGAAAGAAGCCGAGGCTGAGCGCCGCGCCGCCGCCCGAACTTACCGCCAAGCGCAGTTCGCGTTTCAAGAGCGTCAGGTTCATGCAAAGGCACCTTGCAAAAACGGGTCTGATGCGGGAGCGATTTGGGCGGTTAGCTCGAGCGTTTCAGCCTCAATCCCAAGTGGGACATGGGTCGCGATAAGGGCCATGCCGCCATTGGCAAGATGCGCGCGGATCGCCGTTTCAAGGAGCGCAATGGCCGCCGTATCAAGCGCCACAGTCGGCTCATCCATCAGCCAAAGCGCACGACCTTCAAGCGTTAGCCGGGCAAGACCCGCGCGCCGCTTTTGACCCGCAGAGCAAACATGCACCGGTTGATCCAAAAGGGGCCTTAGCGCAAAAGCCTCTACCGCCGCCGCCACGTCTTCCCGCCCCGACAGCCCAGCCCAGATCTCCAAATTCTCTCGCACACTCAGCGCCGGTTTGAGCGCGTCCAGATGGCCTGCGTAACTTATCTCCTCCGAGCTCAGCGACACTTCGCCGCGTGTCTCAAGCAAACCGACCAAGCCGCGCAGCAGCGTCGACTTGCCCACGCCGTTGGGCCCGCGAACAATTAGAGCCTGCCCAGCGCCAACGGTGAAACTCAAGCCTGAAATCACTGGCCTGCTGGCGCGTGTTATTGAGAGATTTTTAACCTGAAACGTCATAAAGACGCTCATACCCAACTCCGCCCCCCTTGGGAATGCCCCAGATGTCACAAGCCTGTTCCTAAATTGTATACCAAGGTGCACAAAGCCCCCTTGATGCCAGTGCCAATATAGGGCATTGAGCGCGCAAATCCCGAGAGTCCATAGCTGAGGAGCCCACCCATGACCGTAATTGTCGGATCCGACAGTGCCAAAACACGCCGTACACTCACGTCAGGCGCCGCTTCCATTGGCTACTATTCCATTCCCGCCGCCGAAGCTGCCGGTTTGGGCACATTTTCCAAGCTGCCAGCGGCCCTTAAAGTGGTGCTCGAAAATATGCTGCGCTTTGAGGATGGCAAAACCGTTCATCTTGATGACATCAAAGCCTTCTCCGAATGGGCCGACAAAGGCGGCAAGAACCCGCGCGAGATCGCCTATCGCCCGGCCCGCGTGCTGATGCAGGATTTCACCGGCGTGCCTGCGGTTGTTGACCTTGCGGCCATGCGTGACGGTATCGTGGCTCTTGGTGGTGATGCGGAGAAGATCAATCCGCTCAACCCGGTTGATCTCGTGATTGACCACTCCGTGATGATCGACGAGTTCGGCAATCCACGTGCTTTCCAGATGAATGTGGACCGCGAATACGAGCGCAACATGGAGCGTTACACCTTCCTCAAATGGGGCCAAAGCGCGTTTGACAATTTCCGCGTTGTACCCCCCGGCACCGGCATCTGCCATCAGGTGAATCTGGAATACCTCTCCCAAGCCGTCTGGACCGATAAGGACCAAAACGGCGAAGAAATCGCCTATCCCGACACGCTCGTGGGCACCGACAGCCACACAACCATGGTCAACGGCCTTGCGGTGCTTGGCTGGGGCGTTGGCGGCATTGAGGCCGAAGCGGCTATGCTCGGCCAGCCGATTTCCATGCTGATCCCAGAAGTCGTCGGCTTCAAGCTCACAGGCGAAATGGTTGAGGGCACCACCGCGACAGACCTCGTGCTCAAAGTCGTGCAAATGCTGCGCGAAAAAGGCGTCGTCTCCAAATTCGTTGAATTCTACGGCGAAGGCCTCGACCGGCTGCCGCTCGCAGATCGCGCCACCATCGCCAACATGGCCCCGGAATACGGCGCAACCTGCGGCTTCTTCCCAATCGACAACGAAACCCTGCGCTACCTGCGCACAACTGGCCGCGATGAAGATCGCATCGCGCTTGTGGAAGCCTATGCCAAAGAAAACGGCATGTGGCGCGACGAAAACTATGACCCCATCTATACGGACACGCTCAGCCTCGACATGGGCACCATCGTTCCTGCGATTTCCGGCCCGAAACGCCCGCAGGATTACGTGGCGCTCACGGCGTCCAAATCAGCCTTCAAGAAAGAGATGGAAGAGACCTTCAAGCGCCCGCTTGATGCGCAAATCCCGGTCAAAGGCGAAGACTACGCGATGTCCTCGGGCAAGG
>CAZQMR010000217.1:0-6330 GCA_964594465.1 uncultured Rhodobacterales bacterium
CGGCCAAGCCGCAGCAGCACGTCAAATGTCATAGCCCAAGCTCACCCATCACCCATTGCATTTCCCGAATGACAGCTTCCTCGACTGACCCGGCAACCAAATCGCTGGGCAGCACGTTCCATGTATAGGTCTCAATCTCCAGATGGCGCGAGATCGGATCAGCCTTATGCAGCGCAAGAATGTCGCGCAGGAAGGCTTGCGTCGTGCCAAACTCCGGCAGGCTCTCCAGAAACACCGGCACATGGAAATGCACCCGCCACTCCTCGCCGTCCTTGGCCCCACCGGACGCGAGCGCTGGCCCCAGATCGTGGAACCGGGTCAGGGAGCCGTCATCGGCTTTCGAAATCAGCTGATGCAAATAGGTCGGCTCGTCAAACCGGGCCAGCGCTTGGCGCGCCGCATCTGAGCCAACAGGCACCCGCAAGGCGCTGGAAAGTTGCAATTTATGGATCGGAATGCCTGCCGCACGCAGGGCCTCAATGCTGCCAGCGGGGTCTTCAAACTCCACCGCCGCATGGCACACATCATAGCAAAGCCCCAGATGGCGGGTTAGCAAGTCGCGCGCCTCTGGAACTGTGCGCCCGGTCAACTCTGCCAAGCGCTGCGCAGCCGCGGCGCTAAAAAGCTGCGTTTCAAAAAATGAAACCGTCGCGGCAATCGTCTCCAAATAGCAATAGGGCTCCGGCTCGATCGCCAGTGCAATTTCGCAGCCCGTGTGCGCCTCCAGCTCAACCAGATGCGCAACCGATTGCAGGAAATTCTCAACCACCGCCGTCTCGGCGCCCTCAGCCTCGCCGCGAAAAGCGCATGGCACAGTGGAAAGCGATATGAACGTGCCGGGCGGGTTCAACTCTGCCAACAAATCTGCAAGCATATTGGTGTAGGTGATCCGCTCTGCACTGCGCCAGTCCGGCAGGTAAACCTGTTCCTTAACGCGCGTTCCATGAAACGGCCCATAGGGAAATCCATTCATCGTGACAGGTGCAAGACCACCGGATCGCAGCACGTCAGCCAAATCCGCGCGCTTGGCTGGATCCAGCAAATCCTCTGCCGTTTCCGCCGAAAACCGCAGCCCTGCCGCAAACGGCGCATCCTTGCAAAGCGCGGCCTTCACCGCACCAACCGGCCCTGTTAACGCAGCGCGCGCTTCGTCCCAAGTCTGCGTTGGATGGATGTTCAGGCAATAGGTCAGCGTGCCAAGATTATTGGGCAGCTCCATACTTATCCCTCGCGTGCCTTCAGCCAGTCGACGCTTTGCGCCACCAGATCAGAGTCCATCTCATGCACCTCGTGCCCAGTACCGAGCCCTTTAAGCAGTGTAATCGTCAGCTCTCCACCCAAATGCTCGCGAAAATCATCCAGCCCTGCAACGATCTCCAAAGCGCCATCGGGCACAGTTCGCGCCAGCGCAGGATGGAAAATCCGAAAGCCGAGATGCTCCAGTAAAGACACAACCCGCAAATCCTCGCCCTCGGGCAGCAGCCCCGACAGCACTGAGTAGCGCGTGTCCAGCGCAATCCCGATCGCCACCGCCTCGCCGTGATTGACATGATGGCGGGTCATGGATTCCAGCTTGTGCGCCGCCCAATGCCCAAAATCGAGCGGCCTTGCCGAACCCATCTCAAAGGGGTCACCGCCCTGCCCGATTTGGCGCATATGCAGCTCTGCACAGCGGCGGATCATGTAGCGCTCTGCCTCTTCCTCAAAGGTGCTGAGCGCATCTGCATTTGTCTCCAGCCACTCAAAGAACTTGGGATCCCGGATCAGCGCAACTTTGACCGCCTCAGCAATGCCCGAGATACGTTCGCGTTTGGGCAAAGCCGTGATAAACTGATAATCGTTCAGCACAGCCCAAGGTGGGGCGAATGTGCCAACATAGTTCTTGATACCCTTGAGGTTCACTGCGTTTTTAACGCCCACACCACTGTCATTTTGTGACAGCACGGTGGAGGGCAACCGCACCAACCGCACCCCGCGATGCGCTGTTGCTGCGGCCAGCCCAACAGCATCGAGCACCGCACCACCGCCGATTGTTATAACGTAGGAATGGCGATCAATCCGCGTGTCGTGGATCTTGTCCTGCAAGCCTTCCAAATGGGTCAGCTCGGTTTTGATCTGCTCACCGCCGGGAATGATCTGGGGCGGTGCAACGAGGGCGAGGCGATCGCCATGGGCCGCCAAATAGGCCTCAATCTTACCAACCAAATCGGGCGAGGCCTCTGCAACGCCGCCATCAATAAAAACTAGACACCGATGCTGTTTATCGGGCTCGCGATAGCTCAAAGTATCGAGCAAAAGCTCATTTTCAGGCGCAAAAATGTCGTCGGTAAAGGCCACCGGAAAGCGGAACGGAACCGCAAATTCCTGCCAAACAACCCCGTCATTTTCCAATGCGCTCATAGTATCAAAGACCTGTGTCATGCACCCTCAATCTGGACACTGTCCCACGATGACCTATGCTCGCAGGACCGGCAAGGCATATCTCTTGCCCCCAAAGCGCATACGTAGGAGGAAGCACGTCATGCGAATTCTCAATGGTATCTTCGCAGTTTTGCTTGTGTTGTTTGTTGCTGTTCAATGGAACGATCCTGATGGTGTGTTCTGGATGTTTGTTTATGGGATCGGCGCGGTCTGGTGCGCCCTTGCCGCGTTTCGACCTGCGATATTTGCGCAAACTTTACCATTCGCGCTTTACGGCCTCACCTTCGTAGCAGGGCTTTTCGGCCTTGTGCGCTACTGGCCGTCGACACCCGGTTGGTGGCAGCAAGATGTGTGGTGGGAAACCGAAACCGCCCGCGAAGGAATGGGCATGATGATCCTTGTTCTCGCCCTCATAATCGCCGGTTTCATCGTTCTGAGAACCCGACGCGCAGCGTAACGAAATAGGGCCGGACACAGCAGCGTCCGGCCCCAAATCAAGGGTTACTGCGCAGGCACGACTTTGTAGATCGTGTCCTGACTGCCAACCGGCCCAGTCGTCACGGATGTCAGCGCATAGACTTCACCCGCATTATCCTGCGCAAAGGCAAGGATGTAAGGCGTGTTGTTGTCCATGTTGGTCACATCAGCAAGCTGACGATCCCAGCCGCCATTGCCATCTGGCACACCAATCATGATCTGACCGTCCATGCTGGCAAACTGCTTGGACCAGTCACCATAGATATAGGCGCCGTCCCAGGCTGCGTGTGAACCGCGATAGACATACCCACCTGTGACCGAGATCCCATCACATCCATCCGGCTGCGCCGTACAGTTGTTATAGGTCATCACTGGCAGCTTAAGACCTTCAGTGTCACAGCTTGCTGGATGGTTGTCAGGCTCCAGATAGTTGAAGCACTTATCACCTTCCATCAGACGCCAACCAAGGTTGTCGCCAGACTCAATGATATTCACTTCTTCATAGGAGTTCTGCTGAACATCCGCACAGATCAGCGCGTTGTCCCCGCCCATGTCAAAAGAACAGCGCCATGGATTGCGCAATCCTGTTGCATAGATGCGTGGCTCATAATCCTCGTCATCCAAGAACGGATTGCCAGCCGCGGCAGCGCCTGTGTCTGGGTCAATGCGCAGCATTTTGCCAAGCGGCGTTGTTGTGTCCTGACCGTTGCCCTCAAGCACATTGTGCCCGATGCCCCAGTCATTTGCGTACCCGCCATCACCCATGGAAACATAGAGCATGCCATCCGGGCCAAAGCCAATCCAGTGACCATTGTGATTGAACTGCGGCCAAGGTGTTGACGACAAGATCCGCTCTGACATGCGGTTTGCCGTGTTTGGATCATCGGCAGATACCGTGAACTCAGATACGATGTTGGAGTGATCATACCAAAGCATCTGACCCAGATCGCCTTGGAAATCTAGCGGCGCTGAGTAAGCCACATAGAACTTACCATTGTTTTCGAAATCCGGATGCAGCGCGAGGCCAAGCAGACCCCGCTCGTCAAAATCCGGATGCCGGTCAATGATCAGGCTGCGAATGTCCAAAAACGGTGTGCCAAGCAGCTCTCCGTCTTGAACGATCATCACACGGCCCCACTGTTCGGCGACAAACATCCGGTCGCCAGACTGAACCATCGCCAAGGGCGAGTTCAAACCACTTACAACCGGCTCGAGTTTTACTTTTGGTGCTTCTGCGGATGCAGCTGTTCCCAGCCCCATTGCAACAATGCTTGCAGATACAATCAACGCGAAAGTCGATTTCATTCTTCTTCCTCCCGTTTAGTTTTGACAGCTATTTTTTGTATTTTGCTGACTGCAACAGCCTTTCGCGCTAAAATTGTTTGGTCAAGGCAAAAATTCCGTTACGTAATGTCTCGGCCTTGTCTTTCTCATCCAAAAGTCGCAGCTTTGAGCATGCGCACGACCCTTATCATCGTTCTGATCCTCGCAATTTGCGTCATCCTTCCGTTTTTGCTCTGGGGGGATCGGATCGAATCGTTGCTTGTGGTCGACGCTGAAGCCGGAACTCTGGCCAATCAGGACCAATGGGCCTGGGCTGTCGGTATTGGTTTGCTGATTGCAGATATCGTGATCCCGATTCCAACCACCTCCATCATTGCAGGTTTGGGAATTATCTATGGGCCAACGCTTGGCGCAGGTGTTGCAATCCTAGGCTCGATGTTATCCGCGTTTATCGGCTACGGCATTGGTCGGGTGTTGGGGCGCCCAATTGCGCGGCGCTTTGCGGGAAATCGCCTTGAAGAAGGGGACCAGCTGATCCTCAAATACGGCGGCTGGATCGTTGCCGCCTCGCGCTGGCTCCCAGTTCTGCCGGAAGTGATTTCCGTCGTCGCAGGCGCGCACCGCATGCCGCTGGGCTTGTTTGCCCTCTCAGCACTTTGCGGCGTTATCCCTTTTTCGCTGGCTTTTGCCACTCTTGGTCATGTCGGCTCTGACGCGCCAGTCGCCACATTATTGATCGCAGCCATTGTGCCAATTGTCTTGTGGCTCATCTTGCAAGCCAGCGGCCTTACCCGGCGGTTTCGCCAACCTCAAGACCCTTAGGCGCGCCGATCACCAGCCGGATCTCCCGCAGCAGCTTAATCTTTATGGCCCGCGCGAAGTCCTCAAACCCATCTGCCGCAATCGCAAAGCTCGCCGGGCCGCGAATGACCCGCGCCTTATAGTAGGTCAGCAAATTCGGGTCATCCGACAGTATCGCCAGACCATTTATAGTAACATCCCCGCGCCGCGCACGTCGCAACGCCTCAGGCAAAGCCATCGCCTCACCAAAGGCGAGCGGCGTCTCATGACCGTCGCCCGAAACATCTATCACCCGGCGAATAGCACTGATCCCATTGCGCTCAATCAGCTTCACACCATGCCCGATTGCCGCACCAATGCCCGTGCCACCGCGCCCCAAAAACGATTTGCGTCGCTTGACCTGCGCCAAAACAGTCTGCGCAAACAGCTCTGCCGTGAGTGGCCCGTCCACAATCACCCAATCGCTGTTCACCTTGCGCGAACGCCCGTCCGACCACAGCATCAAAGACACGGCAATCCGCTCAAGCGAGCCAGTTTCAATGGCGCGCACGATTTCAGGGTCACGAAACGCATTTGCTATACCGCCCAGTTGCAACTCAAACTCCGCTTGGCTGACACTCCCTGAAGCATCCACCGCCAGCAGCAATTCAAGGTCCACATCCTGAGCCTTAGCAGGTGCTTGCGAAACCAGAACCACGGCCAGAAACTTTATCAGACGCGCTATCAAATCCATCGAATATCCTTAGACGTTCCTAGACCAGTGTATCTCAGAACCTAACGCAAAGGTTGAACCTGTCGAACAGCAATCATCTTGAACTCTCAAAAATTCTCGGGCAGGCTTCACTGAAAACCAAGCACTAAGATAAAAAACATCGCTTGGATCACTGGGAGAAAACTATGCTCAAGGGAACAAAATTCCTGCGCGTTGCTACCATGTGCCTTCTGCCTGCGCTTGGTTTTTCAAGCTCAGCTACCGCAGAAATCAAGCTGCTCGATGCGGTCAAAGACGAACCGCTGGAGCTGACTTATCGCGCGGATCAGGACATTACCGCTGCTGTGACTGAGTTTCACAACACCGGAAAAAATCCATATTCCGCCAATGCTGATATGATTTCTGATGGTCAGAAACTCTACAAGCGCAATTGCCAAGCCTGCCACAAAAAGGACGGCTCGGGCGCAGTTGGCCCCAATCTACGCGATGACGATTGGGAAAAGGCCCGCACCAACACCGAAGTTGGTCGCTTTGAGATCATCTATGGCGGTGGCAAAAAGGGCATGCAGGCCTTTGGCAAAAAGCTGGATCAGGATGAAATCCTGAAAGTCATGGCTTTCATCGACACGTTCCGC
>CAZQMR010000218.1:0-6292 GCA_964594465.1 uncultured Rhodobacterales bacterium
CGCAGCATGAGGTAAGCCACGTGGCCACGATAGATTTCCGCACCGATCCGTCCAAATACAAGCATTGGAAACTCAAGCTAGAAGCCCCTGTCGCACGCTTGATTTTGGATGTTGACGAAAATGGCGGGCTGTTTGATGGCTACGAGCTCAAGCTAAACTCTTACGATTTGAGCGTCGATATCGAGCTCAATGACGTGGTGCAGCGCCTACGCTTTGAGCATCCCGAAATCAAAACCGTGGTCATGGAAAGCGGCAAGGACCGCGTGTTCTGTGCCGGCGCCAATATCCGCATGCTCGCAGGCGCGTCTCATGCCCACAAAGTCAACTTCTGCCGCTTCACCAACGAAACCCGCAACGCCTATGAGGCTGCGCTTGAGGATTCCGGCCAGATGTATCTCTGCGCCGTCAAAGGGTCCTGCGCGGGTGGCGGCTACGAGCTGGCACTGGCCTGCAACCATATTATCCTCACCGATGATGGTTCCTCCTCCGTCTCCCTTCCCGAAGTCCCCCTGCTTGCGGTTCTGCCCGGTACGGGCGGCCTCACCCGTGTCACCGACAAGCGCAAACTACGGCGGGACCGTGCGGACGTGTTCTGCGCCACCGAAGAGGGCATTCGCGGCAAACGCGCCCAGGACTGGGGCCTCGTGGATGAGGTTGTGCCCAACTCGAAATTCGACGATCTGGTCACCGAACGCGCCGCTGAGCTCGCCGCTAAATCCACCCGCCCCGACGGCAACGGCATTGCCCTGCCCGCACTAGAGCGCACCCTCACCGAGGACGCCCTGACCTATTCCACCGTCACCATCGAGATCGACCGCTCCGTCGGCATCGCCCATTTCACCGTAAACGGTCCAAGCGGCGAACCAGTTGACGCGGCAAACATTACGTCCGATGCGTGGATCCTGCGCGCCGCCCGCGAGTTAGAAGACGCGATCCTGCACATGCGCTTTAACGAGGAAACCATCGGCGTTTGGGCGTTCCACACTGCAGGTGAACCCAAAGCCGTGCTCGCCCATGAGGCAGTGCTCACTGAGGACCATTGGGCCGCGCGCGAACTGTCCCATTACTGGAAGCGCGTGCTCAAACGCATCGACGTCACCTCACGCTCCATCGCCGCCCTGATCGAACCCGGTTCGTGCTTTGCGGGCGTTCTGGCCGAGCTGACCTTCGCCGCAGATCGCTCCTATATGGCCGAAGGCGCATTTGAGGGCGACAATCGCCCTGAAGCAGCCCTCACCCTGTCAGCGATGAATTTCGGCCCGATGAAAATGGGAAATGACCTGACCCGGCTTGAAACACGCTTTTACGGCACGCCCGAAGCCGTGGATGCGCTCATAGATCAAATGGGCGAGACTTATCTCGCCGAAGAAGCCGATGAGGCGGGCCTTGTGACCTTCGCCTTTGACGATATCGATTGGGAAGACGAGATCCGCATCTTCTTTGAAGAACGCGCCAGCTTCTCGCCCGATGCGATGACCGGGATGGAAGCCAATCTGCGCTTTGCTGGCCCCGAAACCATGGAAACCCGCATCTTTGGCCGCCTCACCGCATGGCAAAACTGGATCTTCCAGCGCCCCAACGCGGTCGGCGAAAGCGGAGCGCTGCAACGCTATGGCAGCGGCAAGCGCGGCGATTACGACAAACACCGAGTTTAAATTCAGACGATCAAAATCCGACGTAGGGTGGGTTTTCAACCCACCACCTAAGGGAGAAGAATATGCTAGACCTGATCAATGTCGACTACTCCACAATGATCCCCAACAACGTGGATCTGGGCAATGACCGCCGCGTGCTTAAAGCGCTCGAAAAATGGCATCCCGGCTATATCAACTGGTGGAACGATCTGATCCCGCAGGATTTCCAGAAGTCGCTGGTCTATCTGCGCACCGCCGTTTCTGTTGATCCCAAGGGTTGGGCCAAGTTTGATTATGTGAAAATGCCCGAATACCGATGGGGCATCCTTTTGGCCCCTCAGGTCGAAGACCGTCTCATCCCGTGTGGCGAGCATGCAGGCCAACCCGCGTGGCAAGAAGTGCCCGGCGAATACCGCAACATGCTTAAGCGCCTGATCGTCATTCAAGGCGACACCGAGCCGGGATCAGTCGAGCAGCAGCGCTTCCTCGGCCTCACCGCGCCCTCGCTTTATGATCTGCGCAACCTGTTTCAGGTCAATGTCGAGGAGGGCCGCCACCTCTGGGCGATGGTCTATCTGCTCCAGAAGTATTTCGGCCGCGATGGCCGTGAAGAGGCGGATGATATGCTGCTGCGCTCGTCGGGCTCGGATGAGGCACCCCGGATGCTCGGCGCCTTTAACGAGGAAACGCCCGATTGGCTCTCCTTCTTCATGTTCACCTATTTCACCGACCGTGACGGCAAGATGCAGCTTGAAAGCCTTGCCCAGTCCGGCTTTGATCCGCTGAGCCGCACCTGCCGCTTCATGCTCACCGAAGAGGCGCACCACATGTTCGTGGGCGAAACCGGCGTTGGCCGCGTCATTCAAGCGACCTGCAATGCGATGAACAAGGCCGGTATCACCGACCCTTATGACATCGATAAAATCCGCGCTCTAGGCGTGATTGACCTGCCGACAATCCAGAAAAAGCTGAATCTGCACTATACTCTGTCGCTTGATCTCTTTGGCTCAGAAGTTTCGACCAATGCTGCCAATGCGTTCAACGCTGGCGTCAAAGGTCGCTATAACGAGATGAAGATCGACGATGATCATGTGCTAGGCGACGCGCTTTATCCGGTCACGCAAGTTGAGGAAGGCAAGCTGATCACCCGCGATGTAGCAGCGCTTTCCGCGATCAACATGCGCCTGCGCGATGACTATGTGCGCGATGCTTCCGGTGGCCTGAAGCGCTGGAACCACGCGCTCAAAAAGTCCGGCGTTGAGTTTGAATTGACCCTGCCCCATGAAGGCTTCAACCGTCAGATCGGCATTTTTGCGTCCCACTCCATCACACCAAGCGGCGAGATTATCACCAAAGAACAATGGGATGCACAATCGGATGAGTGGCTCACCACCAAAGCGGATGGCGACTTTATTCAATCGCTGATGGTGCCGTGCTACGAGCCCGGCAAATTCGCCAGCTGGATTGCGGAGCCCCGCGTGGGCATCGACAATAAGCCCGGCGACTTTGAGTATGTTCAGCTTCACATGGCCTAAGACACAACAGGTGCTTGCAAGCACGCACCTTACTTAACAGCGGATACGATATGACCCAGCATCAACCTATCAAACAGCATCTGATTGATCCTGAGATCTGTATTCGGTGCCACACTTGCGAAGAAGCCTGCAGCATCGGGGCAATCACCCACAACGAGGATAATGTCGTTGTGGATGCCTCGATCTGCAATTTCTGCATGGATTGCATCGCCCCCTGCCCCACCGGTTCCATCGACAACTGGCGCATCGTGACGGAGGCTTATTCTGTCGATGAACAGCTTGAATGGATGGAATTGCCCGAGCAGGGCGAGGTCGATGCGGGCGATGGCGACGAAGACGATGTTGTGGCCCGCCTGCTGGAAGAGGCCCATGCAGGTGCAGGCGGGGCAGCTTTTGCGCCTGCCTCAGCAGCGACGCCTGCGGTCAATCTGTTCACCAAAGACGCCCCAGCCACCGCCAAAGTACAGGGAAATTACCGCCTGACAGACGCGGATGCTGAAAGCGACACGCGCCACATCATTCTGGATCTTGGCGCGAACGCCTTCCCAGTTCTGGAGGGGCAAACCGTTGGCGTTATTCCACCGGGAACAGACGACGCGGGCCAAGCTCACGCGCTTCGGCTTTATTCAGTTTCCTCGCCCCGTGACGGGGAGCGGGAAGCAACCAACAACCTCTCGCTGACCGTCAAGCGGGACGAAGGCGGGATTGCCTCTAACTACCTTTGCGATCTGGCCAAGGGGGATGAGGTCACGCTGGTAGGCCCGTTTGGAAACTCCTTCCTGATCCCCGATGACCCCGATACGCGGCTGCTGATGATCTGTACCGGAACCGGCTCCGCCCCGTTTCGCGCCTTCACCATGCGCCGCCAGCGCGAGGGCATCAAAGGCGGATCGATGACCATGTTCTTTGGCGCGCGCAGCAAGGGCGAGCTGCCCTATTTCGGACCACTGGGCAAAATTCCAACGGACATCCTAACCTCGCATCTCGTGTTTTCACGCGAAGGCGAACAGGAATACGTGCAGGATCGCATGCGCCGCAACGCAGCCCAGATCATCGAAATCCTCAGTGATCCAAAGGGTTATGTCTATATCTGTGGCCTAAAAGCCATGGAAACCGGGGTTGAAGACGCCTTGCGTGAATGCGCTGCGCAGGCAGGCCTTGACTGGGAGAGTTTGCGCGCCACCTTGCGTCAAGAGGGACGGTATCATGTGGAAACTTACTAACGATCTGAACTATGGCTGACGGATCATCTCCCAATGCTGAGTTTGACGACTATCTCCTGCGCGTTGGCAAACGCGTGCGGGTCTGTCGTAACCGCTTGAACCTTTCTCGCCGAGAGCTTTCGGAGCGCTCAAGCGTTTCGGAACGCTACCTTGCGCAATTGGAGGCAGGCAGTGGAAACGTATCTATTGTACTGCTCAAGCGCATCGCAGATGCACTATCGGTTCCAATTGCCCCCCTCGTAGACGACGGCCAGGACAGCCCGCTTGCGCGGCTTGTAACCAGCTATTTCCTAGCCCCAACCAACCTACAAGCCCAAGCCATCCGCTTGCTGGATCCGACCAGTGATGGTGGGTTGAAAGGGCGTAAATTTGCCCTGATTGGGCTGCGCGGCGCGGGCAAATCAACGCTTGGGCGCAAGGCCGGGACATCGCTTGGCTACCCGTTCAAAGAGCTCAACTCCCTGATCGCGCAAACCAGCGGCATGCCGGTCAGCGAGATCATCGATCTCTATGGTCAAGAGGGCTACCGAAGGCTTGAGAAACGCGCCATTGAAGGCGTTGCCAATTCCAACGAACCGGTCATTCTGGCAGTCGCGGGGGGCATTGTGTCAGACACGCAGACATTTGAATATCTACTCAGCCGGTTCAATACGATCTGGCTCAAAACCTCGCCGCAAGAGCATATGGAGCGGGTGCGCGCCCAAGGGGACGAGCGCCCAATGGCCGGGAATCCGGCTGCGATGGCAGAACTCAAAGGGATATTGCAGGCCCGCGATGAGCTTTATGCCCGTGCGGATGCACAAATTGACACCGCAGGGAAAGATGTCGCTGCGTCCACTAAGGATTTGCTAAGCTGCATTCGCAACAGGCTACACCGGGAAAGTTAACAAGAAGAAGAAAAGACGCCAGACGTTTGGGAGGACATGACGGTGAGTGAAGAACAAGGAAATGCCGCGGCGTGGTTTGTCGATCGGCATGTCAGTGAAGGGCGCGCCGGTAAGGTCGCCTACCGCGAAAAGAGCCGCGAAATCACGTATGGTGAGATTGCAGCATCCTCTGACAAAATGGCTGATCTTTACGCGCGCGCGGGCATTCGACGCGAAGATCGCGCAGCGCTGATCCTGCTTGATGTCATTGAATATCCGGTGATTTTTTGGGGATCTTTGAAAGCGGGCGTTGTACCGGTGCTGCTGAACACGATGCTCACGGCGGATCAACATGCCTATATCCTGAAGGACAGTCGGGCGCGGGTTCTGTTCATTTCTGAGCCACTTTTGGAAGGGCTTTTACCTGTCTTACAAACTCTGAGCGACCTGCAAGCGGTATTCGTCGTTGGCGAAGATGACAGCTCCCCGAACCATTTTGGTACGGCCCTCAAAGATTGCATCGCCCAGCCAATGGTTAAAGCGGGCAGCGATGAAGTGGCGTTTTGGCTATATTCCTCCGGCTCTACGGGTATGCCCAAAGGCGTGAAACATGTGCATTCGGCGTTGCGCGAAACCTGCGACACCTATGGCACCCAAGTGCTTGGGATCAAGGAGAGCGATGTTTGCTATTCGGCGGCGAAGTTCTTTTTTGCTTATGGGCTTGGCAATGCGCTGAGCTTTCCGATGTCTGTGGGCGCGACAGTGGCGATTTTGCCGGATCGGCCCACGCCGGATGCGGTTTTTGAGGTGCTAGAGCGGGAAATGCCGACGATTTTCTTTGGCGTGCCGACGCTTTATGGGGCGATGCTCGCGGCTGTTGGCGATGGACCAATACCGGGGGCGGAAAACCTGCGCCAAAGTGTTTCGGCGGGTGAGGCGCTTCCACGGGAAATTGGTGAGCGTTGGCAGGAGAAAACCGGCACGGATATTCTGGACGGTGTTGGCTCAACAGAGATGCTGCACATCTTTTTGTC
>CAZQMR010000219.1:0-6287 GCA_964594465.1 uncultured Rhodobacterales bacterium
ATGGTCATGTGGCATGTGATGCGCGGCGCACTTGATGAAGAGGTCACCGAAGTGCATCGCCACTATCACGTGCCCGCGTCCAACACCGCCGTTGGGCATATTATTCTAGAAAACAAAACGAGCTAGGGATCAACAAGATGAGACTCTGTGTTGCAGGCGCATATGGCGCATTCGGGACCAAACATCTGGACGCACTTGGTGCAATTGACGGCGTAACCGTGACCTCCGTGATGGGTCCGACCGAGGCCAAAATCAACGCGCTCGCGGCTGAGCGCGGCATCGGCCATGCGTCGACATCGCTTGAGGCCTGCATCGCGCGTGATGATGTGGACGCGGTGATCCTCGCCACACCAACGCAAATGCACGCAGATCAGTCCATTGCCTGCATGCGCGCTGGCAAACCGGTCCTGATCGAAATCCCAATGGCGGATTCGCTAGAAGACAGCCAGCGCATTTGCGACGTTCAAAAAGAAACAGGTGTGCTGGCCATGGCCGGTCAGGTCCGCCGCTTTAACCCATCGCATCAATGGATCCGCAACAAGATCGACGCGGGCGAGCTGAAAGTTCAGCAAATGGACGTGCAGACCTACTTTTTCCGCCGTTCCAACATGAATGCCAAAGGCGAGCCGCGCAGCTGGACAGACCACCTTCTGTGGCACCACGCTTGTCACACGGTTGATCTGTTTCAGTACCAAACCGGCGAAGTCGCCTCTGAATGCTTTGGCCTTGAGGGTCCGCATCACCCCGAGCTTGGCATCGCCATGGACATGTCTATCGGGATGAAAACGCCTTCCGGCGCCATCTGCACGCTGTCACTCTCGTTCAACAATGACGGCCCGCTTGGCACGTTCTTCCGCTATATCTGTGACAACGGCACCTATCTCGCGCGCTACGACGACCTCTATGATGGGCGCGAAAACCAGATCGACCTCAGCGATGTCGCAGTTTCCGACAACGGGATCGAGCTGATTGATCGGGAATTCATTTCCGCAATCACCGAAAAGCGTGAGCCAAACGGCTCCGTGCATGACACGCTTGATGCCATGCGCACGCTCGACCGGATCGAGAAATCATTCGGCTGATCCCGCACAAAACCAACACCAAAAGCTGCGACGCTACCCAAGCGTCGCGCGCATATGCGACAGAGCGGGAAAAATCTACCCACCGGCGGTCCAGAAAATGGTCTCACAGCACCGAAACTAGGATTCTAACAAAACCCTGGAGGAGACTTGGGGAGCAGGTCAAACCAAATACGCACAGAGCCAACGGCGGCGCAGATAGCTTTGCAACGACAGCTCGAGAATCCAAGCCAAACGCCGAGCGGCACGCGACGTCAGCCTGTTGATCAAGCCGATGTGCAACTTTCCTCGGCGCGGGGCTCGGGCTCCAGCCTGGTTTTCACCGATGCCACAGTTAGCGCTTTGAGCGCACTGCAATCCGCCAAGTCAATGACTGAGTATCCTTTGTCAGGTGGTACTCCTTTGCTCAAACGTTTGGAGACGGTTTCTGGTCTGGGCAGTGCCAATGCGGCCACGGTCAATAACAGTGCAAGCAGTGCGTTGGCAGCGCACCGGGCCAAGACTGAGGCGGATAAGGATATTTCTGCCAATGTCGGTAGCGCTTTAACGGCGCTGCGTGCGGTCAATGCCGATGCCGCGCGCGCAGGCGGTATTGTCGATGTGGTTGCGAATTTGCGGGCGGAAAAGAACGCCCGTGCCTATTTCATCGCTCAGCCCGCGGGCATGACGCTAGAAAATGACAAAACGGCAGCGGTGCTAACGCGGCTGTTCAATGGCTTTCGTTCCGCCAGGCAAGCGGATCGGGTGGCCATGGCAACCTAGTTTGGCGCCTATGTGCGCGGCCGCAATGATCTCAGGCTTACTGGCGTGAAAAGTATTTTGCGCACCATGCGATCCAACAATGAAAGCCAACTGGGATCCAGCCTCAACAACGCGCTTTAGGGTCACCGCTTGAACGGCCTACAGGGTTGATGTTTGTTAAAGCGACGAACGCACAGTCGTTCCAGGGATTAGGCGAAACCCGAGGTCGTGCGTGGATGCAACCGGCTCGCCAGACAAGGACGCAAGCATCGCTTCTGCCGCTGTTTGGCCGATCTTCAGGTGCGGGACATGCATGGATGTCAGCCGCGTGGGTAGCACGGCGGAGATCGGCAGATCCCCCCAGCCCGCGATGCCGATGTCGCCGGGAACTGTCAGGCCCGCGTTTGAACAATATTGGAAACCCCCAAAGGCCATCGCATCGTTTTGATAGTAGATACATTCCACATCGCTGGTCGCAGACAAGAGATGTTCGGTGCCGTAAAATCCAGGGTAATAGGTTGCCGTGTCATGGAGGCAGAATTCGCGCTTAACTTGCCCCCCACCATCCTCAATCGCTTTGGTGAAGCCGTCCAATCGGCTGCTCGCGGCATCCGCAACATTGTGCTTGGTGCCGACATAGCCAAGCTTGCGATAGCCGCATTCAATCAGATAACGGCCCATTTCAAACCCGCTGTCATAATGATTGATGCCGACACTAATATCCAGCGGACTGGTGTTGAGATCCCATATCTCCACGATGGGAATGCCCGCACTTTGCAGCATCTCAACCGAGCGGCGGGAGTGGGAACGGCCCGTCAGGATCAGGCCCGCTGGCTGCCAGCTCAGCACGGTTTTGATCCAGTTTTCCTCTTCTTCATGGGTGTGCTGCGTCAGGCCAAGAACCGTCTGATGCCCAAAGGAACTCAGCTTCCGGTCAATCCCGTCGAGCACCTGCGTAAAGACTTCATTTCCAAGATCAGGGATCGAAACGCCTACGAAAGTGGTCGTCGCTTCTCCGGAAAACACAGTCGCAAGGCGATTCGGCAGATAGCCAAGCTGCTCGATTTTCGCCATGACCTTAGCGCGTGTGTCCTCTGAGTAGCCGCCATCACCTCGCAAAACTCGACTTGCAGTCATCTTGGACACGCCGGTCTGCCGCGCCACCTCTGCAAGGCTTATCTTATTGTTTTTATTCTGCTTATTGGTCATTTGGCTGATATTACGTTACCGGTAACTTTTCGTCTTGACAGAATTGGTCGCTGCCAAGCAGGATAGGAGCACGTTACGGGTAACTCAACACACAAAATTTCCGTAGCGCCGGGAGGACTGAATGGCGCAGCACCTGTCAAAGGGTCTGTATTTCGACGCGATCGACAAACATTTCGGAGGCACATATGCGCTTCGGGACGTATCGCTTTCTGTTGGTCGAGGCGAAATCGTAGCCCTTCTGGGAGAGAACGGCGCTGGCAAGTCCACGCTGATCAAAGTGCTTGGCGGCATTCACGAGGCGGATAGCGGGCGCGTGCTGATTGACGGCGAGCCCTACCAGCATCGCCCGGTCGGTTTTGGCGAGCGTCAAAAAGTTGCGTTCATTCACCAGGACCTTGGCTTGATCGAGTGGATGACAGTCGCTGAAAACATCGCGCTGGCGCTCGGCTATGCAAAGTCTGGCGGTATGATCCATTGGAAGAAGGTGGATGAATTTGCCGCTCAAGCACTGGCGAAAGTCGATTGTGATTTTGATCCGACAACACGGGTTGAGCAGTTGTCGCGCACCGAAAAGTCGCTAGTGGCAATTGCGCGAGCGCTGGCCGTTGATTGCGAATTTCTGGTGCTGGATGAGCCGACTGCTTCGCTTCCCGCAGATGAGGTGGAGCGCCTGTTCTCGGCCCTTCGCCCGCTCAAGGAAAACGGCGTCGGCATGATTTATGTCAGCCACCGCCTTGATGAGATTTTCCAGATTGCTGACCGTGTGGCAGTGCTGCGCGACGGCATCATGGTGGGGATGCGCTCGATTGAGCACAGCACACCTGAGGAGCTTGTGCAAAAAATCGTGGGCCGCAAAACCCGCCCGACGCTCAAGGCCACTTTACCGCTTGGCGATCCAATTCTAAAACTGAACGACTTTTCCGCAGGTGCGGTTGGTCCGCTCGATATCACGCTCAAGCAGAACGAAATCGTGGGTCTTGTCGGGTTGCGAGGTGCGGGACAAGAGGCCATATCACGCGCGCTTTTCGGGGTGATTGAGCATAGCGGTTCGGTTGATCTTAATGGCAAACGTCCAGATCTTGCTTCACCCAGAACCGCGATGGACTCTGGCATTGGTCTTGTTGCCAAGGACCGCACTGAGGAGTCGGTGGCTCTGGGTTTGACCATCCGGGAAAACACGTTCCTTAATCCAGCCGGCGTCGGGCGCCGCCTTATGGAACTCATGTCACCGAGCACCGAGGCCGAGCAGGCCGCTATGATCGGGGCGGATCTGGGGCTTTCTCCGAACGATCCGGCACTTGCTGCCGAAGCGCTGTCAGGGGGCAACCAGCAAAAGGTTGTTCTAGGCCGCTGGCTGGCCACGAAGCGCGAGCTGTTGCTTTGCGAAGACCCGACCGCTGGCGTGGATGTGGGTGCGAAGGCAGAGATTTATGAGCTTTTGAACCGGGCCCTCGCGGATGGTGTGGGTATCTTGATCATATCAACCGACTTTGAAGAAATCGCAGCTATTTGCCACCGCGCTATCGTCTTTAGCCAAGGCCAGATCGTTGAGCAGCTGGGTGGCACACGCCTGACAACGGAATCGCTTATTCAAGCTGCCTCAGCAGGCAATGCTGGCACGCAAAAAGGAACAACAAATGCAATCGCTTGAAAGTGGTGCACTGGAGCCAACGCGCTCTGAATTGGCCAATCTCTCCATGGGTGCCCGCCTGATGCGGTTTTTGCCGGTCTACGGGCTGGTGATCCTGACGTTGGGGTTGATCATTCTGTTTTCGATCCTGCTACCAAACACATTTCCGACGATGCTGAACCTTCGGGCGATCATCTCGGACAAGGCGATCATCGCGCTTCTCTCCCTGGGCGCGATGATCCCCATGGCCGCCGGGCGGATTGACCTGACCGTGGGATACGGGATCGTGCTGTGGCACATCCTCGCGATCAGTTTACAGACTGTTTACGGCCTGCCCTGGCCTGCGGCTGTGTTCCTTGTGCTTGCCCTTGGGGCCTTCACCGGGTTCCTCAACGGGCTGCTCGTTGAGATTGCCAAAATCGACAGCTTCATTGCCACGCTTGGAACTGGCACGGTGCTTTACGCGCTCGCCCTTTGGCACACCGGCGGGCGGCAAATGGTTGGCGCGTTGCCAGAGCAATTTGAAGCGCTCGCCTTCACACAAATCTTCGGGCTGCCAGTCACCGGTTACTACCTTTTGGTGATCACAATCGTGCTCTGGATCGTGCTCGAATACACCCCCATCGGGCGCTACCTCTATGCCATCGGCGCCAACCAGCGTTCGGCGCAGCTAAACGGCATTCCAACCCGCAAATATGTAATCGGCGCCTTTGTAGCCTCTGGCACCATGACCGCACTCGCCGGGGTGATCCTCGCCGCCAAGCTGGGCATTGGGCAGGCCTCCGTCGGCCTTGAGTTTCTGCTGCCAGCACTTGTTGGCGCGTTCCTTGGCTCAACCACAATCAAACCCGGACGGGTCAACGTCTGGGGGACTGTGATTGGCGTGGCCATCCTCGCGGTCGGCATTTCCGGCATTCAACAATTCGGCGGCTCATTCTGGGTTGAGCCGATGTTCAACGGCGTAACCCTGCTGATCGCCATTGGCATCGCGGGCTACGCACAGCGCCGCAAAGGCGCGACACGACGCTAAAAACAAAAGCTAACTCTGGGAAGGAAAAACAAGATGCAAAAACGGACATTTATGAGCCTCGTGCTGGCAAGCACACTCGCACTCGCCGCCCCGGCACTTGCCGATAGCACAGCTTGGGACGGCCCGACATCTGGCCCGGCTGGTGCCAAGGGCAAGTCCATCGTCGTGCTTGCGGGTGACCTCAAGAATGGCGGCATTCTGGGCGTGACCAACGGTGTTGAAGAAGCGGCCAAGGCAATTGGCTGGACCGTGCGCGTTCTGGATGGTGCCGGGTCTATTCAGGGTCGCACCGCCGCGATTGGTCAGGCACTGGCGCTCAAGGCAGATGGCGTGATCATCAACGGCTTTGACGCGGTTGAGCAAAGCACGGCCCTTGAAGGTGTTGCAGCCGCTGGCATTCCAATGGTGGCTTGGCATTCCGGTCCAAAGATCGGCTGTGATGCGCCGGGCGGAATTTTTGCCAATGTGTCCACCGATGCGATGTCGGTTTCTGAGGTTGCAGGCAAATGGGCTCTGGCAGATGGCGGCTCAAAAATGGGTGCCGTGATCTTCACGGACTCCACCTATCAGATCGCCATCGACAAGGCGGACCGCATCA
>CAZQMR010000220.1:0-6284 GCA_964594465.1 uncultured Rhodobacterales bacterium
TCCGGCCATGGGATTGGCGTCGGGGAGGCCCCAAGCGCTTTGACCAGTTCCTGGGGCAAGTCCGCTACAACTGTGCGGATTTTCAGGCCATTCATGTCCGATGGCTCAGCCACGCGGCGCTTGGTGTTGGCAAAGTTGCGCCACCCACCTGTGTTGCCAATGGTCATCAGACGAATTGCATCGCCACTATCCGCCAGCGCCATTGCCCGCATTTCGCGCACAAAATCGCCCGACAGCACTTCTTCTGCAACCCGATCGTCGCGCATCAAATATGGCAGATCAAGCACCTGCACATAGGGGAAAATCCCGGCCGCACCGCCCGACGTGGAGATGTAGACATCAATCGAACCATCCGCGATGCCCTGCAGGCATTCCGCCCCTTTGGAACAAAGCTGCGTGCCAATGAAAAGCTCTACTTCGATGGCACCATTAGAAGCTGCCTCAACGTAGTTTTTGAAGACCACAAGGCCATCATAATCCTCGTCATTTTCGTTTGAGTTTGCAGTCGCACGGATCGTGTAATCCGCTGCATAAGCTGCGGCTCCGCTCAGCGCCATCGCGCCAACCATAAAGCCCTTAAGAGCAGTCTTGAGTTTCATCCAATTTCCTCCTTGTTGGACATGTTTTGCTTCAGTTCACAAACCCCGTGATGCGGGGGATCGTCATGGAAATCGCCGGGATATAGGTGATCAGGAAAATCACGAAAATTTCCACAGCGAGAAATGGCAGAATGGCTTTGGCAATGGTTTCGACCCGCTCGCCTGAGACACTTGAGGCGACGAACAGCACCAATCCCATAGGCGGTGTTGCAAGCCCCACAGTCAGGTTCACGGACATGATAATCGCGAAATGTACCGGATCAACACCAAGGCTCACAAATATCGGCCCCAGAATTGGGCCCAGAATGATGATCGCCGGGCCTGCATCAAGGAACATGCCCACGACGAACAAGAGCAGGTTGATCAGAAACAACAGGATCAGCGGGTTTTCAGAAAGGCCGAGAATGAACTCTGCAAGTTGCTCCGGCGCATGGCTGAGCGACACCACGGTTTTGAACGCCATTGCCGCGCCCACTAGCAACAGGACTACGGCAGATGTCAGGGCTGCTTTGGTCAGAACCTGAGGCAGATCGCTCCATGTCATAGTTTTGAGAATGAACAGGGCAACGAAGAAGGCGTAGGCCGCAGCTACCGCGCTGGCCTCGGTCGGGGTAAAGATGCCACCAAGAATACCGCCAAGAATGATCACCGGAGTAAGCAGCGGAAAGAACGCTTTGAGGGATGCTTGTCCAGCTTCGCCCCAACTGGCCCGTCGGCTCGCCACCGGGAAGTCATATCGGTTGGCCATAACGCCGGTCATCAGCATAAGCCCAAGGCCCACCATGATCCCCGGCACAATGCCCGCAAGAAACAGCGCCGCCACGCTTTCGCCCATCACATAAGCATAGATGATCATAATGCCCGACGGCGGAATGATCGGCCCAATGACCGAACTTGCCGCGGTGATCGCGGCTGCAAAGCGCCGGGTGTAGCCCTGTTTCTCCATCGCTGGGATCAGCATCGAACCGAGCGCCGAGGTATCCGCCACCGCAGAGCCTGAAAGCCCCGCAAACAGCATCGAGCTGAGGATATTCACATGCGCCAAACCGCCGCGCAAATGCCCCATCATGGCCTGTGAGAACTCCACGAGGCGCATGGTGATACCGCCCCGGTTCATCAGCTCACCCGCCAGCATAAAAAACGGGATCGCCATCAGCGGGAAGCTGTCCATGCCGTTATAAACATTGCGGTAAAGCAGCGCGAGATCCCGCTCTTGGCCATTGAGCCAAAGCATAATACCGGGCGCTGCCAAAAGGCCAAAGAACACCGGCAACCCGATCATCAGAAAAACCAAAAACAGCGGCAGAAACCATACCAGCATCTATTCGGCCCCCTGAATGGCCATGCCCGGCACCTCTGGAAGTTCGACATCCGGGTCAATCACTTGAGCGAGCCCTTTGAGCATCAGCTCGATATTGACGACGATCAGCAAAAACAGCCCCACAGGCAGAGACATATACATCCATGCAAGTTTAATCGGCACCGCCTGCCCGCCAACAAGATGGAACGGCAATTTCAGTGATGACGAGGCAAACAACCAGCCAGATTTCACGTGGTTCAGGCCAAGCTGAAAGCCAACAACCAAAACTAAAAGCGAGACCGCCAGCAACGCCACCATCAAAACCAAACCAACGCGGCGCGGCAACATGCGTGGGATCATCTCAATGGCGACAAATCCGCCCCAGCGATACGCGCTCGCGGCGATCAGGCCCGTCATCCAAAGCATCAAAAATCGGGCCAATTCGTCAGGCCAAGGGAGCGCGGCATTCAGGATATAGCGGCAAAAGACCTGGATCAGGATCACGATCACCATCAGCCCCATCGCCATCCACGCCAAATTGCGCCCAAGGGCAAGTACTGGCGTCAAAACCAGCGACAACAGTCGAAGAAAAGCGACCAAAACGCTCAAAGGCGCAACCTCCCGTGCAGGGCCTGCGCGTCGTTGCTGCGCGCGTTAAGCCAACTGCGAGATTTCAGCCTTTGCCATAGTGGTGATTATGTCAAGCGCCCTGCACATTGGCCTTACGTAAGGTGGAGGTTATGGCGTCGTATTTCGCGAGCATTTCTGCCGCATCACTTTGGGTTTTGATGCTGTCCAATGCGTACCCATCCGGGCGGACAATGACTGCGAAAATGCCCCGCTCTTTGAGCCAGTCCTGCGCACCCACGAACACGGGCACAGGCGCGTCAAAATCCTCTTGGGCCAGGACATAAAAATTGGGCCCTGCGACATCGTCAGCTTTGTCTGGTTGGGGCACCAACCGTCCTGCAATTTCATCGCGTGGACCTAAACCTTCACCCAGTTGCGGCCAAATCGACGCCATCCGCCCCTTTGTCACCCCCTCAGAGGCGGTCATGTTGATGAGCTTGCCAAGGGCCACGGTCAGCTCAATAAACTGGCGCACATTCGGGATGCGTTCAGGGCCATATGTCTCCAGAATTTCCGGGCGGCCATCTGCAAGTTTCCACGCGAGGTTCATGATGTCGCGCAGTCCCGCACACATACCCTGCCCCATAAAGGGTGGCATTTGGTGGGCGGCGTCGCCTGCCAAAAACACACGGCCCTTTTGCCATGTCTGCGCCAAACAGGACCGAAAATCGTAAATGACCCAGCGTTCCAGCGCGCCATCATCAGGTGATACCCAGCGTTTGAGCCGCTCCCAGACTTGGGCGTCATCGGCAGGTTCATCACCAGTTAGACGAATTTCCCAGCGACGCAAGTCACCAACAGAGCGCACATAGGTAGCGGACTCCGTTGGGTGACAAAACTGAACCGAGTAGTCGCCAAGGTCATCCCTGTTTCGGGACAGTCGGACATCAACGATCAACCAACGCTCGGCAAATCCAAGATCTTCGACCTCTATGCCAAGTGATTTTCGCACAAAAGATTGTGCGCCATCTGCACCGACGACATAGCGGGCCGTGTAATCCTGATCGGCGCTTACGAGCACATCATCCGCGCCTTGCACAATAGCTGATACGGCAACACCGCGCTTTAGCGTGACATGATCAAAGCGCTCAAGACCATCGTTTAGAGCCACTTCTAGTCCGGGTTGATGGAAGCGGTAACTTTCATTCCACCCCATAGGTCCGATCTCTTGAGATCGCGACCAATCGACCAACAGATTGTCTTCAGCGTCCTTGAACAACATGCCCTTGCCCACAAGCGTGCAGTCCAGAACTTCTTGGGCCAGTCCAGTTTTCTGGAATACCCGCATCACCTCGCCGTCGAAATGCACTGCACGCGGCAACCCATAGGCTTTGGGTTGCTTTTCTAGTACTAAAACCGACATGCCCCGCATGCCCAACAGATTGGCCAGCGTCATCCCAACCGGACCCGCGCCAACAATGGCTACATCATAGATCAACGACAGTGGTTCCTTCTAAGCGCATGCCTTTGGCATTGATATGCGTACCGTCCGTATCAATTCTGGCAAGATCGCAGAATATCTCGATGCGATGACCGTCAGGGTCAAGGCAATAGACAGCCTCGTTCTCACCCCAAGACCCATCACCACGCGGATTGGTCCAACTGTGCAGGACTGGGCCACGCACAATGGGCACCTTTTCGGCTTTAAGTTGGTCAATCACAGCCGCAAAATCCTCTGCATTGTCGCATTCCAGCGCGTAATGATGGAACGATGGCGGACCGTTCACGTCATCCTCTGGCTTTGTGGCGCGCGGCGTGTAGGTTTTGTTTGGATTATGGACCAAGACCAACTCATGGTGGACCGTTCCGAGCCGTAAAAACGTCAGCTCGACCGGAATGCCTTTGACCTCATACGCTGGATGGCGCTCCGTTACTTTGAAACCAAACACCCGGCGATAAAATTCAATGGCGCGGTCCGTGTCGGCCACTTCCAACGCCATATGCTGCATTCGTTTGACTAAGGGCATCTGGATCCTCCGCCTTTTTTGGTGAGAGCATCACGAAATTGGGCAAAGGATCAATTGCTTTGACGCCACGCGCGCAAGTATTTCAGGAAAATCGAAGACTGGCGTTGCTCTTAACAGCCCGCTCGCGTTAAATTCGCAGCGCTTTCTACTCTTTGAGGAGCCTTCATGGCCAATCCCGCCCGCATCGTGAACTGGCACAGGTTCCCCACCAAGGAGCACGCTGATAAGGCGCTCGCTTTGGCTGTCTCTCGGGCCCTTTTGATTGGGCATTCAAAACGAAACGAAGCCATACTCAGCCTATCCGGTGGACGATCCCCTGTTGGGTTCATGAAGCAGCTCGCTTTTGAATTCGCACCATGGCCCTTGGCAAAAATCTTGCTTGTGGATGACCGCCAGACCGATAAATGGGCCACGCCACGCTCAAATGCTGGATTGATTCAAAGTACGTTTCGCGACACGCCAGCCTCAATGGGTCACTTCATTCCTTTGGTGCCAGAGGGCGCAAAAGTTGACCTGTTGGACGAAAAGCAGAGTTCTGAATTGACTGGGGCGCTGGCTCAGGGAAGCGACGCCTTGGTGCTTGGCATGGGCGAAGATGGGCATTTTGCGTCCCTGTTTCCCGGGGCTGACCGGCTAGAAGAAGCGTTTGATCCTGACGCAAAACCGCGTGCAATGGCGATCAGGGCACCGGGTGCTGACGAGCCGCGGGCGACGCAGAACTATGCCGCTATCAACGCCTCGCGAGCCTTGTTTTTGCAACTCCCGACACTCGAAAAGCGGGTAATCTTTGAAGCCATTGAAGACGGCAAAACCCAAGACACCCCCATGGGGCGGTTCATTTCAATGCCCGGTCCAGATCTCAATATTTACACTGTTGAGCGATGATAGAGCCTTCTGATCCACGCTCCCCGTATGATCCCGAAGAGCCGGACGAAGAAGACTTGTGGTTTTTGCCAGCGCCACCAGAAGACGTTGATCCCGCAGCGCCACCTTGGCCGGTTGCAAAGCGAACCCAACCGCTGGAAGATCAGGATTGGCTGGATGCAGAACACAAACTGGGGCGCGCACTGGCCGACGCCGCAGCGGCATTCGCCCGCTTGGATGAGCGGCTAAGCCATCGCCCAGAGGCGCATCCACGGCTTGCATTAATGGCGGTGTCAGCGGCGTTTGAGGCAGAGGGTATTTGGATCGCGACCGAGCGTTTGGCGCTTTATCTTGCACTGCGGGAGGGCACCCGTGAGCAGGCACAGGATTTGTCCCGCGCGGATTGGGCGCATCGCCGCTTGATCTCCGGCTTGGACCCATTTGACGATCTGCCTGCCTATCTTGGCCGCCAAGAGACTGATCATGACGGGCTTGAGGGGATAACGGATCAAATCCACGGCGTTGCCTTTCGGGCAGAAGCGGATGGATGGATCGACCGCGTGTCATCCTTGGATCACGCCCATCCTTTAACGCAATCCGCTGCCGGTTTTCATCTTTGGCGGCTATCTGATTTGGCGCCAGAGGGCACGATTGTTGAGGCAATGGTTGTGACAGGCGCATATGGGGCAAAAGGATCGCGCAGCTGTCAGTTTGTGCCTGCCGCCCTTGGCGCACGTCAAGATTTGCTGATCCGTGGCTCCGCCGAAATCCGCCTCGCCGGTTGGTTGCGGGCCACGACAAACGGATGTCAGCGCCTGCTGATGGAGCTGGACAAAATTGCTGCCTGGCATAATCGCGCACTGGCACAAACCAAGCATCTGAGCGGACGCACCGTGCCGTTCTTATGTGAGGCACTGATTGCCA
>CAZQMR010000221.1:0-6174 GCA_964594465.1 uncultured Rhodobacterales bacterium
CCCATGCTCTCAACCTGCTCGGCCACTTCGGGGCGCACGTCAAACGCATATGTAATCGCACCAAGCGACGTCGCCGTGCCGATTGCAGCCAAGCCAGCAACACCCGCACCAACAACCAAAATCTTCGCCGGCGGAACTTTACCCGCCGCCGTGATTTGCCCGGTAAAGAAACGACCGAAGTTGTTGCCCGCCTCGATTACAGCGCGATAGCCCGCGATATTCGCCATCGAAGACAGCGCATCCATTTTTTGCGCGCGTGAAATACGTGGAACCATGTCCATCGCAATCGTCGTCGTGCCCTGCGCTTTCAGCTTTTCCAGCAAATCCGCATTGCCGCCCGGATTGATGAAGGAAATCACTGTCTGCCCTTCGCGGCTCCGCTTGACCTCCTTTGGCTCAGGCGCACGCACCTTCACCACAATGTCAGCGGCCTTCCACAACGCAGCAGCGGACTTGACCACTTCCACGCCTGCCGCTTCATAATCCGCGTCTGAAAAACGCGCAGCGGCACCCGCTCCGGTCTCAACGACGCATTCATATCCTAGTTTAGCCAAAGCCTCAGCAGAGGCAGGCGTGAGCGCGACCCGCTCCTCCCCGGCAAATATCTCCTTGGGCGCACCGATTTTCATAGGCGTATCCTGTCTTCATGACCTAAAATGTTATGGCGTTCATCTTAAGCATACATCCGCACCGGCTGATAGTCGATTTACTGCGTCAGATGATCGCCTCTCAACCGTAGCTGATCACACTTGAAATGATAATTTCGCGAATCGTAGTAGGTAAATCTACCTAGAAGCCGCAATTTGGCCGTTCAATTTTCCACCTGAAGTGGAATTTGAAAACTCGCCACGTCAGCACACCAGTAAAATCCACCCAAAAAACTGTGTAAAACCCAAACTGCACCAGACTGATACAATGCAGTCACCCAATAGAACAGCGCTATAAAACCTTATCGTGAAACCCAATTGGGGTGGAACGATTTTGGTTTTAGTCCAGAAATGACACCTATACTCGAAACTCGCCCATAGGTAGTACCCCATTGTCAAAGCGGAGGTTTTCACTCACTGACCTTCCAAAAAACTTGTCAATGCTGTAAAAAACCTGTATTTTTGCATGTGTAACAGTTCATGGTAATGTAAAATGTCGGGACATGATCAATGGAGAGAGCGGCTTGCCGCTGCAATCCATAACAAAAATATCAAGGTGACTCTGCTGTCAACTGAGTTGGGCCTTCATCGGGATTACGTGTCAAACGTGCTCTCTGGTAAAGCCAAACCCAATACAGACCGCGTCGGTGAGATTTGCGACAAATTGGGAGTGTCGCTATCATTCATACTGACAGGAAAAGGCGAGGGAAATGAAGAGGGACAAAAGCCCGGTAAGGTGACCGAGCTTCAATCAGATGCATTAAGCAGCTTGCAGCATTTGGTTAAAAATGGGGAATGGAACACGATCTGATCCGGGCAGTGTGTGCTCAGGCCAGCAACGTTTTCAAAATTTTTCTAGCGATTAAACCTGACTCGTCGGGTATGGTCAGGTGTGTAGTTTTGAATTTTCGTTTGCTCGTTGCGATCGCCATTGTCTGAAACTTCCGGGGTGGAAATAAAAATGAATAATACTGAGATCGAAAGGGCGGCTAAGAATCGCCTATCTCAGATTGCTGACAGAGGGTACGCGCTTGTGCTTGGTCTGGGGACTTCGGGTCCTCGGAATGCCTTGACCACTTATCCGACCGATTGGACAGAAATCTACATGCGTGAAGGCATGATGAACAACGACCCGGTTCTGGGGTGGGTTGCTCAAAATGCTGGTCACATGTTGTGGAAAGACATGCCCCGCTCCCCTCAAGGCGCCGCTGATATGGAGCGTGCACGACAGTTCGGCCTGGAACACGGTACAGGCATCTCTATTCTTTACGCGGGTGAAAAATTATCAGTCTCACTTTGCCATTCCAAACCAGAACTTACACCATCTGAAATTCGTGAAGCAGGCGCTGCCCTCTTGGCACTGGCGCATATGTCCCCCCCAGACGCGCAAACTGCACCTGCTGCCAAAGAACTCATCTATCTAAGAAAAGTCAGCGAAGGCCTGTCAGATCAGGAAATCGCAGATGAATTAAACCTGTCACTTCGTGCGGTTAGGGAACGCAAGAAAAAGGCAGTTACAGAAATGTCCGCAAAAAATGTCTCGCATGCGGTAGCTAAAGCAAAGGACGCTGGGTTCGTGTAATAGGGAGACACGGGCCCCTGAATATCAATCAGCTCAATAGGGGTAATACTAAAATGGGATTTGAAAAGGTGACGTCGGTTGAAACACCGACCTTTCGTGCTGTGGAATGGGGAGATCCTAAGCACGCAGATCTGCTACGGCAGTTTCACAAGCTACGAAAAGACGTTTTTGTCGATCAACTTGGCTGGGATTTGCCAGTTCACGATGGATACGAGTGGGACCAATATGATTGTCCGCGCAGCACATATATTTTGACCGAAGTTGACGGCAAATGTACCGGCGGGTGTCGCTTGATGAAAACCGATGGTCGCCACACAGTTGGAGCAGTTGAATACTCCTATATGTTACGCGACGCCAAACTGGGCAATCTCCCCGGAATGCCACCCGAAATGATCGAAGACACGCCTTCCGATGGCCAGGTCTGGGAAATGACCCGTGCAATATCAGGTCGCAACCCTGCTCATTTCAAGGCTCTGATGATGGCTTCTATCCGTTATATGCGTCAGCATGGCGGCACCAAGTGCCTCTTTATCACGCGCCCCGTTGTCTATCAGCTCGGTTTGATATGGGGCTTTGATATGGAAATGGCCGGGCCCAAAACCCAGATTGGCAACAGCAAATGGATGGCTCTGTGCGCAAATATTGCGGCAACTGAAACGTCTGATCCGCTGGAAGGTCAATCGGTATGAATTGAGGCGGACATCCTACTATGATGCCGCATTAGGGCCTAAATCCTGCCGCTTTGTCTGTCGAAACTGATTCCACTTAGAATAAATGGGATCCTCAAATGGCAAACACAGCGCTTAACAACCAGTCCTTCCGCCCAACCGGTGGAATGCACATCCCCCACGCTCTCAAGACAGAGCAAGACCGCTTGGTTTCTGAAGCCTATGCAAAAGGGCGCGCTGACGCTTTTGCATATCTAGGCCTCGACGAAAAAGACTTTCCCCAAGGTGATGGCGTCACCAATTGGACTGTCTAGCCGTCCCATTTTACATTTCCCTGATACTCGATACTTAAAGCCAAAAAGCGGCATTAGGCCGAGGTATCCGAATATCTCGTTACGCTCTTAACGCACGGCGCCATGCTTTGCGTTTTTTGATTCGGACGAAGTGCTGACTTTTTCCCGCTCAAAAAGAAATGCAGCCATTCAAATGTTCCACTAATTACATTTACACGATCGTTTTTCATCTGTCCTCTTTCGGGACACGCGAAAAATACACGCGATAGTTGCGTGATTGTAGCAATTGTTCAATTTTGACACAGCACTTTGTTAGCTTTGAGTAAACGTGCATAAAAAAAACAGCATATTTGCATTATTGTGTTGTCAGCACGGCATCCACACCATATAACAAACTTACTAAGAGACACGCGGTCGGTCACAAAGTTGGGGAACTGGACAGGCCGCATTGATTGAGACAGCGAGGACGGAGCAGAACCCGTTCTCCATGTGTACAAACTCGAAGCATGGGCATCCACATTTGCTGTGGGGCAAAATTACGCTTCGTAGAGCTGAGCGTGCGTGTATATGCCGTCCTAGCTTCGAGTTTGTGCTTTCGATCTAATGTCACACTGGTGGTCGGTGTTAGCACCGATAACGGGCGAGAAACACCCTCCAGGGATCTCGCCTTATTGCGTATGAAAGTCCGGCGCGTTTCTTACTGTCGGTCATTGAGCAAATGCTCTCGAGCTACAAATGCGTGTGCGTGATTGGTTACAGATTTGCGAATTTCGAGACCCAGTGTCTCAACCGATCGTTCTGAATTAAGGGGTGGAGCGATTTTTTATTAAACGCGTGCAGCCAGCAAATGGCTTGTGCGCGTTTCCCTTTTCTGGACCCCAATTTCTGAAGCACCCGCCTGCTCCACTTTTCTAGCAGCCGCCCCCAAGAAGAGCCATTCCACGCGCGCGCACTCAGAAACCAGCCAAACAAAGCAATTATCGCCGCCAAAGCAGCGCCTCGTCTCTTGAACATCCCCCATACCCGTCGCACACTCCGCTCAAAACAAGCCAGTAAGTGAGACCTCAGATGTCCGATACCCGTGCCCGCAAGAAATTCCGCTCTCAGGAATGGTTCGACAACCCGAACAACGCCGGCATGACCGCCCTCTATATCGAGCGCTATCAAAACCACGGCTTCACCCGCGGCGAGCTGCAATCGGATCGCCCCATCATCGGCATCGCCCAAACCGGCTCCGAGCTGGCACCTTGCAACAAAATCCACCTCTTCCTCGCGGACCGCATCAAAGCCGGCATCCGCGACGCCGGCGGCATCCCAATGGAATTCCCGGTCCATCCCATTCAGGAAACCGGCAAACGCCCTACCGCCGCCCTTGATCGCAACCTCGCCTATCTCAGCCTCGTCGAAGTGCTCCACGGCTACCCGATTGACAGCGTCGTGCTCACCACCGGCTGCGACAAAACCACCCCCGCCCAGCTCATGGGCGCAGCTACCGTCGACATCCCCGCCATCGTCCTTTCCGGCGGCCCCATGCTCGACGGTTGGTGGAACGGCGAACTGGCAGGCTCCGGCACAATCGTCTGGGAAAGTCGCCGCCTTTTGGCTGACGGCACCATCGACTACGACGAGTTTATCAACCGTGTCTGCTCCTCCGCCCCCTCGCTTGGCCATTGCAACACCATGGGCACCGCCTCCACCATGAACGCACTCGCCGAAGCACTCGGCATGTCGCTCCCCGGTTGCGCCGCCATTCCTGCCCCTTTCCGCGAGCGCATGGAAATGGCCTATCACACGGGTCGCCGCGCCGTCGAAATCGCCTATGAGGACCTCAAACCCTCCGACATTCTGACGCGCGCCGCCTTTGAAAACGCCATCGTCGCCAACACCGCCATCGGCGGCTCCACCAACGCCCCGCCCCATCTCCAAGCCGTCGCCCGCCATATCGGCGTCGAGCTGAACGTGCACGACTGGGAAAAACACGGCTTCGACGTCCCGCTCCTGCTCAACATGCAACCCGCCGGAAAATACTTGGGCGAAAGCTTCCAGCGCGCCGGTGCTGTCCCCGCCGTCATGGGCGAACTGATCGAAGCTGACCTGCTCGACACCACCGCCATGACCATCTCCGGCAAAACCATCGGCGAGGAATACAAAGGCAAGCGCAGCGCCAACATTGACGTCATCACCACCGTCGCCAAACCCATGCGCGAAAAATCCGGCTTCTTGATCCTGTCAGGCAACCTCTTTGACACAGCGCTCATGAAAACCTCCGTGATTTCAGAGGATTTCCAGAGCCGCTTCCTGTCAGAACCCGGAAAAGAAAACATCTTCGAGGCCCGCGCCGTCGTCTTTGAAGGCCCCGAAGACTACCACGAACGCCTCAACGACGAAGGCCTGATCAAAGACGACCGCACCATCCTGTTTGTGCGCGGTGTGGGCTGCGTCGGCTATCCCGGCTCTGCCGAAGTGGTCAACATGCAGCCGCCTGACACGCTGATCAAAGAAGGCATCAACCACCTGCCCACCGTCGGCGATGGCCGCCAATCCGGCACCTCAGAAAGCCCCTCCATCCTCAACGCCTCACCTGAGAGCGTGGTCGGCGGCGGCCTAGCCCATCTGCAAACCGGCGACACCGTCGTGCTCGACCTCAACAAAAGAACCCTCAACGCCAAAGTGCCAGAGGCCGAATGGCAAGCCCGCATCAACGCATGGGAAGCCCCCGAACTAGACCACCAAACCCCCTGGCAAGAACTCTACCGCACCCATGTCGGCCAACTAGACCAAGGCGGCTGCTTGGAGATGGCCGTAAAATACCAAAAAACCCGAGAAAAACTTCCGCGCGACAATCACTAAACCCGCGTTAGGGCCATCCCACACGCAGGTTCAGATTGCAGGGAACTGTCCTGATCTTGCCCCCCAAACTCTCTGAGCCAACGGGCACTAACCTCACCCTCCATCGGCCCCGGAATCAAGCCAAAGGCGCCGGG
>CAZQMR010000221.1:6184-6281 GCA_964594465.1 uncultured Rhodobacterales bacterium
GCGCGCCCGACCCGCCCCTTGGGCGGGCGCTCCAATACGGTCGCAAACAGCACAAAGGTCATTCGGGGGTGCAACAATAAAACAATCCGCTCTAACG
>CAZQMR010000222.1:0-6229 GCA_964594465.1 uncultured Rhodobacterales bacterium
AAATTGGTTTAGTGGGCGAGCGCGGTGGTGTCGGGCGTTGATTTGTTGTCCGTATTGACGACGTTTTGCCCTTGGGAAGTGCTTTGGTTCATTGATCCGGGCGCTTTAGGCTGAAAACATCTTTAACGATTGTGTAATCCTGATAGCCCATGCGTGCTAGCGGGTGGTATTTGGTGATGTCGATCATGCCATCGGTGAGGATGTCGTCGCTGATATAGATGCCGGTGACCTCGCCGAAGGTCACGAAATTGGACGCACCTGGCAGTTGCTCAATGCGGATGAGTTTGCACTCCAAGGCTGCGGGGGCCAGTGCGACGCGGGGTGGCTTGACTGTTTGGCTCTCGGCAATGGCAAGCTCGGCTTCTTGGAATTCGTTGGTGCCTTTGGGGAAATGCACAGAGCTTGTGTTCATGCCGTTTGTCAAAGCCTCAGAGACGATATTGACCACGAATTCGCCGGTGTCACGGATGTTGCTGAGGCTGTCTTTGGGCTCGTCGATACCGATTTTGGCTTGGGTGGTGGAGAACATGACCATCGGCGGGGTGTAAGCGACGCCATTGAAGAAGGAGTAGGGCGCGAGGTTGATCTGGCCGTCGTTGTCGATCGAGGAGATCCAGCCGATGGGGCGCGGAGTAATGAGGGCGTTGAATGGGTTGTGGGGGAGGCCGTGATCCTCAAGGCCGGGGCGATAGAACATGGGTTTGGTCTCGATCTGACTAGGGTTCCCTTGGCTTTACGGGCGTGCTAGGGCGGTGTCTAGGATTGAGTGGAGATTTCGGGATGGTTGCAAAGCGTATGCGATGAAGCGGGTTTTAGCCTGTTTTTGATCCATTGATGCTTTGCGAGCCAGAATCCCGATGTACGACTTAACGCCTGAAACTCCTGAAGATGAAGCTGAGGTTGAATACCTTTTTGATCTGGCCTTTGCGCCGGGGCGCGGGGCGTTGAGCTCGTACCGGTTGCGCGAAGGTGTGGCGCCGGTGGGGGAGATTTGCCTTGTTGCGCGGGATGATCTTGGGGTGCTGGCAGGGGCTATTCGCTATTGGCCGGTTTGGGTTGGTGCTTCGGCGTGTTTGTTGTTGGGGCCGGTGGCGGTGCATCCGACGCGTCAGGGCGAGGGGCTTGGCGGGGTGCTGATGGAGCAGTCTTTGGAGTTGGCGCGGGGATTGGGCTGGAGCCGGGTGATTTTGGTGGGCGATGCGCCTTATTACCGGCGGTTTGGGTTTGAGGTTGCTGGGGCTTTGGAGTTTCCGCCGCCGACCAATCCGCAGCGGTTGCTCAGTCGGGAGTTGGTTGCGGGGGCTTTTGAGGGGGTTTCAGGGATGGTTTCTAAGGGTAAGGAAAGTTAACGCGGCGGGGCGTTAATTTTTGAGGGCGCGTAAGGGATTGAATTTACATCTTTAATCGCGACCGGCTAATTTACTTCTCTAGAGAAGTAACGATGAGAATGAGTCGCAATTTTAGTGAAAGATGCCAATTGGACTGGTTGTTTGCTGGGCTTTTGGGTATTCGGTGAACGAGGTTCAAAAGGAGGCTGCCCAATGGCGCGTAAAACTCAAGAACGGCGCGAAGCGCTGCGTGATCGGCTTTTGGACATAGCGGAGCGCACTGTGATTGAGGACGGGTTGGCGGCCGTGAAGGCGCGGGAGTTAGCCAAAGAAGCCGAATGTGCGGCGGGTGCGATTTACACAGTGTTTGACGGGTTGCGGGATTTGATCCTGACGGTGAATGGGCGCACGTTTCAGCGGTTAGGTGTGGCGGTTGCGGGCTATCCGGGTGTTGCGGATGCGGATGATCCGCGCGCGCGCTTGGTGGCGTTGTCTTATGGGTATCTCGATTTTGCGATCAACAATACGAATGCGTGGCGCTCACTTTTTGAGGTAGAGATGCGCGCGGATGGGCCTGTGCCGGAGTGGTATTTGCGCGAGTTGGGCAAGTTGTTTGAGGTAATTGCGGTGTCTGTGCGGGAGATTTTTCCGAATCTTAGCGAGAAAGATATCACTTTGATGACCCGTGCGCTGTTTTCAAGTGTGCATGGAATCGTGCTTTTGGGCATTGAGCGGCGTATTTCCGGGGTTCCCCAGGAGGAATTGCAGCGCATGATTGCCCTTGTTTTACGGAGTCTTTCGCCGGATTGAGTGGGATTTTGTGAACGGCGTTCATTTTTTTCTTGAACGGCGTTCATGAATCGTTATGTTGCTTCTTGTGAACGATGTTCATAAAACGGAGGACAGCATGTTTAAAACACTTGAGACCCTTTTTCGCGGCGCTTCAGCCCGGGCGGAAGATGCAGTTACAGATCGTTATGCGATTGAGCTGATTGATCAGCGCTTGCGAGAAGGGCAGGCAGCGCTGCAAGGCGCTAAGGGATCTTTGGCGCAGCTTATTCAGCGCCAACGAGCTGAAGAAAAGCAAATATCCAGCCTTGATGGGCGGATTGCTGAGCTGACTGAAAGTGCGGCTTTGGCGCTGAACAAGGGCTCAGAAACTCTGGCGAATGAGGCCGCAAGTGCGATTGCGCGGATGGAAAACGAGCGCCGGGTTCGCGCAGGCACTTTGGAGCGGATCGAGAGCCGCGTGGTTCGTTTGCAAGCTTCTGTGGAAACGGCGAACCGGCGTATGATTGATCTGCGCCAAGGCGCGATCGCGGCAAAAGCGGTGCGCAAGGAAGCGGCAACCCAAAGCCGGATCAACAAGACGCTGGCGGGAACGTGCAGCATGGATGATGCGGAGGCGCTGATTTCACGGGTGATGCAGGCGGATGATCCCTTCGAGCAAAGTGAGATTTTGCGCGAAATCGATACTGGCCTTGAAGGCGGTGATATTGCGCAAAAAATGGCCGATCAAGGCTTTGGTACGACCGATAAATCAACGGCGGCTTCTGTGTTGGAGCGGCTGAAAGCTAAGCAAGACTAAACTCAAATCTCTCAATCTAAGGACTAATCAAATGATCAACCTAAACTCAACAACTGCAATTTATACTTTCTTCAACGGCCTTGGCGTGGCTGTCGCCTATGGGATGCTGGCGCTGTCGCTTTGGCTGGCGCCGGTTGATTTGTCGACCAAGGGTTATTGGGGCATGGGCGTGCTTTTGCTGACGCTTAGCCTCGTGAATTTGGTGAAGTATCGCTTTGATCAGCGCAACAATGAGGATCGCATTGCCAAGCTGGAAGAGGCGCGGAATGAAAAATTGCTGGAGGAATATGTGGTTGAAAAGGCCGCGTAATCCGCCGGCATCGAGTGGGGGAAACACCAGCGGCCTTTGGGGTGCCGCTGGTGTTTTTTCTTTTTTTGTGAGGGGCGCGGCTGTCAGACGCCCCGAGCGCCAACGCTGGCGCATTGACACCGGCCCGCCCGCCAGCCTTGCGCCAGATTATGAGCTTGAGCCTAAGCGAATGGAAGCTTGATTTAAGTGGGGGCGTTGATGTCTTTGAGCCACTTTAAGAAGGGTTCACGCACGGATTGGCGCCCCGAAGCGCGGGCTTCGTTTATGGTTTCGGTGGCCTCAGTTAGATCGACGGCACGCAGCAAGCGTTTAACCGGGCCGATTGAGGCGGGCCGCATAGAGAGGCGGCGCAGGCCCATGGCGACGAAGCTGAGGGCTTCAATTGGGCGGCCTGCATCTTCGCCGCAGAAGCTGACGGGGGTTCCAGCGGCGTCGCAGCGGCCGACAATTTGCTCAAGGAAGCTCAGGAAACTGACATTGAGCGTGTCGTAGCGGCGGCGCACGCGCTCGTTTTCGCGGTCTGCTGCGAAGAAGAACTGTTTAAGGTCGTTGCCGCCGATGGAGATGAAATCGGCCTCTTCAAAGAAGTGGTCGGGGGCGAAGGCGAGGCTTGGGGTTTCCAGCATCGCGCCGATTTCGAGCTTTTCGGGCACAAGGTTTCCGCGTGCACGCTCTTTTTCGACCTGATCTAGCAGGAGTTCGCGCGCCGATATGAATTCGTCGAATTGGGCGACAAATGGGAACATCACGCGCAAGGGGCGACCCTTGGCGCCGCGGATCATCGCTTGCAGTTGGTATTGCATGACCCCGCGCCGGTCCAGGCCGAGGCGGATGGCGCGCCAGCCCAAAGCAGGGTTCGGTTCTTCGGTTTTCTTCATATAGGGCAGGACTTTGTCCGACCCGATATCGAGCGTGCGGAAGGTGACGGGCATGCCGTTGGCAGCGTCCATGATGCCCGAATAAAGCCTAGCTTGATCGGAGCGTTTTGGGACGGTCGAGCGGATCAAAAACTGCAATTCGGTGCGATAAAGGCCGACGCCCTGCGCGCCTGAATTGGTCAGAGAAGGCAGGTCTGCAAGCAAACCGGCATTCATCAGCATTGTGACATCCACACCATCTTTGGTGCGGGCGGGTTTGTCGCGCAGTGCTGCGTAGGCTTCTTGCGCGTCGGCCTGCATCGCCAGTTTCTCGCGAAAGGCTTTGGTGACGCTTTCATCTGGGCGCAAATGCACCGCCGCTTGATTGCCATCAACGAGGATATGATCGCCATTGAGCGCTTCGCGGGTGATGCGGTCGGCTTGGATGACGAGCGGTATCGCCAAGGCGCGGGCCACGATGGAGGCGTGGGACCCCACTGAGCCTTCTTCGAGCACCACGCCTTTGAGAGACGTTCCGTATTCTAACAACTCGCCGGGGCCGATATTGCGGGCGACCAGGATTGCATCCTTAGGCACCTCGGTTCCGTCATCGCGATTGACCAGAAGGCGCAGCAGCTTGTTGGCCAGATCGTCGAGATCATGCAGGCGTTCGCGCAGATAGGCGTCGGGCACACGTTCCATGCGCGCACGGGTGGCGGATTGCTCGCGCTCCACGGCGACTTCGGCAGCCAGACCGCTTTGGATGGAATGCTCCATCCGGCGCATCCAGCCTTTGTCATTGGCGAACATCTGGTAAGCCTTCATGACCTCGATATGTTCGCCAGTGCCTTCAATCCCATCAAATTTCAAAAGCTTGCGCACATCGGCGCGCAGTGTGTCCATCGCGTTGCGCAGGCGTTCAAGTTCGACCGCGGGGTCGTCAGCCACAGGATTGGCAATGACAATTTGAGGGTCATGCAGGTGAACATGGCCCTCAGCGGAGCCTTCTTGGCCCACAACCCCGCGCAAATAGAGCGGGTTTTGGTGGGGCGCGGCCATCGCGGCACCTTCGCCCACGAAAGCGCCAAGCTCCGCCATTTCTGCCAGCACCATGGCGACGACTTCGAGGGCATAAACTTCGTCTTCAGTATAGTCTCGCGCGCGTTGGTTTTGCACCACAAGCACGCCCATCATTTCGCCCAAGCGCTGGATCGGCACGCCCAGAAAGCTGGAGAAAATCTCCTCGCCGGTTTCGGGCATGTAGCGAAAGCCCTTGGCGTTGGGGGCATCGGGGGTATTGATTGCCGAGGCGGTTTCAGCGATGCGCCCCACAAGGCCTTGGCCGACGCGCATCCGGGTTTGGTGAACGGATTCTTTTTTCAGACCAGTGGTGGCACAAAGCTCCAGCGTGGTTTCATCGCGACGCAAATAGATCGAACAAACCGGCGCGTCCATCGAGTTCGATATGATCTCGGTGATATGGTCGAGCCGCTCTTGGCCTGCATTGTCCTCAGCAAGGGTGTCGCGCAAGCGTTTGAGCAGCGTGCGGCTGTCGGTTGGATGCGTCTCGGCCATAGTCTTTGCAATTCCTTGCGAGGTGGGGGCCGGAAAAGTGCTGTCCCTTTTTAGGACAATTTCTCCAGCTCAAAGGCATCATGAAGCGCCTGAACGGCAAGCTCCAGATATTTCCGGTCGATTAGGACGGAAACCTTAATTTCTGAGGTCGTGATGACGCGAATATTCACGCCTTCATCCGCAAGGGTTTTGAACATCTTTTGCGCAACACCCGTGTGGGAGCGCATGCCGATGCCAACGATGGACACTTTGGCCACATCGTCATCCGCTACGATTTCGCGAAAATTGATGCCGCCATCGGTTTTGGCCTGATCAAGGGCGGCTTGGGCGCGGGCGATCTGATCCGTTGGCACTGAGAAGGTCATGTCGGTGCGACCTTCTTCGGAGATGTTCTGCACGATCATGTCGACATTGACACCAGCCTCAGCGAGTGGGCCAAAAATGGCGGCTGCAATGCCGGGGCGGTCTGCCACTGAGATCAGGGTCATCTTGGCTTCGTCGCGGGAAAAGGCGACGCCGTTGACTACATTGCTTTCCATAATTTCCTCCTCGTCGCACACCAATGTGCCGG
>CAZQMR010000223.1:0-6216 GCA_964594465.1 uncultured Rhodobacterales bacterium
TGACAGTCTCTACTCTACTTCTTTTTGGCGTCTTCAACGCCCGCAACATTGCGGAACTCTTTCATCCCGGAGGGCGCGATTTCCTCCATCAATTCCGCAAAATCCATTTTCACCATGCGGCGCATGCGCCGTGCCAAAAAAGGGATTGGACTTGCAGGTTCTGTGCGTTCATAAAATCCAATAATCGCGTCAAGGCTCGTCTCGACATCCTTGCGAGAGCCAATTGTGCCACTGACCGCGTCATGAACGACCGGCGTCGCAGATTTGCTGACAGCTGCGGTGACGTCTTTGACATTCGATGGTGCAACACCCGGATCGTCCTGGACCTGTTGCGCAAGATAATCCCTGCCAGCCTCAAGTGATTTTTGCGACAATGCCAGAAAATCAGTCAGCCCAGGCAAGGAGAGAGGCGGCTCAGAACCTTCTTTCAGCGCTGATTTTTCCTTTGCTTTTTGCAGCAATGCTGCCAGCGCTTTTTGCGCAGAGCCAAGTGACTCCAACAGGGTCGCAGCCTGTTCAGGTTCGGTGTCAAAATAGGCGCGGGTCGCTGCGCTCACCCGATTTACGAGAGCGCCGTGTTTCTGGACCAGATCATCTTTTTCTGCTTGAGACATCCCCGCAGACGCTTTGCTGATGACCTCAAACTCAGACATGGTACCCCGAATGAGATCATCGCCCGCGACCGGCCCTATCCCACGAGGAGAGATCACATGGCTGAATTTCATGTCGCCAAGCAAACCATTGTCGTCATTGTCCAGATCTTTGAGGGCATTCATCCGCCCTGTGACCTTGTCTTTCGGGTCCGGCCGGTCACGCAATTGGGGATGAACACTGTCCCAATACTGATCCAGCGTTTGATCAAGCGCCGCCAAGCCATCCGCCAAGCCAGCGAATCCATTGTCGTTAAACGCAGCTCGCACCAAAACCACCAATAGTCTCAAATCCCTGCCTTTTGCGGCTAAGGATTGGCATTCGGAACTGACGTCACTCCAGTCAACCGTCCCAGCACTTTGCTTTTTTGACCCATCCGGATGGTAACGCGCACTCCGAGCAGCAGGTTCAAGAAGCCGTGCAATCTCATGAAATCCAGATTCATTTCTCAACTCGACACCGGAGGGTAAATGACCCTCCATCGGCTCGAGCAGCGGAGAAAAGTCCATCCCTAGCGACCCTCGAAAATAATATTTTAACAAACTCTTAAGTTGAGTGTTTCAGATGATTTCGATTCTGGCAACAACCTACAGTAAATTTTTGCAACTTTAACGCTATGTTAACGGTTTCAATATTGCTTTTTACGATAATTTCACCAAACTGAGTGGCGCTCTTCACCGGATCAATCATGCTGGTGCAATTGAGCGTCCGACTGTTTCCACTCGCGTGTGGAGAACATGATTTCGCCTGCGGACAAACGACAAATTGTGACAACCTTCTGAGAAAAATATTGAATCTACCGTAAAGTGATCGTCTAGCTTATGTTACAATCCTTACAGGTATTTTCTGAATCTCCGGAGTAGTGCATGATCGATCCTTTGCCATCCGATATTTTCTCAGCTGGCCAGCTTTTGACCAACACCTATCAAATTCAAGGTGTTCTTGGACGGGGAGGCACCGGAGAAGTCTACCGCGCTGAGAACATAGTGAACGGGCGCATTGTGGCGCTAAAGGCCCTCAACGCTCAGTTTTCCGGCAACGAAGGCTATCTGGAATTAATGAAGCGTGAGGAAGAAGTGCGCGCCATCAATCACGAAGCCATCGTGCGCTATACGCATTGTTCGCGCTCTGACAAAGGACAGGTTTTTCTGGTTATGGACTTTGTAGACGGTCCATCTCTAGCAGACGTGATGTTTGAACGGCGTCCATCGGATCACGATCTCATGGTGCTTGCACGCCGCGTTTTGCAAGGTTTGGAAGCTGCCCATGCACAACACATAGTGCATCGGGATCTATCACCGGACAATATAATTCTGAGCGGTGGTGATCCGGCTGGCGCAACTATCATTGACTTTGGCATTGCCAAAGACGCATCGGTTGGAGCCCATACAATTGTTGGCAATAACTTTGCCGGAAAATACGAATATGCAGCGCCCGAACAGCTCGAAGGTCACGCCGAATTTCGGACCGACTTTTATGCCCTTGGCACATCATTGCTGGCCGCAGCAATGGGAGAGGTCCCCGATGTCGGATCTGCGCCCGGTGAGATCGTGCGGCGCAAAAAGCAACCTTTGGATACATCCAGATTGAAAGGCCCACTGCGCGAACTTGTCGATTGGCTCACTGCACCAGATCTCAGCGACCGACCTCGCAACGCAGGGGAAGCCGTGGCGAAACTGGACCAGATACTAAACCCAAAAACAGAAAAATCGGCGCGCAAATCTCGCAAATGGATCTGGTTGCCACTGGGCGCTGTAGCCATCGCATCCCTTGGACTTTTCTTTGCCTTTATTGGTGCAGAACTTTGGACCGAACCCTTGCCACATGCCGAACCCTTTCGCCTATCGGCATCATTTGATGGCCAAAACACAACATTCACCGGGCATGCACCGGATCAAGAGACGGCAAATCAACTCACAAGCGTCATGACAGACGTCACCGGTGCAGACATTCCCGAAGGTCAGTTGCAGTTGTCACAGGGCCAGCCAATGGAAAACTGGTCTACGGTCACTCAAGAACTCTTGGTTCTGATCAGCCAACTGGAGTACTGGGACATCCAGCTTTCTGGAACAACTGCAAGCGTCAGTGGGCTTGCAACCAACGGCGCGGTACGAGACCAACTGATGGCCGAACTGGATCGTTGGAAGGAGCTTGGAACGTTTGATCTGAGCCAAGATATCGTTGTGGGTCCCGAGACACTGACTTTGGAAAACCTGCATCCGGTTTTGCACAAACTTTCCACCTGCGGGCCCATAAAAACTCTGGGAAACAGAACCAGTTTCGCATTGTTTGAAACGATTGAACTCGTTGGCAATGTCGCTCAAAGCGGAGATGCTGCAAACATCAAGGCGGGCCTTACCCCAATTATTGGCGACCGAAAGATCCAGGTCAGCACAATCACATTGAACCCCAATTTATGCGCGATCAAGGCAGTGTTGCCTCAAAACCCGGCTCTGAGCATGTCTCTGAGACTGACGGACGGGAAAACCGGCAGAATGGCCTTAAGCGGGATTTTTCATCCCGGCGACAATCCGGTTTTGGATGTGGAATTCGCACAATCCATAACTGAAATGACATTGTCGGTTATGGTTATCCAGAACACCGGTCAAGTGGTCCACATTTTCCCACGCCCCTATCATATCGGCCTGAAATCCGATGAAATTGGACAGGTCACAAACGGAATTCGCAGCGTTCGCGTTTTATGGACTCACGATCAACAAGCCGAAGATGGCAGGCGCTTGGCCCTAAACATGACCGAAGGAGACTACGGAAAGAGTGAAATCATAGCAATTCTTAGCGACCGGCCTCTTTTTGTCAAACCGCGACCCCAAAACGAAACCGCAACCGAGCTTGCCAGCGCACTGGCTCAGATTGTCACCTCTGACAAAGTCAAAATGCTGGGGATTGCGTCAAGGATCATCGATTTGAGACCTTGAACGCGAAGTACTCGTTCGGGCGTCGATGGAATTTTCACTGATTTCCAGGCTGATCACAGCGGTTGTTGCAGTGCCATCCGCAGCGGCCTTGGTGCAACGAGCGAGCTAAACGGATTCCTTCATTGAACTTGATTTCTTGTAAGCGCCGCGCCATCACCCTTTGGGCTATGGGTTGACTAGGTTTTGAAGTTCCAGGGCATGAGATCTTGGATATCATCTTGCATATGCTGGTCGAGTATCTTGCGTAGTGTCGCTTCGATGTAGATCTGCGGATTGATACCGTTGAGCTTGCATGTGCCAATGAGTGATGCCAGGCGTGCCCAATTTTCAGCGCCTGCATCAGACCCAGCAAAGAGGGCATTTTTTCTTGTGAGAGTTATTGGACGAATTGCGTTCTCGACTGCGTTGGTGTCCATCTCGAGCTGCCCATCAGATAGAAAGCGGGTCATGCCATCCCATCGTTTCAGCCCATATTTGATGTGGCGGGTTAGGTCCGAAGCGCTGGACAAATCTTGCAGGCAGGTCTCAAGCCATGGGCGCAGCGCGTACACCAAAGGTTTGGACAGTTTCTGGCGCACAGCTGCGCGCTCGGACGGGTTTTTGCCGCGAATTTGTGCCTCGATCTGATAGAGAGCAGCGATCCGCGCGAGCATTTCCTCGCAGATTGACGAAGGAGTCTTGCGGCTGAATTCAATGAATCGACGCCGCCAGTGGGTCCAGCAATAGGATAGCGCCATCGGTGCGTTGGTCTGTTTGCGATCCGCTAGAATATCATAGCCGATATAGCCATCCACCGTCAGTGCGTTGCAGGAATAGTCCTTGAATATCTTCTGCGCTGTCTTTCCACTGCGACTTTGCGAATGGTGGAATACAACGATTGGAGGATCAGCTCCCCCCCATCCACGCTGATCGCGCATCACAGCCCAAAGGTAGTCTTTTCGGGTTTTCCCGGTGCCTGGAGCCATGACCGGGATCGTTGTTTCGTCCGCAAAGAGATGATCACTGCGTTGCAGCTCTTGGATCATCCCATCAATGATGGACTGAAGCATCAAAGCGCCCCGCCCGGACCAGTTCCCGAGCATGGTGCGATCCAAATCGATGCCTTGCCTGCGATAGATTTCCGACTGACGATAAAACGGGAGGTGATCGCCAAACTTGCTGACCATCGTATGGGCGACCAAAGCTTCAGTTGGTAGTCCACGCGAGATCAAGAACTCGGGCGCAGGTGCCTGGGCGTGAGATTGACCGGCGCAAGACCGGCACAGATACTTTGGGCGGATCGTGACCAGAACCCGCAGTTGTGCGGGTACAATATCAAGCCTGTCACAGCGATCTTCGCCCACTCTTTGCATCTCACCGCAACCGCATGGACAAAGCGTGCTGTCAGGTTCGATAATCTGTTCGATACGCTCCAAGTGATCGGGCAGATGGCCTTTGTTCAGCTTTGGCGGTGCCGGTTTGGGCTTTGTTTTGCGCGTGACCTTTTCAGCGGCTTCAGTTGCTGCGTCCAACATCCCTTTCACCATTTCGATATCTTCGAAGGGCAGGTTCTGCTGATCCGAATTCAACTTCTCAGACTTGGCTCCAAACTTGTCGTGACGGGCATTGGCCAGCATCCGCTCCAGCGACTGGCGCAGGTCTTCGACGATCTTCAGGTGGGCCTCAAGGCGTAGGTTTTCGGCTTCTGAAGCAGCGAGCTTACGCTCAAGTTCTGCTACATATTCAGCTGTGATTTCCCGGTCCTTAGACATAAGAAATCATAGCCGATTTTGAGTTCTGATGGACTACAAATCAGCCCCTGAGTCACCCTGACGCAGCTATCCAGCAAGTCGCGGGCGGCGGCGCCGCTCAGCCCGAACCGCCTTCCAATCCAAGCCTTCAAACAAGGCTGAGAATTGAGCCGGCGACAAAGTGATTGTCCCGTCCGCAGGTGTCGGCCAATGGAACGTGCCGCCTTCGAGATGTTTGTAGACCATCACAAGGCCAGTTTGATCCCAGACTAAAATCTTCACGCGGTCACCACGCTTGGACCTAAAAACGAAAACGGCTCCACTGAAAGGATCGTGCCCGAGGATGTTCTGAACCACCAAAGACAAGCCTGCGTGACCCTTGCGGAAATCTACCGGTCGGGTGGCCAGATAGACCCGGTATTTACCTCCCGGCAGGATCACAGTTTTGACCGTATCGCTGCGATCACTTGGCCAAGATGGTCCGGATCAAACCCGACAGGCACACTGATCCGAACGCCCGCGATATCTATCCCAATCTCACTGGCATCGCTGCTCTGGTTGCCACGATCAACTGCATCATCTGCGACGAGAACAGGCACCAAACCCAACGCATCATCATCGGGCATCGGCAGCAGCCCTTCACGCGCAGCCCGCCGCCAGGAATGCAACTGCGGTGCGGACACGCCGTGCTTGCGCGCAACATCCGCGACCGAGACACCATCACGATAACTCTCCAAAACCAGCGCCGCTTTAACGTGCTCGGGCCACTTGCGACGGCCACTCGGACCCGTAACAACATCAATACGCCCTGCATATCCTTCGTCGGTACTGTGAGAATTTACGAAACTTTGTACATCCGTATCCATCTGATGACTCCTTGGTGAAAAGGATCATCTCAA
>CAZQMR010000224.1:0-6191 GCA_964594465.1 uncultured Rhodobacterales bacterium
GATCAGGCCACGAGTGCCGCTTCAGTAGATGCTTTGATATCGTCTTCGGAAACGCCATCTGCCATCTCAACAATCTTGAGGCCACCGTCCACCACATCAAACACACCTAAATTGGTGATAATCCGATCCACGACGGCTTGTCCGGTCAGCGGCAACGTGCATTCCTTCAAAAGCTTGGTCTCGCCCTTCTTGTTTGTGTGATCCATGATCACCACCACGCGGCCAACACCGGCAACCAGATCCATCGCGCCGCCCATGCCCTTAACAAGCTTGCCGGGGATCATCCAATTGGCCAGATCACCGTTTTCCGCCACTTCCATCGCGCCCAAAATCGCCATCGCGATTTTGCCGCCCCGGATCATGCCAAAGCTCTGCGCACTATCAAAATAGGCAGTTTGCGGCAGCTCGGTGATGGTCTGTTTGCCCGCATTGATCAGGTCCGCATCAATCGTCTCCTCGGTCGGGAAGGGCCCCATGCCGAGCATGCCGTTTTCCGATTGCAGCGTCACTTCTACGCCCTCAGGAATGTAGTTGGACACCAGCGTCGGGATGCCGATGCCAAGGTTTACATATGTGCCGTCTTCAAGCTCTTTGGCGGCGCGTTCTGCCATTTGATTGCGATCCCACATTACGCTGCCCTCACTGTACGCTGCTCAATCCGTTTCTCATGCTCGCCCTGCACCATGCGATGCACATAGATGCCCGGCAGATGGATGAGGTCTGGGTCAAGCGTGCCCGTTTCCACAATCTCTTCAACTTCCAGCACACAGATCTTGCCACACATCGCAGCTGGCGGATTGAAATTGCGCGCCGTCTTGCGGAACACTGCGTTGCCAGTTGCATCGGCTTTCCATGCCTTCACGACGGCCAAATCCGCGACAATCCCGCGCTCAAGAATGTAGCGCTTGCCGTCGAACTCTTTCTCTTCTTTGCCCTCAGCAATCACCGTGCCCACGCCTGTTTGCGTGTAAAAGCCCGGAATGCCAGCGCCACCTGCGCGCATGCGCTCAGCCAAGGTGCCTTGCGGGTTAAACTCCAGCTCCAACTCGCCAGACAAATACTGTCGCATGAATTCCGCGTTTTCGCCCACATAAGAGCTGATCATCTTTTTGACCTGCTTGGTCTGGAGCAAAACACCCAACCCAAAATCATCCACACCGGCATTGTTGGAGGCAACGGTCAGGTTCTGCGTGCCTGCATCTCGAATGGCCGCGATCAGGTTTTCAGGGATACCGCACAGGCCAAAGCCCCCTGCAGCGATCAGCATGCCATCAAATAGAACGCCTTCCAGCGCCTCGGCAGCGGACGAATACACTTTTTTCATGTGATATTGGACCTCAGATTGTGTGTGTGGAAATTTCCTTGGTTTTGACGTGGGGTCATAGAAGTGTCAACCAAAGCCGATTCATCGCCCGAGACTTATCGCAAATCTGCGCCGTTGGGTTCTTCAGGGCGCCGCCTGCCTGAACCTGCCAGAAATTCCGCATCTCGCGTACTCTGCAACAACCAAAACAACAAATTGTCACCGAAAACAGGACTGCGCGTCAGATCCGTGTGTTCTTCGGGCAAAAATAGCACCGAGGAATAGGCCAGTGGCGTGGCCAGCGTCAGTTTGTTTGTATTGCCTTGGCGCTCATCCAGCAGGGAAGAGACGCGCAGCACAAGACCATCCCCTTCTTCATAGGCAGAATATTCGATTGAACCGGTTGCGCGATCCACATCAATCGCTGCTGGCGTTCTGTGACTTCCCCCAACGACAAGATAAATCGTCAAGCCGTCGGGCAATTTGATCTCTGGGCGATCCAAGGCGCGATGAAACTGCTTAGCGCGTGCCAAAGCGTCTGCTTGAAACTGAAGCGCTCGCTCGCGACGCTGCTCTGGATGTGTCTCGTCTGGTATAACAGCCCGCAAATAAGCATCCGCAGTTGGGTCCGCGAGCCCCCAGCCATAGCGTTGCCAGACTTTGGGATCATAAATATCCACGGTTTCACCTGTGTCGCTGAAACGCACCCGGTTATGGCGGTTGCGGGGCATTAGCAGATATGTCGAAAAGATCGAGCCCGTCAGCGGTGCGGAAAGTGTTGGTTGCAGCGGTCCAAGCACGGAGCCTTCGACCAGATCATGAAAGGCGGAAACGGAGCCAGCATTGGGCGGGGCGATGAAAATCGCATGGTTGAAATACTTTGCCCCGGCCCAATTCAATTTTGGCAATGAGCCATCACGCGGCAACGGTTGGTTGCCATACATCAGATAGTAGCGCCCAATCAACGAGCCCATGGAATGCGCCATCAGATCGATCTTTTTGCGCGACCCCGCAGGTTGATCGGCATAGCGGGCCTTCACATATGCATCGAAATCCGCAATCAGCAGCTCCAAATCCAGCCGCCAGTCATATGCAAATTGATAACTTGTGACGCGCTCACCGTTTTGGATTTGCTCTTGCGTGATGTCATCTTCGCTGATCCAACCGCCCGCCCGTAACGTGCGCAAAATGCCGGAATAGACTTCGACTTCTACGGGCAAGCCGAGCAATCGCGCCGTTGTGGAGCGCAAAATCGCGCCCGCTTCCACTGTGTCTCGCATCCGGTGGTTCGGTGTGGTGCCATCGCCAAAGGGCAGGGCAATCCGCTCCAGCGTTTCATCTGCGCGAAGGTTGGCGACCAGCCGGAACCCATCCCCCCAAAGTACCTCGCCACTCTTGGTTTCAACCAGTTGTGAGCCAAGAATACCGGGAACCGTGATTAGCAATTGCCGCTCTGTTCCCTGCACCATTGCCACGCGGCCATAAATTGCGCTTAAGTCCGGCACCCGCAAACCTGTGCCGCATCCTGTCAATAGTAAGCACGCGAGAAGGACGAGTGCTCGCATTTATTCACTCCGTTCCGAAATGTCGGGCCAGTTCACCAATGTGGTCCGCAAAAAAAGCGATGCTTTGTGCTGAAGGTTGACGCAAGCTTACCACGTCCGCCTTTGGGTCTGGCGCTTTTATTGCACTGCCGGACATTTCCTCCAGCACAGCGTGGCCGCAAAACGGAACATACATTTCAGAATACCCGCCCTCATGGGCCATCATCAGCTTGCCGCCACACAGCTCCTCGGCCAGCGCCATGACACGGTGGGTCATCTCGCGGTAGGTCTGCGCAGTACAGAGCATGTGACCAAGTGGATCAAAGATAGATGCATCAAACCCGCACGCAATAACGATCACATCCGGGCGAAAATCGCGCAGCTTGGGCGCAACAATCCGGTCCACCGCGTCAAGATAGGTTTGATGCCCCGCACCGGGAAAGAGCGGTACATTCACATTATACCCAACCCCGTCGCCTTTTCCTGTGTCCTCTGCCCCGCCCGTATCGAGCGGATAATTTCGTTCTTGATGCAACGAAATCGTCAGCACGTCGTCGCGATCATAAAAAATCGCTTCCGTGCCATTGCCATGATGCACATCCCAATCAACAACCGCAAAGCGCAGTGCTGTGCCTGCAGCGCGGGCATGTTCGATTGCAATCGCGATATTGGCCATCAAGCAAAACCCGTTTGGAAAATCGGGCAAACAGTGATGCCCGGGCGGGCGCGACAGCGCGTAAGCGTTTTTGTGCTCGCCACTTAGAACAGAATTCAAAGCTGCAATCGACAATCCGGCCGACAATGCCGCAATTTCATAAGCACCACTGCCAAAAGGAACCGTCAGGCCGATTTCGCCACCACCTGCGTCAGACATGGATTTGAAATGGTCCAAATAGCTGTCGGGGTGGATGCGCTGCAAATCCTCGCGACTGGCGGCGGGGGCGCTCAGGCAGTTGAGCTCCTTGCTCAAACCTGTGACGTCCATCAAATTCTTAAGCCGCCGCTTGGTTTCAGGACTTTCTGGCAATCCACCGGCAGCCAGCGGCTGCACCAAGCCGCGAACTGGCGCGGTGAGCGCGTAATTGCCTCCAGAATGCCAGAAACAGCTCTCATCCCAATAAAAACCAGTCGTCATGTTTTTCCACTTCCCCGGTGCATCTGTCAAAGTCAGGTAAACGCAGATTTGCCCAAGGCGCAACATTTCTTGCGCAGTGTGCGCATGGACACATACGCAACCTGTTGGCAGGTATAGGTCAGCCTTGGGTAGCTTGTTCGGGGTAGGGGCAGGCTACCTCCCCACAGCAAATGGACAGGTCGTTTTAGGACGGCCTGTCCGACTCCTGGCAAGGGGCCGCGTAAAATCGGCGCAAACTTGCGCCTGTTAAATTGTGTTGTCGCTCATATTGGCGATGTGAATGTGTAAATTGCGTCATACCAACGTCGAACCGTCCTATTAGACGGTCGTATGACTGCATTTTTTTAGGAATTTTTCATGGTACGTGATGCGCATGGCGCGTCGAACGAACGGGTGGAGGCTTACTACAAAATTGTCAGCACCTCTGGCACCACTCTTTATGACGCGATTCAAGCTCTTGTCTTGCTCAAAGACCAGGATATTTCTTTGATCGGCAGAACGCGCGCCGACATGGTTGCGGAACTGCTGGAAAAATATCCAGTTGGTGATGCAAAGTAAGTGGTCTCACTGACCCGGCTCAAAACGCGAATTGACCAACAGCTCCGCCACGACAGCTTCATTGGGCAGCGACAATGCATATGCGGCGCTCGCGGCAATGGTTTCAGGCGCGATCTTGAAGCGCCCCGGTCCCGGATCGCGCCCATCGGTCATGTCCGTCTCGACCAAGCCGGGGCAAAGGGCTGTGGCGCGCACGCCATCGTCCCAACCCCGTTTGCGGATCGCGTGGGTGAGCGATAGGGCGGCAAATTTTGACGCATTATAGCCGAGGATTTCCTCAAACAAGATCCGCTTGCCCGCCAGCGACACAACATTGACCACGCGCCCATGACCTGAGGCCTTGAGCGCTTTATAGGTCGCGCGGATCAACCGCAGTGGCCCTTTGAAATTGACCTCCCACATGTCGTCAAATTCGGCCTCATCCCCATTCAGTAGATCACCGCCAAGCTCAATCCCGGCATTCATTACAATGCCATCCAGCTTGCCATGGGTTTTGAGCGTCTCGGCGGTCCAACTGGCTGAGCTCTCTATGTCCGTCGCATCCCAGTAATGTTTGGACCATGGCCCATCCGGGATTTTCTCAGGACTTCGCGCCCCAAGCGCCAAGGTATAGCCCAGCTCGGCCAGATGCTCTGCACAGGCCAGTCCGATGCCGCGATTGGCCCCGGAAATCATGATCACACGGTTGTCTGGTTTGAGCATCATCGCCTCCCTTGTTTGGCAAAAGACTGACCCATTGCAAGACGGCTGACAAGTGCGGCTTAATAAGGCGGCTCGCCGTTAACCAATACGCAATGAAATCATAGGAAAATTGTAATCAATCTTGTATTAATTCCCCGTGGCACCGGTGTTGTTTAGGGCCATATGCGGGGCGCTGTGATTGGAGTAATGTTGTGTATCAAGTATTAAGTTTCGTGAACCGTTTCAATAAGGACCAACGCGGTGCCGTTCAGGTTGAATTCATCGTATTGACCGCCAGTCTGATTGGCCTCTGCCTTGTGGTGACGGACGCAATTTCAGGCTCAATGGGCGGTCATGGTGCCACTATCGTTGAGCGGATGCAGGCACGGGTTGATGCGGGTATTGCCGGTTACGAATGATCCGCAACGATCTGACCCCATAGGTCATACTCGCTGGCCTCATCCACCTCAACGCGGACAATATCCCCCGTGCTCAGGCCCTCAAATCCCTCGTCGATAAACAAATTGCCGTCGATCTCTGGCGCATCTGCCTTGGTGCGGCAGGTCGCGCCTTCCGCGTCCACCGCGTCCACAATCACGTCCATCTGTCTGCCAACCTTGGCCGCAAGCTTTGCTGCTGAAATCGCCTGCGCCTTTTCCATAAACCGCGCATGGCGCTCGGCCTTGACCTCTTCTGGCACATGATCCGGCAGTGCATTGGCCCGTGCACCCTTCACATTCTCATATTGAAACGCCCCAACCCGATCGAGCTGCGCCTCATCCAGCCAATCGAGCAGCGTCTGAAACTCCGCCTCCGTCTCCCCCGGATAGCCCACAATAAAGGTAGAGCGCAGCGTGATCTCCGGGCAAATCTCCCGCCAACTCGCGATCTGATCCAGTGTTTTGGCCGCCGCCGCAGGCCGCGCCATGCGCTTGAGCACGTCAGGATGAGCATGCTGAAACGGAATATC
>CAZQMR010000225.1:0-6181 GCA_964594465.1 uncultured Rhodobacterales bacterium
TCACACTCGGCATCGGTGACGTCTCCGAGAACAACGACGCAGGTATCGAGGATCCGGGTACAGCAACTCTTGCTGGTCGCGTATTTGAGGATACCAACAACGACAACCTCGATGACAACAATGGTGATGAGCCAGCTGTCAGCGGCGTTACAGTTGAGTTGTTGGACGAGAACGGCATGGTTGTTGCGACTGAAGTCACAGGAACGGATGGTACCTACATCTTCACTGGTCTAACTGCTGGTGACTATCAGGTCCGCTTCCCAAGTGCTGTTGGCGCATTGGTCCTCATCGATCCAAATGCTGGTGATGACACATCTGATAGCGATGCAGTCGATAACAACGACGGTACGGCTACCACTGGTGTGATCTCGCTGGCTCTTGGTGAGAACTCTGTCAACAACGATGCTGGTCTGGAGAACCCAAATCAGGATCCGGTTGCTGCGGATGATGCTGCCAAAGTCTGTGCTGATGAAACAACCACGATCAACCTTCTCGAAGGCGACACTGATCCAGACGCAGGAGATACCATCTCCGTTGTGTCAATCAGCGACAACGATGAGACGGCTGGTGTTGGCGAAAGCATCACACTGGATAGCGGTGCGGTTGTTACTCTGAATGCAGACGGTACTGTCGAATATGACGGCATCGCAGCATTCGCTGACCTGCCAATCGGCATGATGGACACTGACAGCTTCGAGTACACTATCGAAGATGATAACGGTGGCTCTGATGACGGTGCAGTCGATGTGACTGTTTGCGGTGCGCTGAATACTAAGGAAACGATCTCTGCGAGCTTGCCACAGTCTGGCAACATCGAGATCAGCTTCCCTCAGCCTGCCAATGATCAGACATACCAGGTAACTATCACGAACTCTGGTCAGCTTGACGGTGTTTACGATGGCTGGTGTATCGACAAAGATGGTGCACTCGTGTTCCAGACAACTCTCGACGGTGACTGGTACTCCAGCACAAGCGAGGCTGATCTGGACGAGCTGGAAGCCAATGGTCAGCTCCCTGCGGGCGCCGGTGACAACATGGACCAGGTCAACTGGATCATTAACAACACCGACGACCTTTACACTGATGGCTTCACACAGAACCAGATCCAGCTTGCTATCTGGCAGCTGACTGACGGCTTCATTGATGCAAACCCTGTGACAGCAACTGCCCAACAGGACATCGTTGATCAGGCTGTTGAAGGCTACATGCCAGAAGAAGGCGGACTGTTCGGTGTGATCTTTGCACCAACAGATGACAGCCAAACATTCGGCGAGCGTGGTCAGACCTTCATCGTGGCAGTGCCATGGGAAGCTCTCGAAGAAGATTGCATCTGCTAAGAGTAGATCAGTTCCTAAAATTCAAGCGGCCCGGATTTATCCGGGCCGTTTTCTTTTGGCTTATCGGTTTGGGAGCACTCAGACAGCGCTGGTTGCAAATCACAGCTAAAGGCTTCGCTCCATCTCCGCGACGAGCAAGCCAAATCTATCTAAAATGAAACGTGAAGCTTAGCTCAGCAAACTAAAGCGCTTCTAGAAATACCTGAGACATAAGATATCACTTTTCGCGTTCGACCTAAGGGAGAGGCAGCGAATAGGGGGGGCAAGTTTCTTTAGAAACGCTCTAGGTGGCGCGTGCATCAATCAGCTTACGTGTCGTCTCATTGAGACGGCTCGACAAAACCCGCAGCATCTCCAGCGCTAGATTTGGGAACTGCCGCACAAGGTCCAGCATGTCGCTTTGAGCAATCCTCAGAACGCGAACCGGCCCCTTGGCACGCACAGTTGCGGAGCGGCGATGATCGTTGAGAACACCCATCTCGCCGATAACATCGTTCTTACCAATCTCCGCTACCACCTGCTCTTGACCGTCCAACTCGACGATCACCTCAGTGCAGCCGTCCAGTACAACGAAGGCAGCCTCTGCCTCTTCTCCCTGCGTGATGATGTTCTCGCCATCGTCAAAATTCCGCAAATCGGCCATCATGGAAATTAGTTGTAGCTGTGCAGGATCCACACTGCGGAACAAAGTGGTTGCAGCAAGTGCCTTTACCTCATCTTCCATTCCCATCGCTTCAGTCGCTCCGTTTTTATTGTTGTGGGGTTTCTAGGGGCTTCGCCGCACCCTGATCTACCAAATAAGCCGCATCAATCCCGTCAATGCCATCTGCGTCAGGCAGGGCGGCAACAATTGTCATCTCCGGGTATTTCTTCTTCAAACGCTCCAGCAGCGCCGCTGCATTGCTCTTTCGCGATGAAGGCATTGCCTCAAACAGCAGCATCTTGGGGCGGCGCAGCAGGGCGCGGGTCAAAGCCACGGAGCGGCGATCACTGGTAGACAGCTCGCTGCGACCCGGTACAAATCGCTCACGTAGACCTGCCGTCATAATAGCCGCCCGGCTGTCACCGGCCCCAAGGTATTCAAAGAGCACGTCCTCGATTGAAACAGCCGCGTCCCGACGGTCCAACCGAGGCCGAGCAACAAGAATGTTTTCAATTGCACTCAGGCCAGGCACAAATCCGGGGCTGTCAAAGCGGGTAAGACCCGACAGTTCAGGGGTCTTTGCACGGGTTTCAATAACAAAGGCGCGCCGATCTTCAGGGTCTAACACGCCAAGACGATGGCGAATTGGCCGCAGATCCAGCGCCAAGCCAATCAGGAACCAGCGATCCGATTTGTTGAGCTTTTCGCTCCCCCGCGCTGCTGCCTTGCTGACCACAGATTCCAATTGCTCCAAATCCTCAACCGAGACTAGATCGATGCGTTTCATCAGGGCCGGACTGTTTGCAAGCCCAGTCATCAGCTTGGCAAGGACGCCCGCAGCCTCCAGCCCAAATGTTTCCAGCTTATCAGCAACGCCAAGCTTGGTGATGGCCTTGCGCAGGTCAGGATTCTGCGAAATCGCGCGCCGTGCGCTGGTCGGCACGTCCCAGCACCCGAAGAAAAGATTTTCAAACAAGGTCGCGTTCTCGATGAACTGGCTGCGATCAAACGGCTCAACCAACGAAGATCCGGGCATTTCGTCCAGCTCCGCGATTTGGCCACGCACCCGCAGCAGCTCATCTTGCAAATCCGTTTCTTGGCCAGCCTCAATGAAATGCGCCAGCCCATTTGCAAAGATCACTTCGTCGATCCCAACAGTTCCCAAAACGTCAATCAATTCCGCCCGCAACCCATCCTCGTCTTGAACCCCGGCACGTTCATAGTCGGTCCAATCCATTTGTGGGTCATCTGGCACTGAACCCGTCAGCTTGGCCTCGCGTTGTCGTTTGGGCCAATCTTCAGGCTCCTGACCGCGCGCCCTGCCGGCCAAGATGCCATATGTCAGGTTGCTCTGTAGCGTTTCGGTAATCATCATTGGTTGCCTAGCAACAAAGCTGACATCGCCCGAAAGGGCCATCAATTCGTCAGCCTCCAGTCTGTCTTCGCCCAAGCGAAACCCACCAGATTTGGGGATTTCCAGACCAGCGAGTGTGCGCACCAGCAACTCACGCCCCCCCTCATCCGGTCCCGTAAGCAGCGTCACACTACCGGGTTCAAGTGACAAGCTAACAGCCTCAAGCCCACCATTCTGCGGATCAGCCTCAGTCGAAATTCGGTCTATTTCCAAAACGCGATTGTTGATCTTACGTGGCTCAAACGCTGTTTCTTCCGGTCCTTCAGCATAAGTTTCAACGCTGGATGTGTAGCGCGCTGTGATGTCGGAATATGTTTGATAGTAGCGCAAAAGCTCCTTCCAAGGCGACGCGATGTCCTTGTAGGCGGCAAGAATAGCCACCAGCGCGCCCAGATCCATGCGGCCTTGCAGCACCAAATAGCCGCCGATTGCATAAAAGAAGAACGGAATCAGGTGATTGATGACATTATTGGCGAATTTGACCGCGAATTTCAGGATGTAGATGCGATAGCGGATCGTGAAAATCGTATAGAGCCGCGAGGATACTTGCGCGAGATGGAACGGTGTTGAGCCATTGAGGCGCATTTCCTCAACCGAGCTGAGGCTGTCATTTAATTCCGAAGACAACCAGCGCACATGTTTGATGCGGTTTTGCACATGCGCCACCACACGCTTTTGCACCATCGGAATCACATAGGCTTGCAATGGGAACAGGATCACCGCTGCCAGCCCAAGGATTGGATCTTGAACCAGAATAAAGCCCAGATAGACCAGCAAATGGCCGCCCTGGTAGATCGGCGTTGCGACGATCTCGCCAATGAAGGCGCCGATTGGCTCTAGCTCAGCAACAATGGCTTGCACCATCTCAACGGGCCGCGATGTCTTGAGCGCCTTGATCGGGCGTTTCACAATCCGTGAGAACAGCTCAAAGCGCATCCGGCGCAGCATCCGCTCTCCTGTCAGGCCCTTGCGTACATTGAGATAGTATTTCAGCCCGTTATTGACGATGACCAAGGTCAGAAGGATGCCGCAAAGCGTGAACAAAAAGCCAAGACGGTCAAACTCGAACCCATAATGGTTTTGCGGGAACTGGCCTTCGCCGAGCACCTCGTTGACGATAATCTTGGGGATGTAGAGGGCTGCAAGGACAAGCGGAAAGGTTGCAAACGAGATCAGGACAATCGTGATCTGGTCGCGCATCGAGTGCTTAAGCACATATTTTAATAGGTTTTTTTCCATGGAAAACTGTTTAACTATCCCAACCCCCATGCACCCTAGCAGACAAGTTGAAGGTGGAAAGTGCTTAAAGTCACTTTGTCGCCCTTAAGGGTTTGCTAAGGCCTCCGATCCTTGACCGCTTCCATCACAACATGCGTGCTGGTAACTGAAGCAAATGACGAGTTTCGCAGTTCTGAAATGGTGTCAGAGAACCAAAATCGGTGGAAACGCAGCCCTTATTGCGGGTACGGCTCAGACCCAAAAAAATCCCCCGCTGCGGGGGGTAGGTCCACAGCGGGGGGGTCATTCCTCCAAGCAGGTTCTCCCATGCAAGAAGGTCAGTCGTGGCGCTAATGTTAGAGGTTACTCGGCTCTGAACGCGCTTCGGAATTATCCTAACTCGATTCGGTTTTTTTGAAAAACGAGAACGAGATATGGAAACATGAGCAACGGTTATGTGCGTAAAACTACGTAGTTTCAGATGCTTGTCGGTTTTTAGAGATGGGTGATCAGGGGAGCGTCGCGGGCTGCCACGCGCAGGGTTTTGAGCGCGGGTTCGATCAGACTATCCTCCTTGTGAGAGGTCCAGACGGCATAGGCTGGAAACGGAAAGTCGGGCGCGTCTTTGACGATATGAAGTCGTCCGGCGAGAATGTAGTCATCGGCCACGCGGTAAGGCAGATAAGCGGCGCGCTTATGATTGACGAGGTAATCAGCGATTTGACCGCCCGCTTCCATAGTGAGGCGAGAGAGGCGAAATTCCGGGAACCAGCGGCTATGAGCCACGGCGAATTCCGGGCCCCAATCGACATAAATATAGTGGTCATCGGTGGCCGTGCATGTAGCACCCTCATCAGCCGTGACCATCACGAGACGATCATCCAGCAGTTCTTCGACCTCAAAGCCGGGTCTGAGTTCGGGTTGGTAAACGACAACGATATCCATGAGGCCCGAAAGCAGTTGGCGTTGGAGGTAGGTTGGGGAGCCGACTTGGATTTGGAATGCGACTTGCGGCAGTTCTTGTTCGAGGCGGTGGAGCCAAACTGACGTGAGTTCGGGCCAGAGCGAGGCTTGGCATCCGACCGAGAGCGACGATTCAAAACCGTCGGGCACGCCAATTTTGTAGCGGGCTTCTTCCCAAATTTGCAGAAACGAACGGGCATAGGGTTCGAACTCGCGGCCATGGGGGGTGAGGGCAGCGCCGGATTTGTCGCGCTCGAACAGTTTGTGCCCAAGTTCATCCTCGAGCTTTTGAACACGCAAGGAAATTGCAGATTGAGTGACGTAAAGACGACCAGCCGCATTGACGAAACTGCCGGTTGCAACCACGGCAAGAAAGGTGCGGACGAGGGTGGTATCCATAGGTAAGAGGCTCCATGACTAACGCTCATGTTAAACATGCATATTATTCGTTTTTCTACTGAGTGCAAATCCCATAGAACCGGTTTCAGCAGATTAGATGTTCGAGGTTTTCCTCAGATGTTCTCTGCAACGTCGCGAGGGACCCAATGCGCCGGCCGGGCTTTTTTTCGAGGCTTTGGAGCCTGCCGGTGCAAAGGGGAAAAGGGA
>CAZQMR010000226.1:0-6178 GCA_964594465.1 uncultured Rhodobacterales bacterium
GGGCGGTTGTGATCCCATTTGATGTAGGTGATTTCGTGGGCGTCAAGGATGCTTGACATGGCAGTGAAGAGGTAATCGCGCACGTCTTTTTGGGACATGTCGAGCACAAGCTGATTGCGGCCACGCGGTTGGTTGGCGGGGCCGAGGGTCCAGTCGGGATGAGCGCGGTAAAGGTCGCTGTCCTCGTTGATCATTTCCGGTTCGAACCAGAGGCCGAAGGACATGCCTTGGGATTTCACGTGGTCGATCAGGGGGTAGAGGCCGTTTGGCCATTTGCGGGTGTCGATGGTCCAGTCGCCGAGGCTGGATGTGTCATCATCGCGTTGGCCGAACCAACCGTCATCCAACACGAAACGCTCGACGCCGAGATTGGCCGCTTTGGTGGCGAGGGCCTTTAGCTGCTCTGGATCATGGTCGAAATAGACCGCTTCCCAGCAATTGTAATGCACGGGGCGTGGGGCATCGGGGAGCGTCAGGATGTCTTGGCGGATGAAGGCGTGGTAGTTTTGGCTGAGGCCGTTGAGGCCATTGGGCGAATAGCTGAGATGCAGTTCTGGTGTTTTAAGGTGGGTGGAGGGGGGCTGCACCCCATTGTGACCCATCTGGATTTGGCGGCGACCATCTGCGAGCTGCTCGGCTACCAAACGATGCCCGCCGGACCAGCCGAGATGTGCGCCCCATGCTTCGCCCTTGGTTTCAGACGTGCCTTTGGCGGGGATCAGGATTGAGGGTTGGAATTCGTGGCTGGTGCGCCCGCCGGGGGCGGCGTTGGTCAAAGCGCCGGGGGACCACTGCGTGCTGTTGCGCTGGAATTCTTGGCACCAGCGGCCTGAGAAGGTGATATGGTGATCTGAGCTTTGCGGCGCGGGAATTGCTGGGGCGGCGAACCATGTTAGCGTCAAGGGCGCTTGACTGGTTAGGGTGGCGCTTGCGGTAATGACGTTGCTAGAGGCGCGGAAGGTGGCGGTGTAGCTTAGGCCGTGGGCTTCATCGGTGAAGGTGAGGGCAAGGGCTTCGCCGGTTTGTTCTGAAGAAAAGCGCCAGTTTGGGGCGATTTGGCCGTCGGGGCCGAGAGCTGTAAGACCCGGTTCGCCCACGTCAGGACATATTGACAAAGGCTGCAATTTATCCAGCATGCTGCCCATTGTGAACTGGCGGGTTTGGGCTGCGAAGGCCTCAACATCTTCGGTGGCAGGCAGCGGCGCGCCCCAGTAAATCACCTCGGCCAGCTTGTGATCGAAACTGGCGAGAAGCAGCGTCTGGGCGGGGGTGTCGACCCGCCAGCAGCGGATCACTTCACGGCTCCTAAGGTGAGCCCGGCGATGAAGTGTTTTTGCATCGCAAAGAACATCAAAACGGGGGGCATTGCTGCGACGATGGAACCTGCGGAAACGAGATGCCACGCCGCAACCCATTGGCCGTTGAGCGAGTAGAGCCCGGCGGTGACGGGCTGGCTTTCAGCGCCTTGGGTGAGGACTGTGGCCCAGAAATAATCGTTCCAAATGAAGGTGAAGATCAGCACCGCAAGGGCCGCGATGGCGGGTTTCATCAAAGGTAAGACGACGTTCCAGAAAATCTGAATTTCAGTGACGCCCTCGACCCGCGCGGCCTCAATCAGCTCAAACGGGAGGGCCTTGATGAAGTTGCGCATGAAAAGGGTGCAAAAGCCGGTTTGGAACGCAACATGGAACAGGATCAACGCCATGGGTGTGTTGTAAACGCCCATTTGCACCGAGAGATCGCGCACGGGCACCATCAGGATTTGGAACGGGACGAAATTGCCAGCGATGAAGAGAAAGAAGATCAGCAGGTTGGATTTGAACTTGTAGATCGCCAGCGCAAAACCGGTCATGCAGGAGAGTGCAACCGCGCCGATCACTGTGGGGATGGCGACTTTGAAGCTGTTGAGAATGTACTGGCCGATGGGCGTGTTCTCGAAGATCGCGGTGTAATTTTCGACCAGATTGAAGCTTGTGGGCCAGCCCCAGTAATTGCCTGATACGATATCCCCGGCGGAGCGGATGGAGGTGAGCGCCACGGCGAGCAGGGGAAGGAGCCAGAGGATCAGAGCGATGGGCAGGGCGATTTTGTAGACGGTTTGGGTGAGGGTGCTGGTGCGCTCAACGGGGGTGGGAAACATCGCTTAACGCCCCCGCTCATCAAGATACATCTTCCACAGGAAGAAGCCGATATAGACCATCATGATCAAGAACAGGACCACCGCGATCGCTGCGCCATAGCCCATGCGGAAACCGTATTCCGAGAAGCTTTGCTCATACATGTAAAAGGCCAGCACGCGCGACGAGCCCCATGGGCCGCCATCGGTCATGATGGAGATCATGTCAAAGCTGCGCAGTGCGCCGATCACGGTCACCACGATGGCAATGAAAGTGGCGGGTTTGAGCTGTGGTAGGATCACGTACCAGAGCATTTTCCAGCCCTTGGCATTGTCCAGTCGTCCGGCCTCGATCTGTTCGGGATCCACGGCGTTGAGGCCGGTGAGATAGAGGATCATGCAATAGGCGGTTTGGGGCCAGAGGCCTGCGGCAATGATGCCGTAGGTGACGTAGCGCTCGTCTGCGAGTACGGCGATGGGCTCGATCCCGAAGACGCCGAGGAAGACGTTGAGGAGGCCATAAGATGGATCGTAGAACCATGAGAATACAAGGCCGACAACGACTTGGGAGATCACGAAAGGAAAGAAAAACAGAGACTTATAGATGCGAATGCCGCGCACGGTTTGGTTGAGGAACAAGGCCACGAACAGGCCCGCAGGCACGGCGAGCATGTAGAGCACGAGCCAGATGACGTTGTTTTTGAGCGAGGTGTAAAAGGCATCGTCATCCATCAGCTCGACATAATTGCCCGCCCCAACCCAGGTTTTTTCGCCCAAGCCATCCCAGTCATAAAAGCTGATATTGATCGATTGGATGATGGGGTAAACGACGTAGAGCAAGAACATGAAAATGCCCGGCGCAAGGAAGAGCCAGGGGGCCAGTGTTTGCTGGTTTGCTTTCCAATAGGCGCGCATGTGCTTGCTCGGGATTAGGGTTTAAAAAGGCTCTAAAAGAGAAGCCTCCGCCGGAAAATACCCGGCGGAGGTGAAGCGATAGTGCTTTATTTGTAAACGCGACCGCGAACTTTTTCGAGACGCTCTAGGATTGCATCCATGCGCTCTGGCTTAACCATGAACTCTTGGAAACCTTCCATGCCTGCTTTAGCCATTTCAGCCGGAGCATCCCGGTCAAAGAACTGTGCAATACCACCGGTGGTGGAGGAGAGCATGTTCAGACCGGCCTCAAGGAACTTGTCCTCGGCCACTTCGGAGTTCTTGTTGATGGGCAGCTGACCAAGGGTTTTGTTGATCGCTGTCTGCACATCAGCGCGCGCGAGATAGGCGAGGAACTTCTTGGCATCTTCCTTGTTCTTCGCGTTGGACGGGATGTGGATCGTGTCTGTTGGGGCTTCTTCGGCCATTGCCACGTCAGGATTGATTGACGGGAACTGGAAGAACCCAAGCTGATCATCTGTCAAGCCAGCTTCACGCAGCGGTGCCACGGCAAAGTTGCCCATCACATACATCGCAGCTTTGCCCTGAACCATTGGCGCAAGTGCTTCCTGCCAGGAATAGGCAGCGTGATTGTCGATCCAGAAACCGGCGTCCAGCAGCTCTTTCCAGTTGTTCATGGTGGCTTTCACGCGGTCATCAGTCCAAGCGATTTCGCCTTTGGTCAGTGCCATGTGGAAGTCATAGCCGTTGGTGCGCAGGTTCAGATAGTCAAAGACACCGCCTGTGGTCCAAAGGTATTTTGAGCCGATTGTGATTGGTTTGATGTCATTGGCGTTGAGGGTGGCCCCTGCGGCTTTGAACTCGTCCCATGTTGTTGGAACAGCAATGCCGAGCTTTTCAAAGATGTCTTTGCGGTAGTAAACGCCCCACTGGTAGTATGTGTAAGGCACGCCCCATTTTTTGCCGTCAATAGTCATTGACGCGGCAGCGGAGCCAAGGCTGTCATTCAGGCCATTTTCTTCCCAAACATCATCCACTGCTTCAAACAGGCCCGCATTGACGTAAGGCAGCATCCGGTTGCCAGCATACCAGTTGGCAAGGTCTGGCGCATCTGCGGTCAGAAAGTTGCGGATCGAGGTTTTGTAGCCCTCGTGGTCAAACAGGTTCCACTTGACGGTGATGTCAGGGTTTTCTGCCTTAAAGCCATCAATCAGAGCTTGAAACGCTTCTTTGGGTGCGGGATCAGACGTGTCGGTGTTGATCACCAGCTCACCTGCAAAGGCGCTTGTTGCAAGGGCCACGGATGCGGCCAATCCAGCCAGCATGGATTTGGTTTGACGGAACATTGATATCCTCCCAGATGCGGTTCCAAATAGTGAAACTTAGTTTTAACTATTGAAAACTGTGTATTGCCGCCCTAGCCTTGTCAACAGCAATTGGGGCAAAATCTGTTGTCCCCTAGAGAGAAATTTGAGTATGAACAAGCCGGTTCGCAGCGATGGCACCGTCGGTAAGGCGTTGGAAGTATTGGATTTAGTGGCGAGCCTTGAAAAGCCTGCGCGCTTTTCGGAGCTGTTGGCGCTGTCGGATTACCCTAAGGCATCTCTCTACCGCTTTTTGCAGACATTAACGAATCAAGGAATGCTGGCCTACGACCAACATAGCCAGACTTATGCGCCCGGTTTGCGGCTGGTGCGGTTGGCGCATTCGGCGTGGAAGCAGGCATCATTGGCGCCGATTGCAGCCCCCTTTGTGGATGCGCTGGCGCAAGAAGCTGGCGAGGTGGTGCACTTGGCCCAGCTTGATAACGGTTATGTCTTGTTCGTGGACAAGCGCAAAACCACGGACCGCTTTGAGACCATGGCACAAGCCGGAAAGATCGCGCCATCCTATTGCACCGGCGTTGGCAAAGCGATCTTGGCCCATATGTCAGAGCGGGATCGTGCCCGCGCGTTAGAGCAGCAAGCTTTTGCGCCTTACACGCCTGCCACGCATTCAAGCGTCGATACGTTGTTGCAAGAGCTGACGGATGTGGCGCGCGATGGCATCGCCTTTGATCGCGAGGAGCATGAGCTGGGCATTATCTCTATTGCGGCACCGGTTTTGGCAGGTGGTCGTGATGTGATTGGTGCGATTTCTATCGCCACCTCAACGGCGCGGCATGATTTGGCAGGGCTGGATGCGTTCCGCCCGGCATTGGTTGAGACAGCACATCAGATTGGGGTGGCCGCAGCGACGTGGCAATTCCCCGGCACTTCGAGGGAGCACTAGCATGGCAGGCGTTTCACTGTCCAAGATCGTCAAGAAATACGGGGATGTTGAGGTGATCCACGGGGTGGATCTGGAGATTGAGGACGGCGAATTTTGCGTCTTTGTTGGGCCATCGGGCTGCGGCAAATCCACCTTGCTGCGCATGGTTGCAGGGCTTGAGCAGATAACGGATGGCGAGATGCGCATCGGGGATCGGGTCGTCAATAGCGTGGATGCGGCAGAGCGCGGCGTGGCGATGGTGTTCCAGACCTATGCGCTTTACCCGCATATGACGGTTGAGCAGAATATGGGCTTTGGGCTGAAGATGAATGGCGTGCCCAAAGACGAGATTGCGCGCAAAGTGGGCGATGCGTCCGCCGTTTTGAAGCTTGATCCGTATCTGAAGCGCAAGCCTGCGGCGCTTTCGGGTGGTCAGCGTCAGCGCGTGGCGATTGGGCGGGCGATTGTGCGCGGGCCAGAGGTGTTTCTGTTTGATGAGCCGCTGTCCAATCTGGATGCGGAGCTGCGGGTTGAGATGCGGGTCGAAATCTCTCGGCTGCATTCGGAAATCGGCACGACGATGATTTATGTGACCCATGATCAGGTCGAGGCAATGACGCTGGCGGATAAAATCGTGGTGCTGCGCGACGGCTATGTGGAGCAGGTTGGCGCGCCGCTGGAGCTATACGAGAACCCAGACAACAAGTTCGTTGCGGGCTTTATCGGCTCACCGGGCATGAATTTTCTGGCCGGTCAGGTGGAAAATGGGGGCGTCACCATTCCCGCACTTGGGCGCAGCGTGCACCCCAATGCAACGCTGCCCGCTGAGGGATCCGCAGTAACCGTTGGTTTGCGGCCGCAAAACCTCCATCTTGACGAGGCCAATTCGCTGCTGACAGTCAGCTTGACCGAACAGCT
>CAZQMR010000227.1:0-6168 GCA_964594465.1 uncultured Rhodobacterales bacterium
GTGTTTGAGCCGGCGGCGTTTGAGCGGTATCGGGATCGCCAGCTTGCGTTTTATTCAGGGCTGGCGGCGCGGCTTCAGCACAGTGGGCAAAGCGCGTTTCATATCGGGTTTGGGCAACTGAGCGATATGGCGGTGCTTGGCGGATTGGTTGGTTATCTTGGGCTGGAGCCGGGTTTAGATCGCCCGGATGGAACATTGAAGCCGCAAAATCCGGGGGGCTACGGCGAAAAAGTTGAGAACCCTGAGGCGCTGGCGCCCTATCTTGAGGACAGGGCTGAGGTTGCGGTTCCCCGTGCGCCGCAGCTCAAGCGTTTTGTCACCAGTGATATACATCCGCTTTTGTTTACGCCGATTGCAGGCAATGACCCAGACGCGGTGACCGCGTGGATGGACGGCCAGAGCGGGCACTCGCAGGCGAGTTTGAAGGCGTGGCAGGATCGCGTTGAGGGGTTTCGCTGTTTTACGGTTGTTGGGCATCCGGTGGCGCGGGCGTATCGGGTGTTTTGTAACCGGATTGCTTTGGAGGGTGCGCAAACCTATCCGAAAATCCGGCGGCGGCTGGTGCGGTTTCATGGAGTTGAGATGCCTGAGGGGGTAGATGCTGGCGCATGGCGGACAGGATTTGTTGGCTTCTTGGGGTTTTTGGAGCGGAATTTGGCAGGGCAGACGGGCATTCGGATTGATGATGATTGGGCCCATCAATGTGACTTGGTGGCGGCGATTTCTGCGCAGCAGCCGATCACGCAGATTTTGCGCGAGGATGAGTTGGGGGTGTTGGGGTGCGGCGACTTTACGCCCGCGCCAAGTGTATCTGGCGCGCCGAGTTTGGCGGACGTGCATACGGAAGAGATCGAGCGGTTGTGCCGCAAGATCTATCGCAAGGATTACCGAAAGTTCGGATTTACGGCTTGGGCCTCATAGCGTTTCCAAGAGACACGCGACGCAAATACCCTGCCGCGCTTCGCGCTCTCGGGACATTTGCGATATCGGATATTTTGAGTGTTTTAGAAACGCCTTAGGCCGCGACTGACGCCGCTGGCTCCGTTAGGATCGCATAGAGTGCGGACGGGTCCATGGTGGAGCGCAGTTTGTCGCGGATTTGCGGATCGCGGAAGGTGCGTGACACCCGCGCAAGCGCTTTGAGATGCTCGGCACCTGCGTTTGTGGGGGCCAGAAGTGTGAACACGAGGTCCACAGGCTGGCGATCCACGGATTCAAAATCTACCGGCTGCTCAAGGGCAAAAAACGCGCCATAGACGCGATCCAGCTGATCGAGCCGGGCGTGGGGAATAGCCACGCCCTTGCCCATGCCAGTGGCCCCGAGAAGCTCACGCTCCTGAAGAGCAGAGAACAGGTCTTGCTCGTCCAGGCCGTGGACCATCGCGCAATGAGACGCGATTTCTTGCAGGAGTCGCTTTTTGCTTGTCGCCTTTAGGGGCGCACGCACGGCTTCCACAATCAATATATCAGTCAGGTCCATTTAGAGTCCTTACGGGGCTAAATAAGGTTCGATGAAGTTAATTGATGTTTTGAGGGTCGACCCAACCGATGTTTCCGTCTTCACGACGATACACCACGTTGACACCACCGTGCTTCTCGTTCTTGAACACAAGAACGTTGGATTCACTCAATTCCATTTGCATCACGGCTTCACCCACTGATAGCGACTGCACTCTTGTCGCCATTTCAGCCACAATCACTGGCTGTAAACTATTCGGCTCCGACTCGTCATGTGAGTCGCTCGCTCCGGCGAGGATATAAGACGGTGCGTCCATAACTTCAACAGGGGATGTGCGATCTTTGTGGTGATCCTTCAAGCGACGCTTGTAGCGGCGCAGTTGCTTTTCCATGCGCTCAAGGCTCTGATCAAAGCTGTCATATACGTCATTCGCGCGGCCTTTTGCCTTTGCGGTCAGGCCTGTAGACAGATGAACCGAACTTTCGGTCAGGAATTCATGGCGGTCTTTGGAAAAGGTTATAATGGCTTCTACCGGTCGTTCTGCATATTTTGTTGCGACGTCCGAAATCCGTCCATGAGCGTGGGTTGAGAGGTTTTCACCAACATCCATTTGTTTTCCGTTGACCTGAATTCTCATTCTGTCTCCCTTCGTGAGACTGCGGCAAAACCCCGAAAAACGGAGATTGCCTTGGTTGAGTTAGCGTCTTTTGCGCCTTGGGATGCTGTTTGCATTGTCCACACAACATCCTAGCCAGTCGCAATTAACGCTTCTTTAATGCATTCATCCGCTTGCGTTGAACGGAGGAAGGCAACTTCAGAGCCTCGCGGTATTTGGTCACGGTACGTCGTGCCAATGTGAGACCCGTGTCCTTCAAGATTTGGACAATTTTGTCGTCAGAAAGTGGCTTTTTTGGGTCCTCTCCCCCAATAATCTTGCGAATTTGTTCCTTAACGGCCCGCGATGAGACGGCGTCTTGCCCATCGGCAGTTGCTATGCCTTGAGAAAAGAAGAACTGCATTGGGAAGTTACCCTGTTTGCAGGAGATATACTTCCCCGCCGCCGCGCGGCTCACGGTGCTTTCATGGATTTGCAGGTTCAGTGCTACATCTTTTTGCATCAATGGCTTTAAATCGGTCACGCCACCGGCAAAGAACGCAGCCTGCTGTTTGACGATTTCATTGGCAACCGACAGGATCGTGCGCGCGCGTTGTTCCATCGCTTTGACAAGCCAACTGGCACGGGTTCGGCATTCTGAGATATAGGCTTTCTCTTCGTCTTTGAGCGTATTGATGTGCGCTGCGTATTGGTTATTGACCAAAACACGCGGCAGATTTTCGGTGTTCAGCTCGATGCGCCATCCGCCCTGCGGGTCGGCGCGCACGAACACATCGGGCACGGCGAGCTGCATGGTTCCGCCGGTGAATTTTAGGCCCGGTTTGGGATCAAGGCTGCGGATGCGTGCCAAGAGGGTGGCCAGACGCGGCTCGGTTACGCCCAATTTCTCAGACAGTTTTGCAGGATCGGATGTCGAAACCTCGGGCAGCACGTTCAGCAAGGCCTCAAAATCCGGGTTGAGCGCATTATCCTCTGCCAGTTGCAACCAGAGACACTCCCGCAGGTCGCGCGCGCCAATACCGGTTGGTTCGCAGGCTTGAAGGAGGTTGAGCGCCAAGGTCACATCCATCTTCGCGAGCGCATGGCGGTCGGCAAATTCATCGAGATCACAGCGCAAATAGCCATCGTCTTGCAACTCACCCACGAGCAAAATCGCGATGGCGCGCAGGTTGTTTGCCCCATCGCCCAGCATGATTTGCGTGCTCAAGTGTTCGTTCAGGCTGGTGGTTTGCGCGACCAGATTGATGGCATCAAAGCTGTCACTGCTGCTGGATCTGCCAATTGAACTTGGCCCGTTCCACGGCTGATCCTCGGGCGTGGTGTTGTCAGTGGTTTCGCGATTTTTCTCGAGCAGCGGATTGCTTTCAAGTTCTGCTTCCACATGAGCGTTCAGTTCTAGATTGGTCATTTGCACGAGCCTCAGCAATTGCTGCAGCTGCGGGGTCATCACCAGCGACTGGGTTTGTCGTTGCTCCAGATTCTGGCCAAGCGCCATGCTTGTTGCCTTTCACTGTTGTTTCAACAATCGGGCGTTAGATACGAAACGTATCGCCCAGATAAACACGACGCACGTTGGCGTCTTTCACCACGTCTTCAGGCGCGCCGCTCATCAGGACTTTGCCGTCATGTAGGATATAAGCACGATCCACGATTTCCAAAGTCTCGCGCACGTTGTGGTCGGTAATCAATACCCCGATGCCGCGATCTTTGAGATGGGCGACAAGCTGGCGGATTTCGCCCACCGCGATGGGGTCGACGCCTGCGAAGGGTTCATCGAGCAGCACGTAGTTGGGTTGGCCTGCGAGGCATCGTGCAATCTCAACCCGGCGGCGTTCCCCGCCTGAGAGCGCCACGGACGGCGCGCGGCGCAGGTGGGTGATGGAAAACTCGGCCAGCAGTTCATCGAGCTTGTTTTCGCGGCCAGCGCGATCCTTCACGGTGAGTTCCAGGACGGCGCGGATGTTATCCTCAACAGAGAGCCCACGGAAGATTGACGCCTCCTGCGGTAGGTAGCCAATGCCGAGTTTGGCGCGGCGATACATCGGCAGGAGGGTAACGTCCTGGCCATCAACGATCACGGAGCCGGATTCTGGTGTCACCAAGCCTGCGACGGTATAAAAGCAGGTGGTTTTGCCAGCGCCGTTTGGGCCCAGAAGCGCGACCACTTCGCCCCGCGCAAGTTCCATCGACACATCGCGCAGCACAGGTTTGCGCTTGTAGCTTTTGCCGATCGAGCGGATCGAAAGCCCGCCCTGACCGTCAGCAACATGGAAACCCGTTTGTTGGTTCATTGGTTGGTGCCCGCGGGTTGCAGAATGGCGCGCACGCGGCCTGAGATGTTGGCGCGGCCAGAATTGAGGTCGATCACCAGTTTTTCACCGCCCAGCGCGTTGGCGCCTTGGGTCAGGATCACATCGCCGGACATTTCAATATTGCCGGTTGTGACGTTGTAAAAGGCCATTTCGGCCTCGGCCGCTTCGCCACCATTGGACAGCACGACGTCGCCGCTTGCGGTGACGGTATCAATCGTGCCTTGGGCGCTGGTGCCAGCTTTGCCGTAGACCACATCGACTTTTGCGGCCGAAAGCCTCAGATCGCCTTGGCCCAGCTCGACATTGCCTGCAAAGACTGCGGTGCCACCGGATTGGTCGAGGTCCAGATTGTCCGCAGTGATTTCGACCGGCAAAGAGTTGTCATGCTTGGTGCCGCCGAACGCGACGGATGTACCTTGGGCCAATGCCGCGGTGCTCGTGATCAGAAACAGGGAGCAGAGAAGTGTCAAAAATCGCATTGCTGGCCTTTATTCGTTTTGCGTCACAGGCTCGGGGTGGAAGATCACCCTGACTTGTTTCTTAAACCTTAGAAGGTGAGTTTGCACTGAATTCCCGGTTTCGGCAAACACTGTCTCAAATTTCAACCCACCGGCGGTGATTTGGCCCATTGGACCTGTGATCTCGACGGGTGCATCGCTAGTAACTTCGCCTTTGCGCAGGTCCGCTTGAGCGATGCTCATTTTGCCGCGAAATCCTTCGGAGGTGACGATAGTGATACCGTTCATCAGATTGAGCAATTGATCTGACATCAAGAGGGCGCCCTGCCCTGCGGTCAGATCAACGCTTTCGCCACTGGTCAGATCGAGTGTTGCGGCGATCTCTTTGAGGTCGACGCGGCTTGGTTTGGTGGCGTCAGGATTGGCGGTATGGGCGGTCAGCAGGAACTTGTCGCCGGTTTCTGTAACACCGGTGAAGCGGGGGGATTTGATTTGGATGCCGTCCCCAAGGGCGGAAAGGTCGGCCTCGGAAAACACGATGCCGGTGCCCTCGAACACGTCGTCTTGGGTGATGAGAAAGACCGAGCTGAACAGGCCAAGCGCGAGGATCGGCAGGGCGATTTTGGCCCATTGCACAATGCGGGAATAAAGACCGATCTCGCGTCGCATGGGGTTAGCCGACGCCTGCGCGCAGGCAATCATGCACGTGCAGGATGCCGATGGGGATGCCAGCATCGGTCACGAAGAGGCAGGTGATTTTGCGTTCGTTCATCACCGCGAGGGCCTCTTGGGCCAGCATGTCGCCAGGCACGGTTGTGGGGTCGGTGTTCATGACATCGCCTGCGCTTAGCTCCAGCAGGCCCTTCAGGTTCCGGCGCAAATCGCCATCAGTGATCACGCCGACCAAGCGCCCACCGGGGCCGTGTACGCCTGCGACGCCGAAGCCCTTTTGGGAAATCTCAACGAGGACTTCGCCCATGGGTTCCTCTGGCGCAACCAATGGCAGCTCTGAGACGCCGTGCATCAGCGCATCGACGCGCATCAGCCGTGCGCCGAGTTTGCCGCCGGGGTGGAAATCGCGGAATTTTTCGGGCGTGAAGTGGCGGTGCTCCATTAGGGCCACAGCGAGCGCGTCGCCAAGGGCTATGGTGAGCGTGGTGGATGTGGTGGGGGCAAGGCCGACAAAGCAGGCTTCGGGTGCGGCGGGTAGAACCAGCGCGATGTCAGCGGCTTTCATCAGCGTGCTGTCGGGACGCGAGGCGACGCCGACAAGCGTGATCCCAAAGCGGCGAGTATGGGCGATGAGATCAGCCAGCTCGGCGG
>CAZQMR010000228.1:0-6004 GCA_964594465.1 uncultured Rhodobacterales bacterium
GCCGCCGATCACCATGATCATCTTCCGCAATTACCAGTGGGGCGCGGAAAAGCGCAACACGACGCTTTGGTTTGACGACAACTTCGTGGGCACGGAGCTCGACACAAACGTGTCCTATGCAGGCATCGCCAATGCCTGTGGTCTGAAGGGTGTGCAGGTGGATAGCATGGACGGCCTGACCGACGCGCTGAACACGGCGATCAAAGAGCAGATGAATGATGGCGTGACGACGTTCCTTGAGGTGATCCTCAATCAGGAACTCGGCGAGCCGTTCCGCCGCGATGCGATGAAGAAACCAGTGCCGGTTGCGGGTATCAAAGCCTCCGACATGGCGGCTGAGTGATTTTTTCGGTCGCTTAAGAAACATGCGGCGGGGTGCAAGCCCCGCCGTTTTTCGTATGGGAAGAACGTCATGAGCTTGCTGGATCAGATTGTAGAACGTGCGGCCAAACTGGACCGGCATATCGTGCTGGCCGAGGGTGAAGACCCGCGCATTGCTGAGGCGGCTGTTCGGGCGGTCGCGGAGGGGCTGGCGCGCGTGACGTTGGTCGGGCGTGCGGAGCAGGTCGCGGCGTTGATTGGTGCGGATAGCGGTGTTGATGTGGTTGATCCGGCGACATCTGAACTGACAGCCGAGCTTGCGATGGCCTATTTCGAGTTGCGCAAACACAAAGGCATTGATGCGGGCAGGGCGGCCAAGGCGATGGAAAACCCGCTGAACTTCGCCGCGATGATGGTGCAGATGGGCCATGCGGATGGCACGATTGCGGGTGCCGTGGCGACCACCGGCGATACCATTCGCGCCGCGTTGCAGTGCATCGGGCGCGCGCCCGGCGTGAAGGTTGTGTCGAGCTTTTTCCTGATGGCCGCCGATGCGCCCCATCATGAGCCCAAGCAAATGCTGATCTTTGCGGATTGCGGGCTGATGGTTGAGCCAACACCGCCGGAGCTGGCGCAAATCGCAGTATCCTCTGCCGCCTCGCGGGTGCAATTCATGGGCGATGAGCCGCGTGTGGCGATGCTCTCCTTTTCGACCATGGGCAGCGCCAAGCATCCGCGTGTGGACCACGTGACCCAAGCGCTGGCGCTGGCGCGGGAGGCTGCGCCTGAGTTGAAAATCGATGGTGAGATGCAGTTTGATGCAGCCTTGATGCCAGAGATCGCAGCCTCCAAAGCGCCGGGGTCAGAGGTGGCAGGACAGGCCAATGTGCTGGTCTTTCCCAATCTGGAAGCGGGCAATATGGGCTACAAAATCGCGCAGCGCTTGGGCGGCGTGACGGCAGTGGGGCCAGTTTTGCAAGGCTTGGCGAAACCCGCGAATGATCTGTCGCGCGGCTGCACGGCTGAGGACGTGTTTTTCTTGATTGCCGTAACAGCGCTTCAGGCCAGCTAAGAGCCGCGGGCGGCAGGCGCTACGCAATCAATATTTGCCATTTATTGAAACATCGGGACTGGTCAATTTCGCACCTGCCGCATAGACATGCGAGCATCGTTGCTGCATTGCAGCAAATCACAACCAATCCACGGAATTATTCTGCCATGATCCTTGCGACTTCACGCACCAATACCCTGCTTTATGTCCTTAAAATCGCTCTCGCGATCTGCATCCTGACGGTGGCTGCCAAAATCACCGTACCTTTTTGGCCCGTGCCGATGACCCTGCAAACCGTGGCAATCTTGACCATCGCTGGTGTCTCGGGCCTTCGCTTTAGCACGGAAACACTGGCAGGCTACCTCGCGATTGGCGCGGCTGGTCTACCGGTTTTTGCAGGCACACCGGAAAAGGGCATTGGCTTGGCGTATATGTTTGGTCCAACCGGCGGCTATCTGCTCGGCTTCTTGCTCGCAGCCATGCTGGCGGGATTTGTTGCAGATCGCTTTGGCAAAAAAGCACTGATCGTCGCCATCCCGCTTGCCTCTGCACTGATCTACGCACCTGGCCTCGCCTGGCTCGCACAGTTCGTGCCTAGCGACAAAGTGCTGGCCTACGGGATCACCCCATTCATCGCAGGCGATGTGTTTAAGGCCGCGATTGCGATCATGCTGTGCCTCGTAGCCCCCGCCGCGTTGACCCGCTGGATCAAAGGCGCATCGCAATAAACTTACCACAGCACCGGGGATTGTTTCGCAAACCCCGGTGCTTGGGATTTACCAAGGCCATGCGCGGGCCTAAACTTCGCAGCTGAACCCAAACAAGCGCGTTCAGGTGCCTTATGCAAAAGCTCGCCATCCTATTTTTGGTCTTTATGACCGCCTGTGGCACCGATCTTGGGATCGGTCGCAGCTCGGCCCCTGATCCCAAAGCACAGGTCGTGGATGTGCTCGTCGCCACGACCCGCAATTCAACCGACGCGCCGATTGAATTTGGCGCCGAGCGCGCAGATGCACCAAGCTTTGCCAACTACCAGATTTCAATTCCTCAGGATCACGTTAAGGGCCAAATCGAGTGGCCGGAGGATCGCCGGCCTGATCCAGCAAAATATTTCGCGACCCTTGGCAGCACAGCCTATCCGTCCCAGCAGAGCTTTATCCAAACGCTGAATGCGCGGCTTGCGACAAGGCCCGCAAAAGACCGAGGCGTTTTTCTGTTTGTTCACGGGTTCAACAACTCGTTTGCAGAAGCGCTTTACATGACCGCGCAAATCCACGCAGATTACGAGCATCCTCTTGTACCAATGCACTTTTCCTGGGCTTCTGCGGGTCGCGCGAGCCTATATGCCTATGATCAAGATTCAGCACTATTGGCGCGGGATGAATTTGCGAGCTTGCTAGCGGCCCTGGTGCATTCAAACGCCGGTAAGATTGAGATCGTGGGCCATTCCATGGGGTCATTGGTGATCATGGAGGCACTGAGACTGCTTTCCCCCGGCGATATGGCGCGACTGCGTCAACGGATGGGAAACATCACTCTGTTGTCGCCGGATCTGGACCCTGATGTTCTGGTCTCGCAGATTGAGCATGTCGCGCCGCTGCCAAAGCCCTTCTTCTTGCTGACCTCACGAAAAGACTGGGTCTTGCGGCTGTCATCGTTCGTTCGTGGCGGCTCACGTCGTGCGGGGCTTGGCGAAAGCGACTTTGAACAGCTAAAAGCGCTAGGGGTCACGCCCTTTGATATTACGGAGTTTTCCAACGGGGCAAACTTCAACCACACGCTGTTCAACAACCCCGAGCTGATCGACTTGGTCGTGAAATTGGCACAGGATCGAGGCGAACATCGGATCAATCTGGCCGACTTGTCGCGCCTTCGTGCGGACAGCAAATGAGCAAATGTGTTACTTTCACATCCAAAGCACACGTTTCTTTAACCCAGTTGCCTTGTAACTTTGGCAGCAAGGTTCTAATTAGTAGCCTTGCCTGAGACGGGTCACTTAAATCTCCAAAGAGGATGCCTCCATGTCGTGGACTGACGAACGTGTCGAGACGCTGAAAACAATGTGGAATGACGGCAAGAGCGCCAGTCAGATCGCAAAGGAACTGGGCGGCGTGACCCGCAATGCGGTGATCGGTAAGGTTCATCGCTTGGGCCTGTCCAACCGCACACAGCCGTCAAAAGCCGCGAAAGAGGCAAAACCCGCAGCAGAGGCAGCACCCGCAAAGCCAAAGCCCGCGCCAAAGCCAGCAGCCGAAAAAGCGCCAGCAGCGCCGCGCGCCAAAGCAACAGCGCCTGAGCCAAGCACACCATCACCGGCCATTCCGATGCGCAAAGCGATTGTGCCAGCGGGCCAGCCCTTGCCGCCCCAGCCGTCAAACTCTGAGATCAGCGCGGAGGCTCTTGCCAATCTCGCCGAGGTTGAGAAAAAGGCGCGCAAGCTGAACTTGATGGAATTGACGGAGCGGACCTGCAAGTGGCCAATTGGCGACCCTGCAACACCGGATTTTTGGTTCTGTGGTCTGCCGACCCAATCCGGCAAGCCCTATTGCGAAACCCATGTGGCAGTAGCGTTTCAGCCCATGTCGTCACGCCGGGACCGCCGCGCGTCGCGCTAGAGCGGTTCGGCTTAACTTTCGTATCGCTTGTTCGCTGCCTTTCCACTTGGTCAAACGCGAAAAGCGATGCGCCCTGTCAAAATGTAAAGCTGGAACGCTTTAAACACTTCCTGATTGCGTAACCCCGCAAAGCACTGCACGCTGGAAGATATATCAATATCTTTCAGGAGGCTTTGCTATGTCTGACGTTTTTCAAAGTGGAAACACTGCTCTCATTACAGGGGCTGCCATGGGCATTGGCCGCACGGCAGCGCTGCGCTGTGCGCAAGAGGGCATGAAAGTCGTTGCCGTTGACACTTTGGCTGACAGGCTAGAAACGCTGGAGGCAGAACTTGCCGCACTGGTTGGCACGCAAAGCACAATGGTTATCGCCGCCGATCTGGGCGACAGCGCCGCGCGGAAAAACACGCTGACAGCTGCAGTTGCCCGGTTTGGTGCGCCCGATTTTTTGATGAACAACGCAGCAACGCGCATGGCCCGGGGTCATGACGCCCCGTTGGAGGATTGGCGCAGCTCCTTTGAGGTGAATTTCTGGGCCGTAATTGAGGCCTGCCGCGAATTGCAGCCGCAGATGCAAACCAAAGGCGGCGCTATTGTGAATGTTGGCTCCAAGCAGGGCATTACCAACCCCCCCGGCCATCCGATCTACAACATCGCGAAATCGGCGCTCAAATCCTACACAGAACTGTTGGAGCATGAGTTGCGCGGCCAATCCGGCCCGCGCGTTACCGCTCACCTGCTGATCCCCGGCTGGACCACGACCGGCGAGCAGGACCATCGCCCGGGCGCTTGGCTGCCAGATCGCGTCGTGGATATGATGGTTGAGGGCGTGCGCAGCGGCGATTTTTACATCCTGTGCCCAGACGATGAGACAACACCTGAGCAGGATCGCAAACGCATTTTGTGGGGTGCCGGCGACATCACCGAAGGCAGGCCGCCACTTTCCCGATGGGAAGAAAGCTGGAAAACCCCGGCGAAGGACGCCTGTTCGTGACGCCCCTCGCTGCCCGGAGAATTCAGTTGCTTGCGAAAAGCGCGGTGTTGTCGAGCGTTTTGACCGTCACCGCTGCGCCTGTGCGGGCAAATTTGTAGCTGTGATCCAAACGACCAGGCAGTGAAAACGTAACCGCATCACCATCGACCAAAACCAGTGTCATCTGCGCAGGCGTGACGGCATCGGCCTCAAGATAGGTCGCAACAACTTCATAGCCGGTCTCAACATCGGTCCAATAAACCGACATATCAACATCGCCTGCGTGAAGCGAAGCACCCGCGAGCGGCGATGTCAGCGTGATTTGGTCTGCATGTGCGCTCAGAGCTGTAACGGAAAGAGCAGCGGCGCTCAGGAGGGAAATCGTTTTCATTTTCATACTCGCTAGATGGATTACATATGCTGCAATGCAACATACGTCAGTCTTTCGAACAAGCATCAAGATGGCATAGCGGGTATTCCCAGAAGTAATATCTAAATACAGATCACATTTTGGGATTCAATTGCATACATTTACAAATATACAAATGTATACCGAGGGGTATTTTGCTCTTGTGACAAAGAGATTTCCTGCCACTCGGTCAGGCCGCGTAAGTTTCATCCAACGCATAGCCACTTGAGCGAACCGTTCGAATTGGGTCACGTTGCCCACGCCGATTAAGCGCCTTGCGCAACCGGCCCACATGCACATCCACCGTGCGTGGTTCGACATAAACGTCATGGCCCCAGACCATATCGAGCAATTGCTCGCGGCTATAGACCCTTCCCGGACGGGCGATCAGCACGTCCAGCAGGCGAAACTCGGTTGGGCCAAGATGCACGTCGCGCCCGTTTCGGTTGACCCGCTTGGTCTCCCGGTCCAGCACGATGTCAGCAAAGCTCGCCACATCGCCTGCCACCATTGGCCGGGTGCGGCGCAAGACGGCCCGCATCCTCGCGGTCAGTTCGGTCATGGAAAACGGCTTGGTCAGGTAGTCATCCGCGCCAATATCAAGCCCGCGGATCTTGTCCTCTTCCTCGCCCCGT
>CAZQMR010000229.1:0-5912 GCA_964594465.1 uncultured Rhodobacterales bacterium
TCTTGCCGAAGTTATGGATATCCACGTCAGAACCATCGATGTTCACCGCGCGACTACCCGACTGAATTGTACCGAAGTTCTTGACCGTGGCGTCATGCTCAGCATCACCAAAGTAGAGACCATTGTTTTCGCCATCAATCACGCCAGAACGTGTGTTGGTGATGCGACCATCGAACGCCAGGCCATCGCTAAAGCGGATTGCGGACGTCGCCCCGCTCTCGCCTTCCGAAGAAATCGTGCCAGAGTTCAAGATATTTCCGTCAAAGGTCGTCAAAGTCTGCTCTTCGCCACTTACACCGGCAAAGAAACGCAAGCCATCGCCAGACAAACCACTGGAAGCATCACCTTGCCCACGTCCGCTGATTTCACCGTGGTTAATGATCCGTCCTTCGACAACATCGCCGACCCCGTCACCAATCTGGGCGGCAATACCAGCGCCTTTGTTGCCTTCGCCCGCGTCAATCTCACCGCGACGGTAGTTTGCGATTGTGAAGTTATCCGCAGACCCATCCGTATAGATCGTACCATTGCGCTGGTCGTCTGTACCTTCAATCCGCCCTGAATTGCGGATCAACACACCATCCCCACCAATATTTACCGCACGACTGTCCGAAGAAATCGTTCCGAAATTGCTCAGCGAACCTGAGCTTACGCCACCGTTGCTGAAATTGACGCCGTTCACGTCACCAACAATATCCCCAGCATTGGAAATACGGGCGCTCTGGCCTGAAATCTCGATGCCTGTGTCTTCGGCTTGGATGGTACCATGCCTGTCGTTCAAAACAGAGTTCTTGTTTGCTTCCAAAGAAACCGTAGATGCGTCCCCAGTGGAAGATGCTGTGCCAGAGTTCTTAAAACTCGCCCGATCATTGTCGAGTGTTAGTGCTGACTCATCAGCAACCTCAATCGCATCTCCCTTCTTCAAAAAGAAACGCTGCCCAGAGATATCACTTACCAACGGCTGATCGCTTCCACCCGGAATAACTACGTTTTTACGCCAAGAATTATTTGCCATTTTATCGGCCTCCTTCATCGGTCCAAACTCCCACATCACACAAACGCAAAATTCGTGGAAAATTCAGGCCCAAATCTCGTAAAGCGACCCGCTCGCCTTACTCTACGAGGCCACATTACAAAATAATAAAATATCAATCGATCAAATATATTTAATACCTATTAAACATTATCGAATAGTCATGTTTCATAGTAAATATTATGTGAATCACTACTATGTGATTATTTATAAGAATATTACAACATCTACCGAAAACGTGACGACCTCATCGTCCAAGTTCAAACCTTCAATGAACCGGCAGCCATTGTGCATAACTCTTGAAAAACTGCGTTAACCCGCGCAACACTTCGACTGTTGGGATGAACCAATAGCCACAAATCAAGCTCCAAACGAAAGTCTTGTGGAAGAACACGTTGGATGTTGGGGATGTTCTTGGCGATGTAGATTGGCAGCGCCAGCAAGCCCATGCCAGACCGCAGCGCCATCAATTGACATCCAATTTTGTCAAAGCTCGCTGAAACATGAGCATCTTTTGCATGTTGCCGTAACAACTTTGCTTGCGCGAAGTTTCCTATTTGCCCAGTCGACTCGATAATCTGATGGTTCTTTAGATCAGCGAAACCCTCAATGCTGGGGTTTCGTTGGATGTAATCAGTCGAGCCGAACAAACCAAAATCAAGCCCCGAGATTCGCCGTCCTACAAGGTCATCTGATTTCGGATCACCTATGCGAAAGGCAATATCGGCTTCTCGTTTTTCCAGATCAACCGCCGCCGCAGTCGCATTGAGTTCCAGATTAATCGTCGGCAAAGATTGCCGAACCTTTCCGAGCCTGGGAACGAGCCAATGCTCCGCAAAGCCCTCAGACGCCGTTATGCGAACAGTCCCATCAAGCGACGCATCTTGCCCCATCGCCGTCTGTTCGATTTCGATCGCCGAGCCCGCCATTTTTTCGCAAAGATCGAACACTGCACGCCCGGCATCGGTCAGCACACATCCATATTGTGTGCGATCCAGAACCCGAACCTCAAGCACTTCTTCAAGCATCCGGATTTGCCGCCCAACAGTTGGCTGCGTGACACCAAGTGTCTGTGCCGCACCATTAAAGCTACCCGCGTTCGCAACAGCGTAGAACACCTTATAAAGACCCCAGCAAACTTTGCCGTGATTAACCTGTGCTTGATCAAACATATCGCTTCTTTTTCAGTCTTGCAGCCAAGGCAGGCCGGCATGTTTCCAGCCATTTGACGTTGCGCGTTGACCATTGGCGTCCAGATCACCGTCAAAACCATTGGCAATGTTCGTGCAGTGAATATCAGCGCCCCGCTCGCTCATCTGGATCGAAAACTCCATCGCAGCCGACATCGCCCTCGGGCCCGATCTACACAGAAAGAACATCCGCGATGGCTCTTGATCAGCCAGAGCATCTGTAAGATCAGAGAAGAAGTTGAGGTTCTGCCGGTTCCTTGGCCATATCTCCCACTCTACAAATACAGATCTAACGCCAATTCCCTCAAGGTTAGGCCGGCCGGAAATGGACCACTCCGGAGCACTTCTGACATCAACCAAAACAGAACCCTCGTTCAGGGCCATTTCTATCCAACTTTCACGCGGGCTCATTTCATCCAGGCGACACGAGCGACTGAACAAGGCCGGTAGCTGCTTTCGCCTTGTAACCGATGCACCAGGCACCAGCGGGCGCTTTGTCTCGCGACACTCCAGATAAGAAGATCCCAGCGTTAAGCCTTGTGTCATTTTCAGCAACTTCCATTTCTACGGCTCTGCTATTCCTGCAAGCCAGACGGTGTTTCAAAACTTCTCCTTGAACCTAACACGTTGAATTACGTCGTGGAATTGCCGCATGACTATGAAAACCATAGCAAGCATCAATGCTTGCTATACGCCTTCTCAAAATCTCGGTCAGCGGTGCATAGCCAATGGGCATAGAAACAATGCACGAAGTTCTCTTGCGCCTGAGATGAATCAGAATGACATTGAGAGAAGGAAAATGAACCTTCAAGTCGAAGACATTCAGGCAGCGGTTGCTCTACAACCTTGTTCCATGTGCCGCTGCCTCAAAGCTCGCCGTTCACGCTAACACCAGTTGTGATCAAAAAGCGTGGACGGCGACGAAGCACCCCTTTGCATCAAACCAAAACGTCATCCCTTCGCAGACCACTGTGACTTGCTGAAAACCATTGGTGGCATGCGGGATTCCGCACCGCAGCATTGCGAAGAGTCCTCGATTGAAAAACCCCGGTATAGCTTTTGAGCATAGAAACAATGCCCCAGTGTTGCTTGCGCTCCGATTGGTTTGGGCAGACACTAACCACACGTAAATTGAGTTGTTTACACGAAGAAATCGAGGCTCCGGTGGCGTATCACCCGCAATTCCCTAGCCGGCGCCTCGTACTCCGCCGTTCACGCTTGCAACAATTATAGTTGATCGCGTGAGCGGCGGTATTGAACCAGCTCACTTCGGAAATTATTTTGTGAATTTAGTGGGGCGAACATTACGCATATTCGATCCCTATTTAGTTCATTACAGGACGTAAAAAGTAAACGCCTAATAAAAACTGATGTGAGTAAGCTGTGGAACTGAACCAAGTACGATACTTCCTAAAAATGTGTGAAATGCTGAATTTTACTTTGGCCGCAGACGCCTGCAGCGTCTCTCAACCGTCGCTTACGCGTGGCATTAAGCGGCTAGAAGACGAGCTCGGCGGCGATCTATTCCGAAGAGAGCGGTCTCGCACCCATTTAACCGAGTTAGGTCGCATGATGCAGCCTGTTCTGGCAAAATGCTATGAGGGCGCACTTCAAGCCATGCGCACAGCCCAGGAATTTTCCTCAGGCAACCGAGCCTCGATCCGCATCGGCATGACCCGCGCGATCGAAGTTGACCGCGTATTTTGTGCACTAGAAGAACTGTTCAAAGCGATACCATCCATTGAACTGACCATCGTGCGCGATGAGCGAGACTCGATTTTGTCGGGCATGGAATATGGCGATCTCGATTTTGCGGTCGCCTCTGGCATGGACGGCTTTTGGGAACGTTTTGACACATGGCCGCTGTTTGAAGACAGCTTTTCCGCCTATTTTGCGGCCGATGGCGCATTTGGTGACTGCGACGTTTTCGAATTGGGCCAAATCGCCAACCACAGCTATCTGGCAGAACCCTTTTGCGACTATAGTTCTATCGTCGAAAAGCATATGCGCACCAAAGGCATCTCGCCACAAAGCACCCACACAATGACATCTCGCTGTGACACGATGAGCTTCCTTGTTAGGGATCTAGGCGTCGCAATTATCCCAACCAAAACCACAAAGCTGCCCGGCATCAAAGTCGTGCCAATTCCTGAATTGGACCTGAAATACAATGCCTCCATTTTTGCAGTTTCCGGTCGCCAATATTCACCAGCAGGTGCGCAGTTTGTAAAGATCGTCCGGCAATTCGACGACATTAGAAAGCTCTGCTGTCTTCAGGAAAATTCCAAACTCTAACCCACACCAAACAGGCCACAGGGGGCGTAACTCACGCACATTACACAAGTCCGTGTGAGTTCCACACACCATATTGATTGCTTTCAAGAGCCGTGGAAAACGAGAGGAAAGCTCTTCATTGCATGACAAAGGTGCCGCAATGCCTGATACAGATTCAACCTCTGCCCCTTACACCGCCAGCCTTGTTACTGGCGGGTCTGCCCGGCTCGGCAAAGCCATGGCATTGGCACTTGCCAAGCGCGGTATCAGCGTGGCTATTCACTACAACTCCAACCAGTCCGAGGCCGAGCAAACCGCTCAGGAAATACGCGATCTGGGCGTTCAGGCCATCACATTGCAGGCAAATCTTCTGGCAAGGAATGAGGCGGAAAACCTCGTGGCTCGCGCAGCAGACGGGCTCGCGCTGCGCCTCGACGTCCTGATCAACAATGCCTCAATTTTCAAATACGACACGATAAAAAGCGCCTCGGAGCAAAGTTGGGATGTGAACATAGACAGCAATCTGCGCGCACCCTTCATCCTCACCCAAAAGTTCGCCCAGCAGGCTCCAAAAGCAAGCTCGCAAGCAGATGGCGAGATGATCGCAAACGCTTGCGTCGTCAACATGATCGACACCCGCGTGCGCAGGCTTACAGCAGAATACATGACCTACACGCTTGGTAAAATGGGGCTCTGGGCCTTTACCCAAACCAGCGCGCGCGCACTTGGGCCACATGTCCGTGTGAATGGCATCGGGCCGGGCTCTACCATGCAGGGTGCAGAGCAATCTAGTGAGCAATTTCAATCGCATAGACGTGGCTCGATCCTACAACGGGGCGCCAATCCACGCGATATCGTGCAGGCTATGAATTACCTTTTAGACGCCTCCGCACTTACGGGGCAATTGCTCAACATTGATGGCGGCTATCACCTGTCTGCGTAGCCAGACGGGAACATTGAACAAGACAAGGGGTGGAAAAATGACAGCTAACGATCTGCTTTTTATAGGCTCGCTTTACATCTATGGCGGCATGGCCGTGGCACTGATCTTTCTGGTCTATGGCATCGGCCTGATGGATGAAAACGCCCAGGGCGCATGGATCTTCCGGCCCCTGATCATCCCCGGCATCCTGTTGATCTGGCCGCTCGTGCTCTGGCGCTGGTGGGTACTGGCACGCGGTGAAAACAAGCTGGCGCGCCATAAGATGCCACGCGGCGCACAGCGCTTGGGCCAGCTCCTGTTTTCTCTGATGATCGTCGCGGTGATCGTCACGGCAGTGCTCAACCGCCAAAACCCTTCCAATCTGGCCCAACCCATCCAGCTGGAGGCAGCACAATGAGCGTCAAATACGTCCCCGTGCAATGGAACGCCAACAAATGGATGTATGACGCGGTGCTCATCGCCCTTGTCGCGA
>CAZQMR010000230.1:0-5892 GCA_964594465.1 uncultured Rhodobacterales bacterium
AGTGCCGGCCTGTCACGCCGGAGGTCGCGGGTTCGAGCCCCGTCAACCGCGCCATGCTTTCCACGGTCAACGCAAAGAGACTGCGCGGTTGTAGCTCAGCTGGTTAGAGTGCCGGCCTGTCACGCCGGAGGTCGCGGGTTCGAGCCCCGTCAACCGCGCCACTTTCCTTACATTTAATTTGGTGTCGTCGGTGCCTCACCGTCCGCAGCGTCAAGACATTTTTCGCTGGAAGCTTCGCCAGTGGTGAGGTTGTATCCAATTAAGATCAAATTTTAATCAAATTCGGGAGGCTTGGTTCGAATGTCTGATGCTGTCGTCTATAGCGTTGAGGATGGTGTTGCCATTCTTGCAGTGAACAACCCCGCAGTGAATGCGCTGGGTCTTGCGGTACGCTTGGGATTGGACGAGGGCATTGCCAAGGCGAACGGGGATGATGCGGTTAAGGCTGTTTTGATTTACGGCATGGGTCGCACGTTTCCGGCAGGTGCTGACATTCGTGAATTTGGCAAGCCGCCAATGCCGCCGGGCCTGCCTGAGGTTTGCAACAACATTGAAAACTGTACCAAGCCGGTGGTTGCGTCGATCCATGGCACGGCCTTTGGCGGTGGTTTGGAAGTGGCGCTTGGGGCGCATTATCGCATCGCCTGTGCCTCGGCCAAGATTGGTTTGCCCGAGGTGAAGCTGGGAATCATGCCAGGCGCAGGGGGTACGATCCGCATGCCGCGGATTGCAGGGGCCGGGCCGACGCTTGATTTGGCGGTCACGGGAAATCCGATCAGCGTTGAGGCGGGCAAGGCGTGTGGTGTGATCGATGAAATCACGGCGAGCGATGATATGCTGGCCGAGGGGCTGGCTTTTGCCAAGGCCCTGATCGCAGAAGGTGCGGGGCCACGCCCGACAAAGGACATTACGACGGGATTTGAGGATAAGGCGGCGTATGCGGCTGACATCGCGGCGGCGCGCAAAACGCTGGAGAAGGTCAGCAAGGGGTTGTTCTCGCCGGGTAAAATTGTGGATGTGATCGAAGCGGCACCCGATCATGATGTTTACGCAGGGCTAAAGATGGAGCGTGCAGCTTTCATGGAATGCCTGAACTCGCCACAGCGCGAGGGTCTGGTGCATGCGTTTTTCTCTGAACGGCAAACCGTCAAGGTGCCTGAGGCACAGACGGGCACGCCGATTGATATTCAGAAAATGGCGGTGATTGGTGGCGGCACGATGGGCGCGGGAATCACGGTCTCGCTGCTGGATGCGGGTCTGCCTGTGGTGATGATCGAGCGCGACGACGAAAGCGTAGCGCGCGGGCGTGAGAATGTGGAGAAGGTGTATAACCGCTTAGTGGATCGCGGCCGCATGACGGCTGAGACGCGGGCAGAGCGCTTGTCGGGGTATGTTGGAACAACGGATTATGCATCGCTGGTTGACGTGGATATGGTCATTGAGGCTGTGTTTGAAGAGATCAGCGTTAAGGAAGATGTTTTCGCGAAACTTGATGCGGCGATGAAGCCGGGGGCGATTTTGGCGACCAACACGTCATACCTCAATATTGATGATCTGGCGGCGACGATTTCGCGACCCGAAGCGGTTGTGGGCACGCATTTCTTCTCCCCTGCGAACATTATGAAACTGCTTGAGATTGTGGTGCCGCAAAAAGCATCGGCGGATGCGATTGCGACTTGTTTTGCGCTGGCCAAACGGATGCGCAAAATTCCGGTGCGCGCAGGCGTGTGCGATGGGTTTATCGGCAATCGGATCCTGTCGGTCTATCGCCGGGCGGCAGATTACATGGTTGAGGAGGGCGCGTCACCTTATCAAATCGACAATGCCTTGCGCGATTTTGGCTATCCAATGGGCGCATTTCAGGTCGCGGATTTGGCGGGACTGGATATCGGCTGGGCGACGCGAAAGCGGCTGGCGCCGACGCGGCACAATGAAGAGCGCTATGTGCATATTGCGGATCGGATTTGCGAGAAGGGTTGGTTTGGTCAGAAAACTGGGCGCGGTTATTACCTTTACCCGGATGGTGCGCGGATTGGCACACCGGACCCTGAGGTTGAGGCGATCATTGATCAGGAGCGTTTGAACGCGGGGATCACGCCGCGCGATTTCAGCGATGAGGAGATCATCAGCCGGTATATGGCTGCGATGATCAATGAGGGTGCGAAAGTGGTGGCCGATGGCATCGCGTTGCGCCCGCTCGACGTGGATATGACCTTTGTGTTTGGCTATGGCTTCCCGCGCTATCGCGGTGGGCCGATGCAATATGCCGATATGGTTGGCTTGGACAAGGTGCTGGCTGATATCGAAACTTACGCCAAGGAAGACGCTTATTTCTGGCAACCGGCACAGCTCTTGAAAGACCTTGTGGCCAAGGGCGAAACATTCGCCTCTCTCAATTCACTTTAATCGAAGGATTACCCTCATGCGCGAAGCTGTTATCGTTTCTTCTGCCCGCACGCCGCTGACAAAAGCGGGTCGCGGTGCTTTCAACATGACCCATGGTGCGACGATGGGCGGCTTTGCGGTGGCAGAAGCCGTTAAGCGCGCCGGTGTTGATCCGGGGCAGGTGGAGGACGTGCTGATGGGCTGTGCGTCGCCCCAAGGCACACAAGGCGGCAATATTGCGCGGCAAGTGGCGCTGAGGGCGGGGCTTGGTGTGGATGTGGCGGGTGCGACGGTGAATCGCTTTTGCTCGTCGGGTTTGCAGACTGTTGCGATGGCGGCGGGGCAGGTTCTGGCGGGCACGCCAGTGATGGTTGCGGGTGGCTTGGAGCATATCTCGGGAATTCAGCCGGGTGATCCCAAGCTTGATCATGATCCGTTTCTTCTGGAGACCAAGCCTGAGGTTTATATGACCATGATCGAGACGGCAGATGTAGTTGCAAAGCGATACGGGATTTCGCGTGAGGCGCAGGATGAATTCTCGCTACAATCCCAGCAGCGCACCACGGCGGCACAAGATGCGGGCCGGATTGCGCCGGAAATTGTTGCCTGCACGACGCAGATGGGTGTGATGGATAAAGAGACCAAGAAGATTTCCATGCAGGAGGTCACGGTTGATATGGACAATTGCAACCGCGCCAACACCACGCTTGAGGGCTTGGCGGGGCTGGAGCCTGTGATGGGTGCGGACAAATTTGTGACGGCGGGCAATGCCTCGCAGCTTTCAGATGGGGCGGCAGCCGTTGTTGTGATGGACAGCAAGGAAGCGGAGAAGCAGGGGCTTGAGCCGCTTGGTGCGTTTCGTGGTTTTGCTGTGGCGGGCTGTGAACCTGATGAGATGGGGATTGGCCCGGTATTTGCAGTGCCGCGTTTGCTGGAGCGCCACGGGCTCAAGGTCGATGACATTGATCTTTGGGAGCTGAACGAGGCTTTTGCCTCCCAAGCGCTCTATTGCGCGGATCGGCTTGGGATTGATCAGGACAAGCTGAACGTCAACGGTGGCGCGATTGCAATTGGGCATCCCTTTGGGATGACGGGTGCGCGGCTGACGGGGGCTGTTTTGATGGAAGGGCAGCGGCGCAAGGCCAAGCATGCGGTTGTGACCATGTGCATTGGTGGCGGTATGGGCGCGGCTGGGCTGTTTGAGGTTTATTGAGACTGTTTGGGTTAGGGTTTTGGCCCTAACCCGCTAGCGCTTTGGCTTAGGTGAAGTGATCGCGCAAGAACTTGTAGAGCGCGTCTAACTCGCGATCTAATGCGGCTTGGACCGGCGCGTATACGGTTCCGTCAAAATAGCGCACTTCAGAGCCCGGACCATCGGGGGATCCGTGATCTGCGTCGATGGATTCGCGCCAATATTGCGCGTGATCCGCCCATTCCGCTTGATCTACGTGATGCGGTGCGTCGAACCAGACGTTCCAAGACAAAACATTGCCAGCTTCAAGCAGATTACCGGTGTAGATGTTGAAGGCTGAGATCACCATGTTGTTGAACGCGTCAACGGTGCTGTTTCCAGTGGGGGTGACTTCACCGATGGTGACATCGAGGTTGGAGACCATGAAAGCCTCATCCTCGTGTTTGGCAAATTCGGGCACGGGGAAATTTTTGGTTTGTCCGCGATTGACCTCAAAGATCGGCTGGGTGGGATCGCCAACGCGGTAGGTTGGGATCAGGATCGCGTGTTTTTTTGAGAAGGGGAAGGGCATCTCGTTGCTCTCAAAGTGGTTGCGCAGCATTTTGACGAACCACTGATTACCTGCACTGGGCGAGAACCAAACTTTGCCGGTCACGGTCATGTCTGCGGCCATTTCGCGAGTGTCTTCATCGACCCAACCGCGATTGCCCGTCACGGTGACCTCGACATTCAGCGCGCCAAAGACATCGGATGTAACGCCTTGCTGGGGGCACATGATGGAGTAGACTTTGCCCTCATCGGTGTAGCCAATGCGGGAAATGTCGGGCGCGAACATTTGATAGCAGCGCTTTGTGTCTTTCGCGTCCTTGTCGGTCTCCCAGCTGAATTCGGGCCAAAGGGCGGCTTGCTGGCGGGTGAGCTTGTCGATGTTGTCCATGTTGTCGGGCATCGGAAGCGAGGACAGATCGCGCTTGGGGTAGGGAAAACCCGGGTTGGAGTGCTCAAAGCCGCCGACCCAACCGGGCGCGGGTGTTCTGTGGATAATGTTTCGCATGATGGTCCTTTGAAAAAGCTGTTGGATGAAAAGCGTTTCGTAAGACAAAGGACATTTGTTTTGGGTGGTTTGTCTGTGCGCCAGAACACAGTGGATCAGGTGTTTGACCGTCTTTCGCGGCGGAAAATGTAATAGGACGAGCCGATGATGATCGCGGCACCGATCAATGTGTAGACGTCTGGGATCTCGCGAAACAGGATGTAGCCGAGGGCGGCTGCGTAGATAAGTTTGGTGTATTCGATGTTGCCGATCACGCTGGCCTCCCCAAGCCGGAGCGCTTTGACGCCGATCCATTGGGCCGCCGTGGCGACGAGGCCTAGGGACAGCAGGAACAGGAGTTGGCCAAGGTCGGGGGTTTTCCAGAGCCAGATCAGCGGGATGGCGGCGAGGATGCCGACGACGACGGATTGGTAGACCATCAGCGTGGCGGTGCTTTCGGTTTGTGAGAGGCGCCGCACGGAGGTGAGGGCGACGGCTGAGCCGAGAGCTGCGGCGATGGCAATGAAGGCATTGAAATTGAGGAAGCCGTCGACGCCGGGGCGCATAACCACGATGACGCCAATGAAGCCGACGATGATGGCACCGATGCGATGCGGGCCGACTTGTTCGCCCAAAAAGAAGCGCGCGATAAGGGCGACGAAGAAGACTTGGGCGAACATCAGCGTGATGGCGGTGGTGAGGGGCAAGACCGATACAGCCCAGACGCTGCACACAAGGCCGATGAAAGCGCCGGCCAAGCGGATGCTGTGGAGCAGTGGTTTTTGGGTGTGCAGGCTCTCAGAGAAGGTTTGGGCGATTGTGGGGAGGGATGCGGCGAAGACGACGAGTTGGCGAAAGACGATGATCTGAAAAATGTGAAACTCGACTGCCGCGACTTTGGCCATGGCTTGCACGCCCGCAAATAAAGCGGCTGCGATCAACGCCCAGAGCACGCCCTGTCGGTTGTCAGGTTTCATTGTGCTAGCTTCCAATGGGCCGGAATTGGCCCGTTCATGTATCAGTCGACGAAGGCGCGCTCGATCACGAAATCTGCTGGGCGGGCGTTGGAGCCTTCTTCGAGCTTTGCGTCTTCGCAGACGGTCTTGAGGTCTTGGAGCATGGCCATGGAGCCGCAGATCATCACCCGGTCTCTCTCTGGTGAGAGGGGCGGCACACCAAGCGCGTCAAACATCTCACCTGAGCGCATCCGGTCAGTGATGCGGCCCATGAGAGGCGAGGTTTCGCGGGTGGTGGTGGCGACATGGCGCAGGGCTTTGCTGGC
>CAZQMR010000231.1:0-5882 GCA_964594465.1 uncultured Rhodobacterales bacterium
CTGCGCACACTTTACTTACGTTTCGAGCGCGCCTCCGCCTCTGCCCTCACCATCGCCCGCCATTTCGAAGGGCATCCGCGCATCGCCCAAGTCCTCTACCCTGGCCTCGCCTCCCATCCTGGCCACAAAATCGCCAAATCGCAGATGACCGCAGGCTTTGGCGGCATGATGGCAATTCTCGTAAAAGGCAGCGATGACATGGCCCATGATGTGGCCGCAGGGGTCAAAGTCTTCTACCCCGCCACCTCGCTCGGCGGTGTTGAGAGCCTGATTGAGCATCGCAAAGCCGTTGAGCCCCCCGAAAGCAAGGTTCCCGGCACGCTTTTGCGCATCTCCATCGGCATTGAGCATCCCGACGACCTAATCGCCGATCTCGAAGCGGCGCTCTCAAACGCCCGCCCATGACACTGCCAAGGCTCGCCCAATCGCCCCGCGACACAGCCTTCGTACAAGATCCCTACCCGTTCTACGCCAAGGCCCGCGCCCTTGGTCCGCTGGTCTACTGGGACGATTACGCCATGCCAATGGCCACCGACTACGCGACAGTGAATGCCATCCTGCGAGACCGCCGCTTTGGCCGCGAAGCCCCAGAAGGGTTCGCGCCCCAAACACCTGCACATCTCGACGCCTTCTACCGCCTCGATCAAAGCGCCATGCTTCAGCGCGAGCCGCCAACGCACACTCGCCTGCGCGGCCTTGTCTTGCGCGCTTTCACCTCGCGCCGCATCAACGCGCTCAAACCCGAAATCGAAGCCCTCAGCCACCACCTGATCGACGCGCTCGACCCAACCGGCTTCGACCTCCTGCCCCATTTCGCCGAAAAGCTCCCAGTCATCATCATCGCCCGCCTGCTTGGCGTGCCCGACAGCATGGCGCCTCAACTACTCACTTGGTCCCATGACATGGTCGCGATGTACCAAGCCCGACGCGACGCGGGCGTCGAGGCCGCAGCCGTCAAAGCCTCCACCGAGTTCACCGCGTTCCTGCAAGGCTATATAGACGAGCGCCGCACCAAACCCGCCGATGATCTCATCACCCACTTGATCGCAGCCGAAGAGGACGGCGAAAAACTCACCTCTGAGGAGCTCATCTCAACGTGCATCCTGCTCCTCAACGCAGGCCATGAGGCCACCGTCCACACCATCGGCAATGGCGTCAAAGCCATCTTGGAGAACGGGTGCCAAGACGCCCTCGCCACGCCCGAAGCCCTCACCGAAGAAATCATGCGCTTCGATCCCCCGCTTCACATGTTCACCCGGTACACCCGCGAGCCATGTACCATCGCAGGCCACCACTTCGCACTCGGCGACGAAGTCGGCCTCCTGCTCGCCAGCGCTGGGCGGAGCGCCACCATCCCAAATCCCGAAACCTTCACCCCTCACCGCGACACCGCGTCCCACTTAGCCCTCGGCGCAGGCCTCCACTTCTGCCTCGGCGCGCCACTTGCCCGCCTTGAACTCAGCACATCGCTGCCGATTCTCTTCCAGCGAATCCCGACATTAAAGCTCGCCAAAACTCCAAAATTCGCAGATCGCTACCACTTCCACGCGCTAGAGTCCCTGCACCTCACCATCTAAAAATCCATTTTTGTCAGTATCTTACACGTCACGACTCAAAACGCCGTGCCAAAAAGGCTTGACCAATTCTCCAATATGTAATTATGTAATTACATGATTACATCTAACGACACCGATGCGGTTTTCCACGCACTTGCCCATGCGACACGACGTGAGATCCTTGACCTCGCCCGCGCCACACCCGGCATCAGCGTTGGCGAGCTTGCCGCCAATTTCGACGTTACCCGCATCGCAATCATGAACCACCTAAGCGTGCTGGAAGCAGCAAACCTCATCATCTCTGAAAAAGATGGGCGAAGCCGCCGCCTCTACATCAATGTCATGCCTATTCAAGAAATCTACGACCGCTGGACCGACACCTACTCGGCCTATTGGTCAACCCATTTAAGTCACCTCAAACGCGCCGCAGAAGCAGCCGTGCGCGCCCAAAACAAAAGTGAAGACAATGACTGAATCAAAATACGCCAAAACCAATATTAACCGCACTTTCATCGCGGCACCTATTGAAACCGTCTGGGCCACATTGGTCGCCACGGACAAATCCCTGCCGTTCTTTTTTGGTGCGATTTGCGATACCGAAGACGGCCTCAAACCTGGCCATCGCTTCCGCATGCTCCACCCCAACCGCAAAATCGCAATGGTGGTGGGCGAAGTCCTAGCCTTTGATCCCCCCGGTCTCTACTCGCACACGTTTCAGATGACCAATATCGACGAGCCCCCGTGCAAAGTGACCTACAAGCTCACCGAGATCGATGGCGGGACTAATTTTGAGTTGATCATCGAAAACGCAATCGAAGGCGGCAAGCTTGGCAAAGAAATGGTCTCTTCTCAGGGCTTCATCTCTGCCAATCTCAAAGCCCTTGCCGAAACCGGCCGCCCTGCCTTTTCCGGGCGCATGGTCGGCCTGCTCTCCCCGATCTTTGGCCTGCTCGCCAAGAAGAAACAGCGCATTGAACACTGGCCGCTGTCCTAAATTTTAATTCAAATCGAAAGGATCCCAACATGAATTCCGCAACAGTAAATTCCAGCACCGCAGCCCGCTTCAACTGGCTCACCTTAGTCGCGGCCCTTGGCGCCATCTGGTACTTTTTCGGGCTGGTCCAATTCTGGCTCGCCTACACAATGGACCCAACAGCCGCTGCTGCAGCCGGCACCATCACTCAAGACCACGCCGACGCGCTCGCCACCACGCCAATGTTCGTCTGGGTCTTCTTCGCATCAGCCTCAGGCATGGGCTTGCTGGGCGCGATCCAACTCCTGCGCCGCGCCAAATCAGCAACCCTGACTTTCGCCCTCTCACTCGCCTCCGCCGTGTCATACTACACATGGATCTTTGCGATCAGCGACACCGGCTTTGCCTACCCCGCCGAGATGGGCATCATCGGCGGCGTTGTGATCGCCATCACCATCGCCTTCACATGGATCGCCAAGCGCAACACCTAACGGCTAAAGTTGGAGCGACAAACCCGTCGCTCCAAACATCACTTTCTAAAAATATCCCCGCGCGGAGCGCAAGAAAACTGCAGCTAAAGCGGCTGCGCAGTCTCCACAAGCTTCACAAACCAGCTCGCGCCAATCGGCGAAATCTCATCATTAAAATCATACTCAGGATGATGCAGGCCAGCCCCCTCGCCTTGCCCCAAAAACACATATGCACCGGGCCTAGCTTCCAGCATGTAAGAAAAATCCTCTGATCCCATTTCAGCAGGCATGTCATCCACCACCTTATCCTTACCAACAACGCCGCGCGCCACATCAACGGCAAAATCGGTCTGGGCCACCGTGTTCACCGTCACTGGATACCCGGTCTGAACCACAACCTCTGCCACAGCCCCATAAGCCGCCGCCGTTGTCTCAGCGATCTTGGTCAACCGTCGCGCCACATCCTCGCGCAGCTCTTGTGAAAGCGTGCGAATGGTGCCGCCCATAGTTGCCTCTTGTGGCACAATATTCTCCGCCGTTCCCGCATGTATCATCGTAATCGACAGCACCAATGCGTCATGCGTATCAACCATGCGGCTCTTGATCCCCTGCAAACCTTGCGCAATCTGGATCGCCACAAACACCGGATCAATGCCATCTTGCGGGTAAGCCCCGTGCGCACCCTGACCAATAACCTTGATCTCAAACGTATCAGCCGAGGCCATCAGGGGCCCCGGCCGTGTCGCAAAAACCCCAAGATCAATACCCGGCGCATTGTGCATCCCGTAAACCTCAGAGATATCAAACCGCTCCATGATCCCCTCGTCCACCATGATGCGCCCACCGCCGGACAGCTCCTCAGCGGGTTGAAATATCAACGCCACACGCCCGGCAAAATTTCGCGTCTCCGCCAGGTATTTCGCAGCCCCCAGCAGCATCGTCGTATGCCCATCATGCCCACAGGCATGCATAACGCCCTTGGTTTTGGACGCATAAGGCCGCTCAACCGCTTCCAAAATCGGCAAAGCATCCATATCTGCGCGCAGCCCAATCGTCGGCCCCGCGCCTTGTCCCTCAATAATCGCCACCAACCCCGTGCGCGCGATGCCCCGCGTGACATCTGTGATCCCAAACTCAGCCAATCGCGCCGCCACAAAATCAGCCGTCTCAAAACAATCCAAGTCAAGCTCAGGATGGGCATGTAGATGCTGACGCCATCCCGCCATTTCTTCATAAAACTCAGCAATCCGGTTGATAACAGCCATGGTCCAATTCCCCTAAACATGCGATTGTTGCGCCATAGCTAACAAGGCCACGTCCCAAATGAAACCGCTTCCACGCCCTGCCTCCGACGCCCTCATCCACAACGCCAATGGGGGTCTCCAACGCCTGCGCGAGATCATGGCCCGCCTGCGCGATCCAGACACAGGCTGCCCTTGGGATATCGAGCAAACCTATGCCAGCATCGCCCCCTTCACCATCGAGGAAGCCTACGAGGTCGCCGACGCAATCGAGCGCGCAGACATGCCCGATCTCGTGGGCGAACTTGGCGACCTTTTGCTACAGGTCATCTATTACGCGCAAATGGCCGAAGAAGATGGAAGCTTCGCCTTTGAGGACATCGTCAAAAACATCTCCGACAAAATGGTCCACCGCCACCCCCATGTCTTTGGCGAGGAAAAGGGCGAGAAAACCGCACAACAGCAAACCGCCGACTGGGAGAAAATCAAAGCAGAGGAACGTGCCGCCGCAGGCAAATCCGAGCCCAAAACGCTCGACAACATCCCCCTTGGCCTCCCCTCTCTAACCCGCGCCCTGAAGCTGCAAAAACGCGCCGCACGCGTGGGCTTTGACTGGCCCCAAACCACCCAAGTCCTCGACAAGCTCCAAGAAGAAGCCGGAGAAATTGTTGAGGCCAAAGACCAGAGCGACCAAGACCATCTCGAAGAAGAAGTCGGCGATTACCTCTTCGTCGCCGCCAATTTAGCCCGCCATCTCGGCATAGACCCCGAAAAAGCCCTGCGCCGCGCCAACGCCAAATTCACCCGCCGCTTTGAAGGGGTGGAGGCACATCTCAAAGACCTCGGCAAAACCCCCGCCCAATCTAATTTGGCTGAGATGGATGCCCTCTGGGATCGCGTCAAAGCGGCCGAAAAATCCGAATAAAAATCCGAATAACCGTGTCACCCAATCCCTTTATCCCGGAACAATCGGCGACCAGCCGATTTCAATTTCGCATGCGGGCAAACAGCGCTGACATCATCAGCGGCGTGGCATACATCGGAAACTGATAAAGCGCCACAAACAGCGCCAGCTTTGGCTCCGCCGGGATTGCCGCCAGATAAATCCCAACATTGCGATTGCCCCACAGGATCCCAAGCGCTCCGGCCCGCGCCTGCCCAATCATCCGGCGCGTTCCCAAAATCGTCGCAATCGACGTCCCGAAATTCAGAACAAACACAAAGGCAATCATCCACAGCCCCACCATCGGCTCCGCCACCAACCGCGCTCCAACCCCGTCAAACACCGGCAGCAAAAACAACAGCAGCACCAATGCCGTCGCCCCATCAAACACCAGCGGATTGCCCGCAATCCAATCCGCCCCCAAGCCGCGCCGGATCAAGAGCGACAACACCGTCGCGCTCCCCACAATCAACGCCAAACGCCCCAACAAGGCCAAGCTCTCAATCTCGACGGCTCCGGGCAGCAACAGCCCCAGCATCAAAGGCCCTAAAAACGGCATCGCAAAGGTCGCGAGCAGCGTTGCCTCAAGCGCCCTTTTGGCATCCCAGCCCAGCATAAAACACATACCAGCCGCCGACCCAATCGGGGCTGCCATCGCATAAACCAACAGGTTCAACTGATCGCCACCTTCCAACCCAA
>CAZQMR010000232.1:0-5763 GCA_964594465.1 uncultured Rhodobacterales bacterium
GTTTCGTTGCGCGCCTGTAGGCATTCGACAAGACCGAGCAGAGCCCAGACATTGTTTGGGTGTTGGGCACAGCGTTGGAGCTTGGTGTTCAGCCCCAGATCAGTGCGGCACACATCCTCTGCCTCAGCGTAGTGCCCTTGGGCGCAAAGCAGGGCCGCAAGAGCGTGGCGCGGGGGGTGCATCCACGGCCATGGCTCGGAATAGGCGAGCGCGTCATTGCGAGTTACGGCTTCGCGTAGGGCGGCGAAAGCAGTGTCGTAGTCGCCGCGATGATAGGCCAGCTCGCCGTCCAGCATTTTTTCGGCGATGCCAAGAATGGTGCGGGCGGGATTGTTGAAGAATTCGCGCTCTTGGGGCACGCGATTGAGTGCTTTGTGGAATTTTTTGCGTTCGATTTCAGCGGTATCCGCTTGGCCGAGGGCGGCATGGGCGACGCCTTTGGCATAGTGTTGCATAGGCAGGGAGACGAGGTAGAGTTCGGGGTCGTCCAACAGAGGCTCATCGATGATTTGCTGCCATTGACCAAAACGTACGAGCACATGCACGCGCATGGAAAAATAGCCCTCCATGGTGGTGGTGGTCTGGGGGCGACCGGGGATGGAGAGCACGTCGGGGCTGAGGGTCGCGGCGATTTGGTCGGCGGCTTCTAGTGCGGGTTTGAACTGGCCGAGGAACATGCAGGTATACATCATCAGGTGCAGATCGTGGCACCGCGCGGTGGTGTAGAAATTGAAGGGCCCGGCGTAGTCGACGTAGAGGTTGTCGGCCCGGATGGCCTTTTCGCTGGCGATTTTGGCGCGCTCATAGTCGCCGCAGAGCATGTAGGTGTGGCCGGGCATGTGGTTCATATGGCCTGCATCGGGGCAGAGTTCCCCGAGCAGATCGGCGGAGCGCATCGCGTCTCCTGGGGTGTTTGACATCTCTGTCGCATGGATATGCAAGTGCAGGATCGCGGGGTGCTGCTGTTCGCCTGCGGCATCTTTCAGCGCGATGGATCGATTGATGATCTGGAGCGCTTCGAGTGTGTCGGTGCCCGGTGCGGGGAGGCCCGTGCGCACATCCCAGAGTTTCCACGCGGTGCGGGTCATCAGGGCCTCTACGCAAAGCGCCATGACATCGTGATCTTCTGAATAGGCGTGATAGACGCGACGCATGGCGTTGGCATAGGCGTCATCCCAGCGGTCAAACTCGGGGCCTGAGACGGGGTGGGGCTGTTGGAAACGCTCGGCGAGGGCTTCGATCAGATGCGTTTCTTGCGGGGTGACGTTTTGCGCTGCGCGGGCCTTTTGGATGTGATCATAGCAGAGCTTTGTGGTCTCTGTTGCTTCTGTCAAGGAATGTTGACGCCAGAGATTGTTGTAAAATGGCCCGGCCCCATAAGCGACGCCCCAATGGGCCATGGCGCAGTCTGGGTCGTATTCCAGCGCTTTGCGAAAGCAGGCGACGCCTTCTTCTTGGTTAAATCCGTAGCACCAGTTGAGCCCGATGTTGAAATATTTCTGCGCCTCTGGCGAGGCGGTCGAGATCAGTTTTGTATGCGTGCCAAGATCGAAGCGATCCATGTTAGTCCCATGTGACCCCCGCAGGCGCTAGGATTTCACCGTTTGGCAGCGTGGCGGGGGTGTTTGCGTAGTTGAACCAGAAAACCCGATCGCCACAGTGCCGCCGTCTAAGGCCATCCGCCAGTGTTAATGTCTCCAAGTCGAGGTTTTCGCATATGGTTTTGAGCATCTGGGTCATGGCGGTGGGATCGGGCCAACCTGCGATGTATTGGCGGGTGGGCGTGCCAAGGATGGCGGGGCGATTGTCTGATGTTTGGGCTAGGATTGGGCCGGTGGCATGTTCGAACCAGCGGGTGAAATTGCCGGTGGGAAGCGGGATGGTGAGGCCGGGGCGCAGGCTTTCGACCTCGGTGATGGTGATGTCGAAGGCTTCGGGCGCGAGGGTGCTGGGGATGGAGAATTCGGCGGTTTTGGAGCCAGTGCGGGGCAGGGCTACTATTGTGCCGGGATGGGTTTTTAGGGTGGTTTTGAGGGCGTCGGGGAGGTGGAGAATGCCGGGGAGCATGACGAGTTGGTAGGCGCTGAGATCAGCTGTGGGGGCGACGATGTCGATGGAGAGGCCGAGTTTGCGCAAGGCGGTGTAGGTTTCAAAGGCGAGGGTGAAGGTGTCGAAGTCTTGGCCTTGGCGCTGGATTTCGCACATCCATTGGGAGGGGTAGTCGAAGACGAGAGCGATGTTGGCGGGCTTGGTTTCTAGGGCTCCGATGGCCTTGATGTCGGCAGCGGTTTGGGTGGCTTCGGTGAGGCCGGGCGCGGCGCTGCTGTCAGGGCGGAGCAGACCTGCGTGCATTTGCTCTTGGGCGAAGGGGGCTTGGCGCCAGCGGAAATAGCTGACCACTTCGGCGCCATGGGCGAGGGCCTCAAGTGACCAGAGCCGGACCATGCCAGGCAGGGGGGCCGGGTTCCACGGGGCCCAATTGACCGGGCCGGGCTGTTGTTCCATGACCCAAAAACGGCCTTTCCCAACGGCGCGGTAGAGGTCGTGGTGGAAGGCTTGGAAATCCGGGTCGCCTTGGCGTGCGAAGGCGGCGCGGTGGGGCTCTGTCGCGTCGATGCGGTCTTCGAGGAATCCGAGCGGGTAGCTGTCCCAGCTTGCGGCATCGAGGTCCGCGCCGACATCGAAATGGTCAAAATCAGTGATGCGGCCCATGTAATTGTGCAGAATTGGGGCGTTGGAATGGGCGCGGATGGCATCGGTGATGGCTCGGTTGAAAGCGACGACTTGATCAGAGGAGAAGCGTCGGAAAGCGAGCGAATGGGCGGGGTTGGCTTCGGCTACCACGGCGTTGGGCAGGTCGATTTGGGCGAAATTGTCGTAGTCCATCGACCAGAAAACGTTGCCCCATGCGGCGTTGAGCGCTTGGATGCCTGAATTGCCGGAGCCATAGCGGGCGGCGAGCCAGTCTTGGAAAGCAGAGCGCGCGTTTTGGGAATAGCTGAGGGTGGTGTCGTGGCAGCCGTATTCATTGTCGGTCTGCCATATTTCCACTGCGTCGCTGTAGCGCTCGGCCATTTGCCCGGCGATGCGGGCGGCCTCCGCGCGGTAGCCTGCATGGCTAAAGCAGTAATGCCGCCGCCCGCCATGACCGAGTGCGCGACCATCGGGGCCGACGATGAGCATGTCGGGATGCTTGTCGATCATCCAGCGCGGGGGCGTCGCACTTGGGGTGCCCATGACGATTTTGAGGCCCGCGGAGCGTAGGGTTTGTACTGCGCGGTCAAGCCAGTCCCAAGTGAATTGGCCCTCGCTTGGCTCAAGGCGCGACCATGCGAACTCGCCGATGCGCACGTAAGTGAGGCCCGCTTCGACCATGCGCGCGGCGTCTTCGGCCCAGAGGGCTTCGTCCCAGTGTTCGGGGTAGTAGCAAACGCCGAGCGACGGGATCATGGGGCTTTGTTGCCCTTGGCGGCGTCATAGGCTTTGACCATTTCAGCGGCGAGTGGGGCGATTTCAGCAGCGCTGCGGCCCGGTTTGTAAAGGGCGGAGCCGATGCCGAAACCATTTGCGCCTGCTTTGATCCATGCGTCGAAATTGGTGGGGCCGACGCCGCCTACGGCGAGGACTGGGCACTCGGCTGGGAGCACGGCGCGCAGGGCGCTGATGCCGGGTGGGCCCATGAGGTTTGCGGGGAAGATTTTCAGCCCGTCGGCACCGGCTTTGAGGGCGGCGAAGCACTCGGTGGCGGTGAAGACGCCGGGATAGGAGGCGAGGCCGTGGGATTTGGTCTCTGCGATCACGTCAGGGTCGCAATTGGGGGAGACGATGAGATGTGCGCCGGTGGCTGCGACATCGCGCACGTCCTGCACAGTGAGCACGGTGCCTGCGCCGAGCTCAGCCTGCTCGCCAAATTCGGCGACCATCGCGGCGATGCTCTCAAGCGGATCGGGGGAGTTTAGCGGCACTTCGATGCGGGTGATCCCAGCGTTGATCAGCGTGGCGGCGATATCGACCGCTTCGGGCGGGGTGATGCCGCGCAGGATCGCAACGATGTTTCGCATGGGTTAGCTATCCTTGATTTGGGCGTAGGCTTTGGCGAGCCCGAGCAATGTGAGGGCGTCGACCGGGATGATGCGGGCGGGCGCGCCTTGGGATTTGAGGGCGGTTTGGTAGAGCTCTGCGAGCTCGGGCGCGCCTAGCAGGACGATGTCTTGGCCGAGCCAATACGGGCGGGCGCCGCCGAGTTCGAGCCCGATGAGGAGGCCGGAAAGGCGGGCGCGGGCGGTTGCCGGGCTTTGGTTTTGGAGTAGGCCTGCGGCACGCAGCGAGAAGAGATTGGCAGCGGCGGAGGCCGGGCGCGATAGGGTGTCTGATAGGGCGTCGGCGAAGGCGGAAGCGTCCCAGTCTTCGCTTTGCACGGAATGGCGCAGCACGGAATGCTCGGCCATGAGGGCAAAGAGCTCGCCGGACATGAAGGTTTGGAAGCTGACCACTTCGCCCGCGCTGATCTGGACCCATTTGGTGTGGGTTCCGGGCAGGCAGAGTACGCCGTCAAATTCGGGCTCGGAGGCGAGAAAACCCGCGATTTGGGTCTCTTCGCCGCGCATCACATCTGGGGGGCTGGCTTGGCTGAGGCCGGGTGCGATGAGGACGGTGAGGCGTGGATCTTTGGTTCGGGCTTTGGTGAGATTGGTGGTGGTAGGTTTGCACGGTGTGGCAAGGTAGTCCGCCTCGGTCCAACCTTGGCGCGCGCCAACCATGCCGCAGGCGAGGACGGTGGTGGGGCCGCTCAGCCAAGGGTCGATCAGCTCTAGCAGAGCAGTTTCGAATTGATCAGGGGTGAGGCTGCCCATGCCTTTGGGCGAGCTGGCTTGGGCGCGGATTTCGCCGTCATTGCTCATCGCCCAGACCCGCAAATTTGAGGTGCCCCAATCTGCGGCGATCCAGTCGGCTTTGGTCATTTTTGCGCCTTTCCGGTGACAGTCCAGATTGTGTCAGGAAAGGTTTGCGGCAGGGTCAAGCCGTGTTGCATCAGGACGGCCCCGGAAAGGGTGATGCCGTCGGTGATTGGGTTGGAATAGGCGCGGTTCATCGTGGCGTGGGCCTGCTCTGGGTTTTGCAGTTTGACGTGGTATGCCGCGTTTGGATCAAGGCCTGCAAGGCGAATTGGGCGGGTGAGTTGCTGCGCGCTTGGTTCAATTTGGGCCACATAGAGCAGGAATTCATCGCCCTTGATGTGCATCTCGGCAGAGATTGCCGGGTCGTCGCTCTCGAGGCGATGGAGCTGGCCGGCGTGGAGGATATCGCGGTTGGTTTTGAACTGGGCGATTTTTGCTTTGAGATAGGTTTGGTCAGCCTCGCTCAGCTCGTTGAGGTCCATTTCCAGGCCGAAGGCACGGGTTGCGGCGACATCGGCGCGGTAGTTTAGTGGGAGGCGGCGCCCGGAGGTGTGACAGGTTTCGGGGCCGACATGGGCGCCGGCGATTTCCGGTGGGAAGAAATAGGATGCGCCGCGCTGGATGTCCCAGCGGGCTTTGGCGTCGTTGCTGTCGGAGGTCCAGAAACGGTGAGTTCGTTTTAGGATTTCCGCGTCGATGCGCCCGCCGCCAGAGGCGCAGGTTTCGATTTCGACGCTTGGATGGGCGTGGCGCAAAGCGTCCAGCAGGGCATAGGTGCCATGGGTTTGAGCTGGGCTTGTTGTGGGGAGAGGGCGGTTGTGATCCCATTTGATGTAGGTGATTTCGTGGGCGTCAAGGATGCTTG
>CAZQMR010000233.1:0-5453 GCA_964594465.1 uncultured Rhodobacterales bacterium
TTCCTGCATGCGGCAGGGCAGTTCGGCTTTGATCTGACCTTTACCGGGCCGGAGACGCTTGATCCTGACGCGGCGGCGGTTGAGTTTGCCAGATCCAAGGGCGTGACGGTGAGCATTGAGCGCGACCCGGCCAAGGCGGTCGAAGGTGCGGATCTGGTGGTGACCGATACGTGGCTCTCGATGCATGACGGTTTGGATGCGCGCGCGCGACGTCACAATCAGCTCCGGCCCTATCAAATCAATGATGAGGTGATGGACAAGGCTTCGGATGATGCCCTGTTCATGCATTGCCTGCCTGCGCATCGCGAGGAGGAAGTGACCTCTGCGGTGATGGATGGCCCGAAATCGGTGGTGTTTGATGAGGCGGAAAACCGGCTCCATGCGCAAAAGGCAATCATGCGCTGGTGCTTGGGGCGTTAAAAACGCGCACGCATTTTTGATCACCTGTCAACGCCCGGAACATTGATCCGGGCGTTTTCATTTGGCAGATGACACGGACTGGCTTACTGGTTTGCGGATCATTCTTTACAGCCTTTCACTTAGTCATCTGGAGTACCTCACATGCTAAAATCATGCCGTCTCGCCGCAATGGCACTGGCGCTTTCATTGGTCGGAACCAACGGATACGCTCAAAATTGGAACCTTGTACCCGATGCGTCACATCTGGCTTTTGGCTCGATCAAGAAAGACAAAATCGGTGAGGTTCACAGCTTCAAGACACTGAGCGGCAGCGTCCGCGAGGATGGCACGGTGATGCTGAGCATTGATCTTAACAGCGTGGAAACCAATATCGACATTCGCAATGAGCGCATGATTGAGCATGTGTTCAAAGCCGCTGGACAGGCCGAACTTAAGGCGTCAGTGGACATGGCAGCGCTAAACACATTGGCCGTTGGGGACACCCAAGTCATTGATGTGGTTGGCGCTTTGTCTCTTTTGGGCACAAGCGTTGAGCTTGACGCGGAGATGTTCGTGGCCCGCTTGAGCCAAGACAAGGTGATGGTCTCGACCAATGACATGATTTTTCTCGGCTCAGAGGAAGCAGGGATTGATGCAGGCGTGAGTAAGCTGATGGAGCTTGCCAAATTACCCGGCATCACCCGCACCTCGCCGGTGACCATGCGGTTGATTTTCGCAGCAAGTGGAACCGCGTCAGCCACACCCACGACAACCGCGGCTGCGGCCACGACGGAGGCCACGACTGAGGTCGCAATGGCTGGCGATGCAAAGGCAGGCAAGAAAGTGTTTCGCAAGTGCAAAGCCTGCCACAAGCTTGAGGAAGGTAAGAACGCTGTCGGGCCAAGTCTTTATGGCGTGATGGGGCGCACCTCCGGCAGCTTGGAAGGGTTCAAATTTTCCAAAGCGATGATGGAGGCAGGCGTTGTTTGGGATGCGCAAACACTTGGGGAGTTTCTAAAGAAGCCAAAAGCCTATATCAAAGGGACCAAGATGGCATTTCCAGGTCTGAGAAAGCCAAAGCAGATTGATGATTTGGTGGCATATCTAGCTGACGCAAGCAGCAAGTAGGGCCGCCTTCACATAAGCGAACGGGGGAACACGTGATGCGAATTGCACTGCTTCATACGGGGCAAATCCATGTTGCGAGTTTTGAGGCCTTGTTCAAAGCGCAAGGCTTTGAGGGCGACGTCACGCACCGCGTTGAAGAAGGGTTGCTGAACGCAGCACGCGCCAATGGCGTGCAGAGCGTTGCCGCTGAAGCTCACGGTATCCTTGAAAGCCTGACGGACGCGGATGCGGTGTTGTGTACCTGCTCAACGATCGGCCCCTTGGTCGATGACGTCATTGCGCGTCACGGCCATGTTCTGCGCATCGACCGCCCGGCGATGGCGCAAGCGATTAGGCATGGTGCCACGCCCATGGTTGCAATTTGTCTTGAGAGCACACGCCAGCCAACACTTGACTTGTTAGGCGATGTGGCACGCGATTTGGGTGAAGCGATCACGCCGAAAACCTTGATGTGTGCCGATGCTTGGCCGCATTTTGAGAGCGGGGATTTGGATGAGTTTGCAGAAGTGATTGCAGCCAATATCAGTGACGCCGTCGCGGCAGATGACACGATCAACTGCGTTTTGCTTGCCCAAGCGTCCATGCAAGTGGCCAAGCCAAAACTCAGCCATCTGAGCATCCCGGTTTTGACGACCCCGGACCCTGCCGTCGCGCTTGCGATTGAAACAGCGCGGCGCGGTTGAAAACTGGACTCACTTCGATATGTTTTTGGACCTAATGCGGTTTGGAAACTATCTCCATATAAGACCACAACAAGGGATCACGTTTTTGTGGTCTAAATAAACCTGTCCAACCCTAGCAGAGAGATATCGCCATGAAGATGACAACGGAAGAAGCCTTTGTAAAAGTCCTACAAATGCACGGGATCGAACATGCGTTTGGGATTATTGGCTCTGCCATGATGCCGATCTCCGATCTCTTCCCTGCGGCCGATATCAAGTTCTGGGACTGCGCCCATGAGATGACCGCTGGCATGATGTCCGATGGCTACACGCGGGCCACTGGCAAAATGTCGATGATGATCGCGCAAAACGGTCCGGGCATCACAAACTTTGTGACCTCTGTGAAGACGGCTTACTGGAACCACACACCGCTGCTGCTGGTGACACCTCAGGCTGCCAACAAGACCATCGGTCAGGGCGGCTTTCAGGAAGTCGAGCAGATGAAACTGTTTGAGGACATGGTTGCCTACCAGGAAGAAGTGCGTGACCCATCGCGGATGGCCGAAGTGCTGAACCGGGTGATTTTGCAGGCCAAACGTGCCTCTGCCCCGGCGCAAATCAACATTCCGCGCGATTACTGGACCCAAGTGGTTGATATCAATCTGCCAGCCGTCGTTGAGTTTGAGCGCCCTGCCGGTGGTGAGGATGCGGTTGCCAAAGCGGCTGAGCTGCTCTCAGGCGCGAAATTCCCAGTGATCCTGAACGGCGCGGGTGTGGTTCTGGCTGGCGGCATTGACGCCTCCATGAAGCTCGCCGAAGCTTTGGATGCACCGGTTTGCGTTGGCTACCAGCATAATGACGCCTTCCCCGGCTCCCACCCGCTTTTCGCTGGGCCGCTGGGCTATAATGGTTCCAAGGCAGGCATGCAGTTGATCAACAAAGCGGATGTTGTGCTCGCCCTTGGCACGCGCCTCAACCCGTTCTCCACGCTGCCGGGCTATGGCATTGATTACTGGCCGTCTGATGCGAAAATCATTCAGGTTGATCTCAACCCGGACCGCATTGGACTGACCAAAGACGTGTCCGTTGGGATCGTGGGCGATGCCAAGAAGGTTGCTGAGGGGATCCTTGGCAAGCTGGGCGCTGGTGCCGGTGACACGGGCCGCAAGACCCGCAAGGAGCTGATCGCGCAGACCAAATCAGAATGGGCCCAAGAGCTGACATCGCTTGATCACGAGGATGACGATCCGGGCACCACTTGGAACGAGCGCGCGCGCACCCGTGAGCCACAAAAGATGTCACCACGCATGGCATGGCGGGCGATTCAGTCGGCCCTTCCGCGCGAGGCGATCATCTCGTCGGATATTGGTAATAACTGCGCCATCGGCAACGCTTACCCGAGCTTCGATGAGGGACGCAAATACCTCGCACCGGGTCTGTTTGGCCCATGCGGCTATGGCTTCCCCGCGATTGCTGGCGCCAAGATTGGCTGCCCGGATACGCCTGTTGTGGGCTTTGCGGGCGACGGCGCGTTCGGGATTTCGATGAACGAAATGGTTTCCGTGGGTCGTGGCGACTGGCCGCCGATCACCATGATCATCTTCCGCAATTACCAGTGGGGCGCGGAGAAGCGGAACTCCACGCTTTGGTTTGATGATAACTTTGTGGGCACAGAGCTTGATGAGGAAGTCTCCTACGCGGGTATCGCAAATGCTTGTGGCCTCAAGGGCGTGGTTGCGCGCACCCAAGACGAGCTGACAGCCGCCCTCGCACAAGCGGTGAAAGATCAGATGGAAAACGGGATCACCACGCTGATTGAAGCGATGATCAACCAAGAGCTCGGCGAACCTTTCCGCCGCGATGCCATGAAGAAACCTGTGAAAGTGGCAGGGATCAACAAGGCGGATATGAAGGTTCAAAACGTTTAATATCTAGCGGTTTAAGTGTGTTTAAGGGCTCCGATTTCGGGGCCCTTTTGTTTGGTTGCAGAAGGGTGTTCTTTAAGGGTAAAGTTCTATTCTGGGTAGAGACTAAGGTAGGCAAATTGAAAATAAACAAGATTGAAATCAACAATTTCAAAGTCATTAAAAGAACATCCCTTTCCCTTTCAGATTTTACCGTACTGGTCGGTATGAATGGCTCTGGCAAAAGCTCTGTCTTGCAGGCGTTGCATTGGATTTTGCAAAGTGGCCGTAATCAAAATGTGAAACAATCTGGTAAATATAAAGATGGTTCAACTCTATCAGAGCTTGATGCAATTTATATGCCCTCCCCAGATTATAAAAACTCTTCTCATTCTAATGAATATGGAAATTTTCAAGACTCTCCCAAACTTGAAATTAAATTTGATCATGAAATTGATGGGGATGAAGGGGAAACCAAACTTTGGTTGCGCTCTGCGCGAAATGAAGGGATCAGTGTGCATGTGCCATCAAAGGATGAATTCTCAGCGGCGGTGCGGCGCAAAAAACGCGAAATATCTGCTTATATTCCTGGGCTTGCAGGGATTCCATCCTTTGAAGAAAAGAAGTCTAAAAAGGTGGTTCACAGATCAGCCGCATCGGGGGATGCGAATATGGTCTTGCGCAATATATTGCTCTTGTTGGCGGATGCGCCTTCTGAGAACATCTATCACAATAACAAGTTGGAAGATGTCTGTGCTATCGTTTCTAAGGTGATGAGGCCAGTGAAGCTGGATGTATCCTTTAGCGAAGATGACGATTATCGCATCAAAGCCTTGTTCCAAACACAGGCCATGAAAGAAGAAGATCCAAAACGCTGGAAACCCTTGGAATTGGCAGGGATCGGCTTTTTGCAGGTTATTCAAATTGCGGCGTATCTGGTGTATTTTAATCCTGTTTTGCTTTTGGTGGATGAGCCGGATTCACATTTGCATCCAGATGCGCAAGAACGCCTCGTTGGGGCAATAAAAGATGCCGCCAAAGTTTTGAAAAGCCAAGTCATCATGACGACCCATAGCCCTAGTGTCGTGAGGTCTTTGCCTGATGATGCCAATGTCGTGTGGATGAAAAACGGCCAAGCACAAACTGGTGTTGATGAAAGCGATGTTCGTGCTTCGATGGGGTGGGGGATCTTAGATAAATCCATTGTCATTGTGACCGAAGATAAGAAAAAAGGCATGCTTAAGAATATCCTGCGACAAGATGAAAGCATTGATCGTAAAACGACGATTTGGTCAGTTGGTGGAAGTTCAAAATTGCCAACGCCTGAACGTCAGTCAGGGCGCGTAACTGTTACATCCCC
>CAZQMR010000233.1:5463-5754 GCA_964594465.1 uncultured Rhodobacterales bacterium
TAGCTAGCTTAAAAGGGCTTCTTGGAGATCAAGTAAAGTTTGTTCTCCATCGTGACTCTGACTTCATGGTTACGGATGAAAGGGAGTTATATGCCTCAAAATACACGGGTAATGACGTGGATGTGTGGCTGACAAAAGGATCAGATATCGAGGCATATTGGACGAAAAAGAAAGTTGTTCGCGAACATTTTAGTATTTCAAACGATCAAGCGATTTCTTTGGTAAAGGAAGCGATGGGCGAATTGGGTAAAGACGCAAAACGCACTTTCAATAAGAAGAGGAGTGATGTTG
>CAZQMR010000234.1:0-5738 GCA_964594465.1 uncultured Rhodobacterales bacterium
AAATTAACAATCCCTTCACACCTACCCCCCGAAATTCACACAAACTTAACCAAATACCCCAAAACAAATCTGTGCAGTGCAGTACACGTGCCATATGCGTGCCGGATCTGTGCAGCCGTCAGTCCCCAAAATAACTGAGCGTAATCAATAACATACCGCCGTCAGTCCCCAGCTCAAAACCGCGGCGCAGCCCCCACCGGAATAGGCCCCAAATACGTCAATCCGCCCGAGAATTTCAGCGGCACTTTCAGCACCCGTTTGTTGCCGCCAAATCCAGCCACAAACCCCAACCCCCGTTCCAGCGTTCGGCCCATATCCGCAGCCATCAGCCCGCCCTCAACCGCAAGCTTGATCATCTTGCGCCAGTCTCGCGCCTCCACCGTGATTTCACCATCCGCAAACCTCTGATTATCAACGATAAATCGACCTTGCGCCGTGATCGACATCTCGCCCCAGACCGCCTCAAACCCCTGTACCGAAACCCCCGTCAAAAGCGGTTTTGCGCCCTCCACCGCATGCCGATCCCAGTCCTTATCAAAGCCCAAAACCCCGTTAAAAACCAAGCGATCAAAAACCCGCGGCAGTACGCCTTCCGGATCAACCGCCTCGCGCAATCCCAGCGGCAAAAGCACCCCCCGCGCCGAAACATGTAAATCATGAGCAAATTCAGGCACTTCCGCCTTTCGCGAGGCAATTTGCACCTCGTCCATAGCCACCCGCCACCCGTCGCCCGTCAGATCAAGCGCTGTGCCCTCTAACTGCGTGCGATCCAGAGCCAGCGCCAAGCCCGGCTCCACTACAACCGACCCGCGCAGCAGTTCCGAGCGTAGCTCTGCCGTGCCAAAGGGCGAAGACAGCTTTTGCACCCCGGGCCAAACAGCGATCACGTGATTGGGTGTGTAAGCTACTGAAAGAACTTGGAAAACTGGCGCACTCCACGCCCATCCGCTCACCGGATCCGCAAGCGTCAGCTCTTTGAATGTCGTGTCAAAGCGCGAAGGATAGCCGCGAACCTGCGCCTCATCCGCCTCAGCCACCCAGCCCTGTTCGCCGCGATCCTCAAGCCAAGTGTCCCAAGCCAATTGATGCGCCGAGGATCCCAGCCACCACCAAGCGGACCAAATCGCCACCACCACAACAATCACTGCAATCATAAAGCGCATAACGGCTTGCCTCCCAAGGTTACTCCCGCTTTATACCCGCATGAGCAAAATTGAACATGGCTTCTGGATTTTCGGCTACGGCTCCCTGTTGTGGAAGCCCGGCTTTGAGGTGGAGCGCAGCATTGGTGCAACACTGGAGGGGTATCAGCGCGGCTTTCGCCTTTGGTCGGTGCATTATCGCGGCACAGAGGAAACCCCGGGCCTCGTTTTGGGGCTCGACAAAGAAGAGGGCGCCCAAACCCGTGGCATGGCGCTGCGTGTTGCCCCTGAGATTGCCCAGGAAACCTACCAATACATCCATGATCGCGAGCTGATCTCCTATGCTTACCTTGAGCTTTGGGCCGAAATCACGCTTGAGGATGGCAGCACCGCTGAGGCGCTGACCTATGTGATGGACCCGGACAACGCGCAATATTGCCCGCCAATGTCCTTGCCAGAGCAGGCCGCTGTGATTGCGCGCGCAAAAGGCAGCGGTGGAGCCAATGCTGATTATTTGTTTGAGACCAACAAGCGGCTCTTGGCTCTCGGCCAGTCTGATCTAGACCTTTCAGAGCTAGAGCGGCTTGTGCGCGATCTTCAGTCGCGGTGATCTTAGTCCTCTCAGAGAACAAGCTGCGCTTCACTGCTCAACTTAGGCAATATCACTCAAATTTTAGCTAAATGAACTCTTGTGACCGGCCAAAACAATGCCGGATCTTGGTTGAGAAGTTCAAATTGGCCGTTGATCTGCTTGTGCAAATATCGTGCTGGGCAAACACCTTAGGAGCACAGGTTTCGTGCGTGACTTTGAGCGGCTGGTCTAACGCTCCTCCAGCCTCGGTTAAGTCGTGGCACGTTGGCGGCGCAAGGCTTGCGTTGCGGTGTGATCAACGCGGTTCTCAGCTGCGTTTTCCGATGCTATCACGACCCCAAAGAGCGCTTCAGCCTGAGCCGTTGTATACCGTCCAAGAGCCACATCTTCAGCAACCAAATCTGGCGCACGTTTCAGCGGATCACCGTAACCGCCACCGCCGGGTGTTTTGACGGAAACTCTGTCCCCGGCGCTTAGTGCGATGTCCTGTTCTTTGGATAAATGTTCTGGCACATGGACGTTTCCACCCCGCAGGACTTCAACCTGATTGACCTGACCATCCGAGCCACCAAGTGCGCCTTGGGGACCAAAGCGCCCATGGTCCATTACGAAAGACGCCTTGGCCTCGCCGCGCAACAATTTGATTTGATAAGATAATCCGAAGCCACCGCGCTGCTGACCCGCGCCGCCGGAGCCTTCGTGCAAGGCGTAGTGCTCATAGAGGACTGGAAAGGCTTGCTCCATAATTTCCACGGGCGGGGCTTTTGAAATTCCGATGGTAGAGCAGCCATTGGCCAATCCGTCACCTGCAGCCGAGCCGCCATATCCGCCACCTGAAATTTGATACATCACGAAATCCCGGTCCTTTGCCGGGTCATAGCCCCCTAGGGCAAAGTTCCCAGATGTGCCGGCTGGTGCTGCGGTAACGCGATCCGGCAGAACCTCCACAAGAGCCGCAAAAACCGCCTCCGCAATGCGCTGTGAAACCTCTGCCGCACAGCCCGAAACTGGCCTTGGATACTGCGCATCTAGGAAGGTGCCTTCTACCCCGGTCAGGCGTAGCGGTGCAAAGGCACCGGCTGAAATTGGAACCTCCGGGAAAATATGGCGCATCGCAAGATAAACCGCGCTGTAGGTCGTTGCGGCCACTGAATTCATTGGCCCCCGGCAGGGCGGGCTTGATCCTGCAAAATCAAACTCAAGGCCCGCGTCAGATTTACGAATTTTCAACCGTATCGCGAGAGGTTCATTAACCACACCGTCGCTATCAACCCAGGCCACCGATGAAAACTCACCCTCTTTTATCCCTGAAATTAATCCCCGCATCTGCGCCTCCGCGCGGGCCTTCAGTTCTTCAATTGCCTTGGCCACCACTGCATCGCCATAGCGATCCAGAAGCTTTGAAAGTTGGCGCTCGCCCACCAGAAGAGCTGCGGCCTGCGCTTGCACATCACCAATCCGCTGCTCTGCCACACGAATGTTCGAGCAGATGATGCTGTAGATTTCGCGATCCAGTTCGCCTTGCTTGAACAGCTTGACCGGTGGCAGGCGCAGACCTTCTTGCTCAACACTGGTGGCGGAAGCCGAAAATCCGCCGGGCACTGCACCGCCGGTATCGGGCCAGTGGCCGGTGTTCGAAAGCCAGCAGAAGATTTCACCGTTGCGGTAAAACGGTTTGGCGAAGCGCACATCCATGAGATGCGTGCCGCCCAGATAAGGGTCGTTGACGATGTAGATGTCGCCCTCTTGGGGTGCGAGCACTTCGCCTGCTGCGATCATTTCCACAATGCGTCTTGTGGAATGCTGCATGACGCCCACGAACACGGGCAGGCCTTGGGAGCCTTGGGCGATCAGCGCGCCGTCTTTTGCGGCATAGATGCCGTCGGAGCGGTCGTTGGCCTCGGCGATCACGGGGGAGAAGGCGGCGCGGGAGAAGGTCAGGTCCATCTCATCGCAGACTTGTTGCAGCCCCGCTTGGATGACGCTGAGCGTGATGGGGTCGATGGCGGTGATGCTCATTGGTTGGCTCCCAAAGTGATGATCAGGTTGCCGTCTGCGTCGCTGGTGACGCTGTCGCCGGGTTCAATCAGAAGCGTGGCGTCCATTTGGGTGACGATGGCGGGGCCGGTGAATGCGGCGGCTTGGGGGAGCTTTTCACGGGCGTAGATGGGTGTGGGGTGCCATGTGCCTTCAAAAGAGACCTGTCGCTCTCCGACTTGGGCTGATTTTAGGTCAGGTTGTCGCGCATCGCTGTCCAAAAGCGTTGCCAAATCGACATTTACCCGTGCGCCAACAACCGAGGTGTTGGCATTGACCACGGCAGCGCGGATGCTGCTGAGCTCGACCTGAAAGCGGGAGAAATAGGCGGTTTCAAAGAGGGTTTGCAGCTCTTCGCGGCTGGGTGTTGCGCTCTCAAGCGGGACGCGCAACAGGTGGGTTTGGCCGATGAATTGCATGTCGAGGGAATGGACCGGCGTGATGCTTTCCACCCCGACCTTTTCCGCTGATATTGCTTCGTGCCCGGCGGCGGCATGATGGGCGAGCACTGCATGCAGCGCTTCGATATCGAGGCTGTCGATGGGTTGGTTGATGGTCTGCACATAATCCTGACGCAGATCCGCAACGATGCAGCCAAGCGCGTTAGTGATGCCGGGGCGCGCGGGGATCAGAACGCGGGGCACGCCAAGCTCGCGCGCGATAGCGCTGGCATGAAGCGGGCCTGCGCCGCCAAAGGCAAAGAGCGCAAAATCGCGGGGGTCTTCGCCGAGTGAGACCGACACCATGCGGGTCGCCCCGGCCATGGTGGTGTTGGCAAGGCGGATTACGGCGGCGGCGGCTTCAATGGCGCTGAGGCCAAGGGGCGCGCCAAGCTCCCGTTCGAAAATCGCGGCGACGTCATCAATGAAAACCCCGCCCTCCACAGAATTCAGCAGGCCCGGATCAAGCCGCCCGAGCAGCAGATTGGCATCGGAAATCGTGGGCCGTTCCCCACCGCGCCCGTAGCAAATCGGTCCCGGATGTGAGCCAGCGCTTTCCGGTCCGACCTGCAGCAAGCCAGCCGAATTGACCCACGCGATTGACCCGCCACCAGCGCCCACAGTGCGCACATCGACCATGGGCACATGGATTGGCATGGCGTATTCGACCTCGATCTCATTTGATACCGAGGGGCGCGCATCTTTGATCAGCGCTACATCCGTCGAGGTGCCGCCCATATCGTAGGTGATGAGATTGGGAAAACCCGCGCGGCGCCCAGTATAGGCCGCGGCCATCACACCAGAGGCGGGGCCGGACATCACGGTTTTGGCGGCCTCGCGTGCGACTTGTGCCGCTGACACCATGCCACCATTGCCGTTCATCACGAGCAGGTCGTTTTGATAGCCCTTTTCGGCCAGTTCCGAGCGCAGCCGCGCAATATAGCGCTCCAGCAAGGGCTGCACAGAGGCATTGACCGAAGCCGTGACCCCGCGCTCGTACTCGCGGCTTTCAGAGAGCAGGGCATGGCCCATGGTCACATACTCGTTTGGCCACATCTCCGCGACGATTTCAGCCGTGCGCAGCTCATGGGCCGGGTTGGCATAGGCGTGGAGGTAGTGGATCACCAGCGCTTCGCAGCCATCCGCGAGCAATTGCGCCACCGCTTCGCGCACGGCCGCTTCATCGAGCAGGGTCAGCACGTTGCCGCTGGCATCCATGCGCTCGGGCACTTCAAGGCGCAGATTGCGCGGGATGATCGGGGTGAAACTGCCCTTCATCCCATAGGCCTGCGGGCGGGTGCGGCGGCCCAGCTCCAGCACGTCGCGAAAGCCTTGGGTGGTGATCAGACCGGTGCGCGAGAGTTTGCGCTCTAGCACCGCATTGGTCGTGGTTGTGGTGCCATGAACCACCAGCCCGACATCGGCCAAATCGACCTCTGCGGTTTCAATCGCGTTGATCACGCCTTTGGCCTGATTGTCTAGGGTTGAAGGCACTTTGGCCAAGCGCACGGCGCCATCCCCGGCCCA
>CAZQMR010000235.1:0-5697 GCA_964594465.1 uncultured Rhodobacterales bacterium
GCCAAATGAAATAATCCATTGGATGCGGGGAGTTATGGTCATCTGCTAAGATAAAACTATCAGTTCGCGTGCGCGTATTGCGCTCCGCATATTTAAGCGCATAGACCTCGTAAGTCATGCAAACGCCTCCGCCTCAAGTGCGGCGCGGGTCAGGCCAACGCTCTCGCCTGCGGTCAGAATATTGCTCCATGTTTCCGGATCAAGCGGCAGGCCATTGGCACTGCGATCCGCCCGCGCCCGACGTTCAGGATCGCCCGGGATCATCACTGGCTTTGCTGGATCAGCAGGCGGCGCCTCGCGGATTTGGGCAATGTATTCCTGAACCGTCGCCCCAAACCCATGGCCATCATCGAATTTCGTCGGATCAAGATAAATCGACAGCATCCCGTTCAAAACCCGCAAACCCGGCCCATTTTCCGAGCCGGACGTGCCATTCCCAGTCAGCGCCCCTGCAAGCAACTCACAAGCGAGCGAAAGCCCCGATCCCTTGTGATCCCCCATCGCCACCAGCGCACCGGGGCCTTGGCGCGGGTTGGGGGCTTGGTCGCCCGCGCTATCGCCATAAAGAACACTCGGATCATCGCTGAGCTGGCCCGCGCCATCCACAACATCCCCATAAGTCACTGGTTTTTCTGCCTTTAAAGCCACCAGCGCCTTACCCTCAGCAATCCGCGATGTGGCAAAATCAAGCACAAAGTCATCGCCATCCTTGCCCGGAACCCCAATCACCACCGGGTTTGTTGCCGCCCGCCGCGCCGCGGCACCAAAGGGTGCCACCAAAGGTGAGCCGGAAACATTCACGAAATGGATCGAAACCAGCCCGTCCGAAAGCGCTTGCTCAGCAAAAGCACCAATGCGCCCCAAATGTGCGGAGTTGCGCAACGCAACTATCGAAATTCCCTCTGACTTGGCCTTTTTCACTCCAATATCAACAGCTTGCGGCCCAATCGTCTGACCAAAGCCAGCTCCACCTTCCAACAATGCAAAGCACGGCGCGTCCAGAACCGTCTCTACCGTTTTCTCAAAAACCGCCCAGCCCTCGCGCGCGCCCTCAACATAGCGCGGCGTTCGCACCACCCCGTGGCTGTCATGACCCGCAAGGTTCGCCTCAACCAGATTGCTAGCAACGCCATAAGCTTCAGCATCTGGCGCGCCTGCGCTATGAAATATCTGCGTGAGAACCCGTGTCATACCGTCTGCAGGAATTCGAATTGGATCAGCCATAGTCACCCTCAAGTCCAGTTAATCACGTAAAGTCACTGCTTATTTTTTCGCATTGTCAAGGTCTTGCGGGATTGACGCAGTGTCCCGTTCTGACCATCCTCCGCCTCATGGAAGATCAAATTCACTGCCTGAAATCCGGTCCAATCTGGCGCATCACGCTCAATCGCCCGGACAAGGCCAATGCGCTGACCTCAGCCATGCTTGCCACATTGGCGGACATCCTTGATGACGCACACAAAGCCCCTGAGCTTCGTGTGCTCCATCTGACCGGAACCGGATCGCGCGTCTTTTGTGCGGGTGCGGATCTGGAGGAGATCGGGGCCGGTGCGGGTGCGGCCTATTTCAAAATCTGGGAAAGCGTTGCTGACGCGCTCGCCGCCTGCCCGGTTCTCACGATTGCAGCCCTAAATGGCGCTTGCATGGGCGGCGGGCTGGTTTTGGCAACTGCATGTGATATGCGGATCTGCGTAGAGCATGCGAAATTCGCCTATCCAATTCTCAAAAACGGAATCACCCCAAGTGTGGGCCAAGCCAAGCGATTGCGCGACCTCATAGGACCGGCACGCGCATCACTTTTGGTCATGGGGGCGGCGCGTATTGATGCGCAAGAAGCTATGACTTGGGGGCTTGTGGACCAGTTAGCCGAGGATGCAATTGAAACCGCCGAGACCCTTTCTGAAACAGCAGCATTGGCAGATCGCGCCCATCTTGAGCGATTGAAAAGCCTGTTGTCGCGTGGAGATTTTTCGCAATGAAATCAAAGCTTTTTGAGCCCTACACTCTGCGCGGCGTCACGTTTCCAAACCGGATCATGATCGCGCCAATGTGTCAGTATTCAGCTCAAAATGGCCTCGCCAATGATTGGCATTTCGCCCATCTGAGCAAATTCGCCATTGGCCGCGCTGGTGGGATCATGACCGAAGCTGCGGCGGTTACTGAGGACGGCCGCATCACCCATGGTGACCTTGGCATTTGGAGCGATGAGCAGGCGACAGCGCTTGCCCGGATCACTCAGTTTATCACCAGCCAAGGGTCTATTCCCGGCATTCAACTGGGCCATGCAGGTCGCAAAGGATCACGACAGCGCCCTTGGTTCGGGGATGGTCCTCTGACGGCGGAGGATCATGCACGCGGTGATGTGCCATGGCCGATCCACAGCCCGACAGCTATGCCGCATCAAGAGGGATGGCTTGAGCCCTCTGCCATGAGTGAGGCTGAGATTGAGCGGGTGATTGAAGCATTTGGGGCAGCGGCTGCGCGTGCGCTCAAAGCTGGGTTTCAGTTTGCGGAGATCCACGGCGCTCATGGCTACCTGCTCCACACGTTCCTCTCCCCCCTGACCAACACCCGCACGGATCAGTGGGGCGGGAGTTTTGACAATCGTATCCGCATGGCTTGTGCCGTCACAAAATCCGTTCGCGCCCATTGGCCCGAGGATAAGCCTCTGTTTTTCCGCATATCTTCGCTGGATGGCGTTGAGGGTGGCTGGACCATGGATGATAGCATCGCGCTGGCAAAACGCCTCGCGCCTCTGGGCGTGGACATCATAGATTGCTCCTCAGGCGGCATTCACGCCAAGGGCGCGATCCCCCACGGCCCCGGTCGTGGGCCGGGGTTTCAAGTGCCCTTTGCAGCGCGTATCAAGTCCGAAACTGAGCTTGCAAGCATGGCTGTCGGGCTTATTCTGGATGGCCCCCAAGCCGAAGAAATTTTGCAACGCGATGAGGCTAATTTGATTGCGATAGGTCGCGAGGCGCTGGTGGATCCGTTTTGGGCACTGCATGCGGCTCAAGCACTTGAAGGACCGCGATACGACATTTGGCCGGAACAATATGGCTGGTGGCTGGAACGCCGCAAAATTGGACCAAACAACACCTAAAAGGGAGAAGAACATGGACGTATACAAAGCAGGCACCCGCCCCAATGGCCCGGTGAACCCGGATTATTTCGTGGGCGATGTGATGATGGAGAACCTCAATGCCTGCCCGGAGCCCGCACGCACCAACACGTTGCGCGTCACGTTTCAGCCCGGCGGGCGCACCAATTGGCACACGCATCCTTATGGCCAGACGTTGGTTGTGCTCACAGGCGTGGGGCGGGTGCAGCTTGAAGGGGAAGCCGTGCAAGAGATCACGCCCGGTGACGTGGTATGGATCCCAGCAGGTGAGAAGCACTGGCATGGTGCGGCGCCAGATCAAGAAATGTGCCATATCGCGGTTCAGGAACGCGACGAGGCAGGGTCCACGGCGAATTGGCTCGAGCCGGTGAGTGATGCAGATTATGGTGCAGCGATTGCATGAACCTAGCTGAATGGTTGCTAAGAACGGCTCAGCGCAGCCCCGATGGCGATGCGATTTTTGATGGCACGGCACAATTTGCAAACTACGAGCAATTTGCCGATCGTGCCTGTCGCTTTGCCACGGGCCTGCAGATGCGCGGGCTGCGTTCGGGCGATCGCATTGCGATTTTCACCCCCAACTGCCCTGATTACCTGCCAATTCTATTCGCAATATGGATCGCGGGCGGTATTGCGGTGCCAATCAATGCCAAGCTGCATCCGCGCGAAGCGGCATGGATCATTGAGAATTCTGGTGCCAGATTCGCCTTTGTCAGCAAGGCACAACAGGGCACTCTGAAGGCTGTGACGCCGTGCGCCTTGATCACGCTTGGCGGCAAGATCATGGACGAAATGGCCAAAGCAGACCCTGCCGCATTGGTGGAAAAAGCGCCTGATGATTTGGCATGGTTGTTTTATACATCCGGCACCACAGGCCGCCCCAAAGGCGTGGAAATCACCCATGGCATGTTGGCTAAGGTCAGCCTTGCTTATCTTGCAGAGGTTGATGAAACCCAGGCGGATCACTGCGCGATTTATGCGGCCCCCCTGACCCATGGTGCCGGGCTTTATGGCTTTGCGCATGTCTTGAAAGGCGCGCGGCATGTCGTGCCAAGATCAGGCGGGTTTGATCCGCGCGAAGTGTTTGAATTGGCGCAACATTTCGGCAAAGCTTCGCTTTTTGCCGCGCCCACAATGGTCAAACGGCTGGTGACCTATGCCAAGGAAACCGGCACAGACGCACCGGGCCTTAAGACAGTGATCTACGGTGGCGGGCCAATGTATGTTGCTGATATTATTGAAGCCGTTGACCTTTTGGGGCCTCGGTTTGCGCAGATTTACGGTCAAGGTGAATGCCCGATGTGCATCACTGTGATGACCCCAGCGCAGGTCGCGGATCGCACTCATCCCAATTGGCGCGCGCGACTTGGCTCAGTGGGCGTGGCTCAGTCAATTTGTGAGGTCAGAATAGTCGCAGGCGGTGCAGTTCTCCCCAGCGGTGAGATTGGCGAGATCCAGGTTCGCTCCGAGGCAGTGATGCCCGGCTATTGGAACAATCCACTGGCGAGCGCGCAGGCGTTGAGCGGTGACTGGCTTAATACGGGCGATATGGGCGCGCTTGACGAAGACGGGTTCTTGACCCTGCATGATCGCTCTAAGGATATGATCATCTCTGGGGGCACAAATATCTACCCACGTGAGATTGAAGAGCTCCTTCTGACCCATAAAGGCGTCGATGAGGTCGCAGTGATCGGCCGTGAACATCCAGAATGGGGCGAGGAGGTTGTCGCGATTGTTATTGGGACTGCAACGCCGGTTGAGCTTGACGCATTGTGCCTGTCTGAAATCGCGCGGTTCAAGCGCCCCAAAGCCTATTACACCATGCCTGAGCTACCAAAAAACAACTATGGCAAAGTCGTTAAAACCGAGCTGCGCACAGCGCTTGTTGATGGCACTTTGCGAGAGCTGTTGTAGCAAAGCTGATCTTGACGCCGCCCGCCCCCGCCGCCATGACAGACGCACAGCTAAAACAGGAAAATTGCGCCCATGTTCAACCGCGACATTAAAATTGCCCCTTCCATACTGGCCGCCGATTTCGCCAACTTTGGGGCTGAATGCGCAGCCGTTGAAAATCAGGGTGCTGATTGGATCCATGTGGATGTGATGGACGGCCATTTCGTGCCCAATATCACCTTTGGTGCCGAGACCTGCAAAGCGATCCGCCCCCATATCAAAGGCATCATGGACGTGCATTTGATGATCGCGCCGGTGGACGCCTATTTGCAGGGCTTTGCCGATGCGGGCGCGGATTTCATCACCGCCCATGTGGAGGCAGGCCCGCATATTCACCGCACGCTTCAGGCCATTCGCGCACTGGGCGTGAAAGCCGGTGTGGCGCTCAATCCCGGCACGCCTGCAAGCGCTGTCGCCCCGGTTCTGGACCTCTGCGATTTGGTCTGCGTGATGACGGTTAATCCCGGTTTTGGCGGCCAGAGCTTTATTGAAAGCTGCGTGCCCAAGGTCGCTGAACTGCGTTCCCTGATTGGTGATCGGGAAATCCATATCGAGATTGATGGTGGCGTGACGCCCAAAACAGCGCCACTTGTGGCGGGTGCCGGTGCGGATGTGCTGGTTGC
>CAZQMR010000236.1:0-5694 GCA_964594465.1 uncultured Rhodobacterales bacterium
CCAATTCGCGATCAAAGGGCGCCGCGTCATCATTGCGGCGGCTAAAGAATGTGGGCGCTGGCCCATCTTCGACTGGCTCACCGACCTGAAACCAAGTTTGCTGGCAGGAACTGCACTGCACTTGACGCCCATGTACCGGAATAGATCCGTCAGGAATATCGTAGCTGGTTTGGCAATTGGGGCATGTCAGGCGCATTTATTACCTCGCAACAGACAATCTATGTCCGGCTTGAGCTGATTCTTGTTTCCAACTTACTTAACGAGGCGCTAAGCACAATCCAACAGTGGAGAATGCGAATGATGGCAGTCGTGTGCCAAGGGGAACAGGTCCATGATCTCGCTTGAGAATGTGGGGTTCAGCTATGGGTCAGGGGATATTTTCAGCCAGATGACGGCTGAATTGTCGCCCGGATCGTTTCATTTCCTGACCGGACCGTCCGGCGCGGGCAAAACGACGTTTCTGCGGCTGTGCTATTCTGGCCTGATCCCGACGGTGGGTGCTGTGAAGCTGTTTGATCAGGCCACCACCGCGATGGACCGGGATGCGGTGGCCCGCGTGCGGCGGCGTATTGGCGTGGTGCATCAGAATTGTCAGTTCATTGATCATCTGAGTGTGACGGAAAACGTGGCGATGCCGCTTTTAGTGTCGAGCCGCAATCTGGAGGAAAACCGCGAGCAGCTGGGAGATCTGATGGCTTGGGTCGGCTTGGATCATCGCGCTGATGCCTTGCCGCCTGAACTTTCGGGCGGGGAACGGCAGCGGGCGGCGCTGGCGCGCGCGGTGATGCTGGGGCCGGACATGATTATCGCGGACGAGCCGACGGGCAATGTGGATTGGGAGATGGGGCAGCGGGTGCTGCGTTTGCTGATTGAGCTGAACAAGATGGGCAAGACGATCCTTGTCGCCACCCATGATCTGAACTTGATCCGCGCGGCAGGCAAAGAAGTGCCGGCGCGGGTGCTGCGCCTCAAGGACAGTCGGTTGCTGGTGGCGGGAGTGGACGTGTGATCAACCGGGTGATCTCTGTTTTGAAATGGAGCGTGGCGGAGCGCGGTGGGGATCGCATTGTGCCGCCCGCAGGCCTCACCTCGCATTTGACGTTTTTCACCTCAGCGGCGATGGCGCTGTTGGCGCTGTTTGCGCTGACATTTGCGTTTTCAGCGGATCGCGTGGCGGATCGCTGGTCGTCGGAGTTGGTGCGCACGGGCACGATCCGGCTGTCCGCCCCTGAGGGTCAGGTTGAGGTACAAACTCGTGCGGTGATCACGGCGCTGGAAACCACGCCGGGCATTGCAGCGGCGCGGGTGATCCCGCGCGAGGAGCAGGGCGATTTGTTGACCCCTTGGCTGGGCGCCGATTTGCCGCTGGACAGCTTGCCGCTGCCGCGCCTCATTGAAGTGGTGGAAACGGCAGAGGGGCCGGATGCGGATGGGCTGCGGTTGCGGCTTGCAGCGGAAGCGCCGGGGGCGGTTTGGGATGATCACGTGCGTTGGCGCGCGCCAATTGTGCGGGCAGCCCAAGGCATGCGCTGGGTTGCGATTGGTGCGGTGCTGCTGATCATGGCGAGCGTGGCGGCGATTGTGACACTGGCGGCCCATGCAGCGCTTAACGCCAATACGGATGTGATCCGCACGCTGCGCCTGATTGGGGCCGAGGATCGGTTTATCGCGCGCGCCTTCGTGCGCCGCTCTACTTTTCGGGCGCTGTTTGGCGGGGCTGTTGGAGCCTTGGTGGCGGCGCTGGTGCTATTCGTGCTGCCTCAAAGCGAGGACGCAGAGGCAGTGCTGAGCGGCTTTGGGTTGAAGGGGGCGGAGTGGGCTTTGGTGCTTGTGATCCCGCTTCTCATTGGTATCGTCGCATTTGCTGCAAGCCGGTTCGCCGCGCATAAAATCTTGCACCGGTTCGGCTGATAGGGGGCCATTTTGCTACTGATCCGTTCGCTGTTTTTCGACTTTTTCATCTACCTGATGATGCTGATCATGTTCATCGTGCTGATGCCAGCGATGCTCTGGTCGCGCGACGGCGCTCATTGGGTGATGCATCGCTGGTGCAAACTGGTGAAATGGGCGCTGCGGGTGATTTGCGGGATGCGCACGGAGGTGCGGGGGACGCCGCCTGAGGGGCAGGTGTTGATTGCGGCCAAGCATCAGAGCTGGCTCGACATTATCATGATCGCGGATTCTGTGCCGAGCCCAAGTTTCATCATGAAAAAGCAGATTTTGATCACGCCGCTTTTGGGGTTTGTCGCCAAGCGGATCGGCTGTGTGGCGGTGGATCGTGGCAAGGGTGGGGCGGCGGTTCAACAGATGCTGAGCGGTGTGGATGCGGGCAAGAACGGGCAGTTGGGCCAGTTGATCATTTATCCGCAAGGCACACGTGTGCCGCCGGGAGAGCAGCGGCGTTACAAGACGGGTGCCGGGATTTTATACGAAGAATTCGGGATGGCGTGCCATCCGGTGGCGGTCAATACGGGTGTGTTTTGGGGCAAGAACAGCATTTGGCGCAGGCCCGGTGTGGCGGTGATCGAATATCTCGATCCGATTCCAGCCGGGTTGCCCAAAGAGCAGTTCATGGAGCAGCTTGAGGAAGTTGTTGAGGCGGCTTCGGAACGACTACTTGTCGAGGGTCGTAGTCACCTTTAGCCTGGTTAACCGGTGCATCGTCTTCGATTTTCCAGAAATACTTCCGCCGGAGGCATCCTTAGCCCTAAACAAGCGCATGGCTGCCCAGATCTAGGAACTTTTGGCGGCGGGTTTTGCGCAGCTCTACGGGGCTTAGCTTGGCGGTTTCGGCTAAGAGTTGGCCGATGGCGCTGCGCACGTTTGAGATCGCCTCAACCGCGTTGCGCTGAGCGCCGCCGGTGGGTTCTGGGATGATCTGATCGCAGACGCCGAGTTGGCGCAAATCTTGCGCGGTGAGGCGCAGGGCTTCGGCGGCTTCGCGCATTTTGCTGGCGTCTTTCCAGAGGATCGAGGCGCAGCCCTCCGGTGAGATCACGGAATAGATCGAATGTTCCAACATCGCGAGGCGGTCAGCCGTGGCGAATGCGACAGCGCCGCCGGAGCCGCCTTCACCGATGATGATCGAGATCAGTGGCACGCCGAGCGAGAGGCAGCGATCTGTGGAGCGGGCGATGGCCTCGGACTGGCCGCGCTCTTCCGCACCTTTGCCGGGATAGGCGCCAGCGGTATCAACCAGCGTGATCACGGGCAGGCCGAATTTATCTGCAAGGGACATCAGGCGCACGGCCTTTCGGTAGCCCTCGGGCCGCGCCATGCCGAAATTGCGCTCAATGCGGCTTTTCGTGTCGTGGCCCTTTTCGTGGCCGATCACAACGACGGGCATGTCGTCAAACCGGGCCAAACCGCCCATCACCGCGTGGTCATCCGCAAAATTGCGATCGCCGGAGAGCGGTGTGTATTCGGTAAAGAGCGCTTCGATATAATCTTTGCAATGGGGGCGGTCGGGATGGCGGGCGACCTGACATTTGCGCCAAGGCGAGAGGTCTTTGTAGAGATCGGTGAGCATCTCAGCGGCTTTGCTATCAAGGGTGGCGGCTTCATCCTCGATATCCATGCCCTCGTTTTCGCGAGCCAGCGCACGCAGCTCTTCAGCTTTGCCTTCGATATCCGCGAGACCTTTTTCAAAGTCGAGGTAATTTGCCATGATGCCCTTGCCCGTTTTGCCAACGCTCTTGCTTAAAGCGCTATATGGCGTGCCGGGGGGGCAGATGCAATCCATCAGCCTAGGGCGCGATCAGATTTTGATGATTTGAGGAGGAGGGCTGTTTTGGTGGTGATCAGGTCTCAGCCCCCTGAACCGACCACCACCGCAAACAGCAGAATTCTTACGCAACACAATTACAAAGACACATTCACGCAACAACTGTAAGGTGCACCTTTGATAAGGCGACAATTTGGTACAAATGTGGCGAGTTTGTGAAACCTGGTTAATTTTGTACTAATTTCGGGGTCATAGGCCTGTTTCATACAAAATATTGTGCCAAAACCGAGGTTTAGTGGATATTTTGTGTGTGGCATTCGTGCAATTAAATCAACTTATGCGGGTGTGTGAAATTATTACACACTTAAAATTGCGGCAACATATGCACATCTGCCTATGAATTTGTCCGTGGTGCGGCTTGGCGGTCGTGAATCGTGGCGGGAATAAGGCAGCTTTTTCCGAAACAGTCACACTGTGCCGAGGTGTTTGATGGTGGATGGCTTCGACCTTTTGCTCGAAAACCGACCTGATTTTTGGATTTTGGTGCTGCGGCGCTTTGCGCAACAGTTTGGAGCAGTGACTGCAAGCCAAACCTGACATGAGCCGGGGAGCGCTTAAGCCGCGGGTGGCAATCACCAAACAACAATTAACGCGGCCTAAATATTGACCGTGTTACTGACGCAAGTTGGGGACACGAGGGCGCAATGCCAACTGGAACAACATTTAACGCGATCTATCTTGGGAATTTCGCGGATCTTGAGGCGCCCGCAGGCACGACCGGCGCTTACTCTGATGTGGACACATCTTACGCGATTGCTGAGGCGAATGCTGGCGTGCTGCTTGGGAGTTATGATCACACTGATTTGCAAATCGTTGAGATCACGGCCTATCACCGAGCAGAGGACACTGTTATCGGCTTAGACAGTTACCCGAGTTCTGCATATAATAATGGGCAAGAAGGGGTCGAATACTCAGTTGATGGCGGGAATACCGTTGGTGACGGGAGTGTTTCAACCACGACGACGCCATTGGGAACCCCGCCACCCGACTACGGAACAGCGACGGGTGGCATCGCGATCGACAACGAAGTCTACTACAATGCAACAGTCACCTATTATGACAGCGGCAGCGATAGTTTAGTGGATGTAAGTAAGATTGTGGCCGTGTTCCAAACGGATACTGGCGATGTTTTTCTTCAAGAATACCTCAACAGCAATTCGAGTTCCTTTAATCTGGATGGTTTGAGCATTTCGGGCATTCGGCTTGATTCTGTGTACTCGAATGATGTCGATGCGGTCGTTTATGATAGTTGGTCGATCACAGGCGCATCAATCATACCCTGCTTTACGAGTGGGACGCAGATTTCCACGCCAAATGGGGATCGTGCGATAGAGGAGCTTTGTGTGGGCGATCTCATCGTGACACGGGATGATGGATTTCAAAAATTGTGCTGGTGCGGGTCGCGTAGGTTGTCGCGCAAACACCTTGAACTCAGTCCATTTCTCTTTCCGGTCAGAATTTCTGCTGGCGCACTTGGCCCCGGCCTGCCCGCGCGCGACCTTCTGGTTTCGCCGCAGCACCGGATTTTGTTGTCATCGAAAATCTCGGTGCGAATGTTCGGTGAGCCGGAGATATTGGTCGCCGCCAAACATCTTATTGATCTTGATGGGGTCGAAATCGAGCAGAACATCCAGCGCGTGACATATTATCATCTCTTGTTCGACAGACACCAAATCCTGCGATCTAACGGAACTTGGACTGAGTCGCTCTTTCTGGGACAACAGGCGCTTCGCTCTCTTCCAGCCGCCGCATTAGAAGAGATTTTTGCCCTTTTCCCTGAGTTTCGCGGCAATACACGACCCTTGAGCACAGCGCGCGCTGTTGTTCCGGGGCGTCGGGCACGCAGTCTTGTGCGCCGTCATAAGATGAATGAGAACGCACTTATCAACCTTTCCTGAGCAAGATGCGTT
>CAZQMR010000237.1:0-5678 GCA_964594465.1 uncultured Rhodobacterales bacterium
ATCGGGTTTTCATTCGAAAGCGGGTCCTTTTCCACCGATCTCAATGGGGATCTCAGCTTTCTTAGTCTCAACATCGAAGGCGGCCCAACCTCCTTTGACAATCAAGGCGGAACCGGCGGCGCAGTAGAATTCTTCTTCAATGGCCGCAACGACGTGATCTTTGGCGGCGATCCATTTTTCTCTGTGGGCGCGGTGAGCCCGCCCAATCTCACCAACACCACAATTTCGCTGGTTAATGCACCTGCTGCAGTGCCATTGCCACCAGCGGCCCTTTTGCTACTGGGCGGCGTGGCGTCCCTTGCTGGCTTGCGCAAAAGTCGAAAAGCGCTCGCCTAAAACATCAAAGGGTCCGGCACCGCGCCGGACCCAATTCAAAACGAAGGTCAAGCACGCTTGTCTGGAAAACTGTCATAAGGCATGGTCTCGTCAACTATTTGATCGGGCTAACCAAATGAATGATCCCTCCTCACCGTCACGCGCGACAGACACCGGGCAAGACCTAAGACGGCACTCGCCATCCTTCACGCGCAACATTGAGCCGATTTGCGCTGTTTTAGGTCGCACGCTCAAAACCGGCACGGTGCTAGAGATCGGCTCAGGTTCCGGCCAACATATCGCACATTTTCGCAAAGCTTTTCCCAGCATCACTTGGATCGCCTCGGAGCCAGATCCTGCCTCCCGCGCTTCCTGCGATGCTTGGGCCGGGCCAAATGCGCCCCCAACCCGCAATCTCAATGCCGCAGGCAATTGGGCGGCAGAGGTCACCGATCTTGCGCCAATTGCTGCGATCCTGTCCTGTAACGTCATCCATATCTCACCCATCGCAGTCCTGAACGGCATCATTTCGGGCGCTAGAGAAACTCTGGCGCCCGGCGGATTGCTCATTTTCTACGGGCCGTTTGCACAAAATGGGAAACTGAGCGACGGCAATGCCGCTTTCGACCAAAGCCTCAAGTCCCGTGATCCCAACTGGGGCGTACGCGACATGGTCGAAATCCAAGACTGCGCTAAAGGATTCACCATGAGCGCGCCCATTGCCATGCCCGCAACCAATCACATCCTAATCTTCACACGCAGCTAACTCCCCACTGGACAAGCCTCCCCATCCCAATCACAGTCTTTCCATGGATGATGCATGGAAAGAAACAGCGCGCCGATGGCACGATATGGGCGGCAAGGAAGCGGGCGCAATCGACCCCACACAGCACGACTATGCGCTTTGGGAAAAACGCGTTGATGCGCTCCTCGTGCTGACGTCCTCCAAGGGATATTTTACGGTCGATGGCTTGCGCCGCGTTCTGGAGGACATGGGCGAAGAAGCCTTTGAAACCCAAAGCTATTATGATCGCTGGGTGCAATCCGTGAACCAGAACATGCTGGAGGCCGGAGCCTACACACTTGATGAGCTGTCCGCCAAAATGGAAGCCGTGACCGCACGCGGCACCACCTATGGCGAGGCACAGAAATGAAAGTACGAGTACGCGACGCCTTCCCCCCGGGCCATATTCGCACGCCCTTTTATCTGCGCGGAAAAGTCGGCGAGATTGAGCGCGAGCTTGGGCCTTTCGGCAACCCAGAACATGCGGCCTACCGTCAACCGGCTGAAAAACTACCGCTTTTTCGGGTTCGTTTCACCATGGCAGAGATTTGGGGCGACGCGGCCGAAAACCCAGAAGACACGCTGGATGCGGAAATTTATGCCCATTGGCTTAAGGAACTTCCCGATGCCTCATGATCATCTCAGCCCCTCGGGCCATCCCTATCGCGAAGATCAAGACGGTCCGCTGACCTATTTCCAGACCATGGAAATCGCCATGCGCGAATTGTTGGTTGAAAAGGGCATCGTGACCGAGACCGAGATTTCCAACGCCATTGACTACATGGACAGCCGCTCCCCAGCCCTTGGAGCACAGGTGATTGCACGGGCATGGAACGACCCAGAATACAAAGAACGCCTGCTTACCGATGGCTCCGCTGCATGCCGTGAACTTGGATTTGAAGTTGATGCCCTAAAGCTGATTGTGGTGGAGAATACGCAAACCGAACATAACGTTGTCGTTTGCACGCTCTGCTCTTGTTACCCGCGCAACCTTTTGGGCCTGCCGCCCGATTGGTACAAGGCCCGCGCGTACCGCTCGCGTGTGGTGAAAACACCCCGCGCTGTTTTGCGTGAGTTTGGTCTGGATTTGCCCGATGATGTCACAATCCGCGTTCATGACAGTACCGCCGATATGCGGTATCTCGTCTTGCCCGCGCGCCCTCGCAGCAGTGATCATCTGGATGCCGATGCCTTGGCGGACCTTGTGACACGCGACGCAATGATTGGCGTTGCACAAGCCCGACCGGTCTGACGTGCTCAAAATCTGGGACAATGCTCCTCAGTTGACGCGGGGCTTTGTCCTCATGCTTTCAGCCCTGTTCCTGTTCTCGGTTATGGACAGCATCGCCAAAGGCCTAACGGAACGCTATCCGCCGCCCATGGTCGTCTGGGCACGCTATGCCTCACAAACCGCCATTGTTTTTCTGTTGCTAAGCCCATGGCTTTCCACGCTGCTGCGCACGTCGCATATCTGGTTGCAACTGCTGCGCTCTGCCTTTCTGTTTGGCGGAACCACGTTCTTTTTCTTGTCTTTTGAGCATCTTACACTCTCCGCCACGACGGCAATCTTCAACCTAAGCCCCCTGATCATCACAGCACTTTCCGTTGTAATTCTAAAGGAAACTGTCGGCATGCGCCGCTGGAGCGGGGTTGTGATGGGTCTTATCGGCGCACTCATCATCATTCGCCCCGGCAGTGATGTGTTCTCTTGGGCCTCGCTTTTGCCGTGCTGCGCAGCCGCGTGTTATGCAGGGTACATGATCGCGACCCGTTTTTTGGGCAACGAGGAAAGCCACTGGACCGCCTTTTTATACACGGCCCTCATGGGAACGATCGCCGCGAGCCTTTTCCTCCCCTTTGTCTGGCAGCCGATTGAGGGCACAGGCGACATGCTCCGCTTGAGCGTGCTTGGCTCGATTGGGGCGCTCGGGCATTTGTGTTTGATCTTGGCACTTGCACAAGCTCCTGCATCCGCACTCGCGCCACTTGGGTATTTCAGCATAGTTTTCAACAGCATATGGGGCTATCTGCTTTATAGCGAAACGCCTGATCGTTGGACAATTGCGGGCGCTCTTGTGATCGTTGGGGCGGGACTTTATGTGTGGCATCGCCGCCAAATAGCGGAAAAGTAAATCACGAAACGAAAAGATGCCACAACCTGAGACACCAAGCTGGAGCGACTGGATGCAAGGCATGGCTTTGCGGACAATTTTGCGCGTCAGCCGCTTGTTTCCGTTTCGCACCCGCGTTTCAATTCTGAGTTTTGTGACCCGCACCGTCGTCTCGCTCGTGCCCTCTTTGCGCAGGCGGATTGAGCGCAATCTGACCCATATTTATCCTGACATGGAACCAGCTGAAAAACGCCGCATTCGCCGCGCGGTTTCTGGCGGTTTGGGGCGGCATGTGATGGAGACATTCTCGACCCAGGAGTTCCTGCAACAGATTGAAAACACGCCCATTTTCGGGCCTGGCTTTGACACGTTTGAGCAAGCCCAGCGCGACAGTCATGGGGTCATTATTCTGTCAGGACATTTCGGAAATTGGGAGGTCGCGCGGCTTCGGCTTGGCGTTTTGGGATATAAGGTGGCTGGGATTTATCGCCCGCAGAACAACCCCTATTTTGAAGCTGACTTTCGCGCTTCGCTGGATGCAGCAGAGGCCCCGGTTTTTGCCAAAGGTGGCAAGGGTATGCGGGATATGTTGCGCTATTTGAAAGGCGGTGGGATTGCGGCGATCCTGCTCGATCAACGCGACGAACGCGGGGAAGTGCTTGATTTCATGGGAAAACCTGCGGTAACGCCAACAGCGATCGCGGAAATGGCGCTGCGCAATGACTTGCCCATCATCCCACTCTACTGCACGCGACAAGAGGATGGGGTGTCGTTTGAAATTGAGATGGAAGCTCCGCTTTCAGGTGACACCGCGCATGAGGTCACCCAGAATTTTAACGATTCGTTAGCGGCGCGGGTTCATGCGCATCCTGAGCAGTGGCATTGGCTGCATCAGCGCTGGAAGGTTAACAAAGAGTAAACGCAGTCAACGCAAAGAGGTTCAATTAACCTTTGCAGCAGCCAAAACAGCGCCCTGATTTTTCTCTTGCACGATCACAGCGTAATTTGCACCCGGTTTTGTTGCAACCGAAAGACGTTCTGAGCCGCGACCACTCCAGTTGCCCACAATATCCCAGCTTTCGACAACATTGGTATAAACAAGCGTACGGCCCCGGTTTTCGCCGCGCTTGATCGCAACTTTGTGTTGCGGCGAAAAGCGAACCAGCTGAACGACGCTCGGCTTTACCCGGCGCAGTGCATTGATATTAATCACAATTCTTCCGTTGCTCTGCACAATAGTGAGATCAACGTTCTGAGGTTGATTGGCATGTGCTTTCAAATGCGGCTCAACGCTTTTGCGTCGACTGCCCACCAAAAGCTCTTGGCCCTGTACGACCATCTGGGGCGTATAAACCGTGCGCTCTCTGTTAACCCGGGCATAGCGGCGCTGGCGCTTGGTGTATTTGGGGTCTGCAAACGCATCTTTCCAGCCCATATAATCCCAATAGTCCACATGTAACGACAAGGCTATCACGTTGTTTCTTTTGGAAATTTCGCCAAGATAGGCGTCTGCGCTTGGGCAGGATGAGCAGCCTTGAGACGTGTAAAGCTCGACCACGACGGCCTTGTTTTGCGCCTCTGCCAGAGCAGGAGACATAAGGGCGGCGAGCAGGGCCAGGGGCTTGAGAATACGCATGATACCAGTTTCCACGAGCTTTTCTTGGGTGATCTACATTTAAGGCGATCAGCAATAAAATGCCAGTCAAGCCTTGGTGAGGGCTCTGTTACATGTGTTCGAATGTTAACTTACGGAACGTGACGCTGCACAGTTCCGCCACGCATATGCTGCGTGCACTGCACCGCATATGCACCAATCCCGCAAATGTTAACAAGTTTGTGACCAAAACCTTAACTCAAATGAAAAACGCCGCCAGCGATCTGCTGACGGCGTTCTCAATTCAGTAGAGTCGGTGATTAGCTGGCTGCCGCCAAGTTGCGCAGCACGAAATGCAGCACGCCACCGTTTTCGACATATTCGATCTCAACCGCTGTATCGATACGGCATTTGAGCTGGATCGTTTTGGTCGTTCCGTCGGCGTAGGTGATATCGCAAGGCACTTCGGAGAGCGGCACAAGATCGCCCTCCAGCCCAGTGATGCTGACGGTTTCTTCGCCCTTGAGGCCAAGAGATTTGCGGCTTTCGCCATTGGTGAACTCAAACGGGATCACGCCCATGCCTACGAGGTTGGAGCGATGAATGCGCTCAAAGCTTTCCGCGACCACGGCTTTGACGCCGAGGAGTGCTGTACCTTTGGCCGCCCAGTCGCGCGAAGAACCTGCGCCATACTGTTCGCCCGCAAAAATCACCAGCGGTGTGCCGGCGTCTTGATGGGCCATGGCTGCATCGAAGATCGACATTTGCTCGCCATTGGGGCCTTTGGTGTAGCCGCCTTCAACACCGTCGAGCATCTCGTTCTTGATGCGGATATTGGCGAATGTGCCGCGCATCATGACCTGATGGTTGCCGC
>CAZQMR010000238.1:0-5652 GCA_964594465.1 uncultured Rhodobacterales bacterium
GATTGAGTTTATTCACCAACAGATCGTAGCACTTCGCGATGCGGGCAAGGCGATTTTGTTGGTCTCGGTTGAGCTGGAAGAAATTTTGGCGCTCTCGGACCGGGTGGTGGTGATGTTTGACGGGCATATCGCCGGGGAACGCTTGGCGGCGGACACCAACGAGCAGGAACTTGGCATGCTGATGGCGGGGATGAGCACATGAACACGCTGCCCAAATGGGCTGATTTCGCCCTTATTCCGCTGATCAATCTGGCGCTGGCGCTGCTTGTCTCGGGCCTTGTGGTGATCTTTATCGGCGAGGATCCGATCCGGGCGGTTCGCATTCTGGTTACGGGCGCTTTGGGGTCGGGTTATGGCATTGGCTACACGCTGTTTTATGCCACGACCTTCATTTTCACGGGGCTTGCTGTGGCGGTGGCGTTTCATGCGTCGCTGTTCAATATCGGCGGCGAAGGGCAGGCGGCGGTGGCTGGGCTTGGCGTTGCATTTGTATGCCTCGCGCTTGACTGGACCCATTGGATTTTGACGTTTCCGTTGGCCATCATCGGCGCGGCACTTTTTGGCGCGGCTTGGGCAGCGGTCCCGGCTTATCTGCAAGCGCGGCGCGGCAGTCATATCGTGATCACGACGATCATGTTCAACTATATCGCAGCCGCCTTGCTGGTTTACATGCTGGTTAATGTGCTCAAGCTCGAAGGCTCGCAAGCGCCCGAAACCCGCAAATTTGCACAAGGCGCGCATCTGCCGTTCATGCATGAGATGCTGGGCTGGATTGGCATCAAAATGTCCGACACGCCGATGAATATCTCGTTTCTCTGGTCGATGATTTGCGCCTTCGGGGTTTGGATTTTGATTTGGAAAACTAGGCTAGGCTATGAAATCCGCGCCTTTGGATTTTCGCAACCGGCCTCTGTCTATGCGGGGATTTCGCCCTTCAAGATCACGATGATTGCGATGATGATTTCCGGTGCGCTTGCGGGGCAGATGGCGCTCAATGTGGTGATGGGCGGCTATTCGCAAAAGCTCGTTATTGATGCGGTTTTGGGCGCTGGATTTGTGGGAATCGCCGTGGCGCTGATGGGGCGCTCGCATCCGGTGGGCGTGGTTTTGGCCGCACTTTTGTTTGGGGTTTTGTATCAGGGCGGGGCTGAGCTGGCCTTTGAAATGCCCGCGATCAGCCGCGAGATGATTGTGGTTATTCAAGCGCTGGTGATCCTGTTTACGGGCGCGCTGGAGAATATGGTGCGCATACCCATTGAGCGGCTGTTCCTGCGCTTTCGGCGGGAGGCTGCGTGATGGATTTGGCAACGATATTGCAGCTTTTGGATTCGACGCTGCGGCTGTCTACGCCGCTTTTGCTGGCTTGCCTTGCGGGGTTGTTCTCGGAGCGGGCCGGGATTTTTGACATTGGGCTTGAGGGCAAAATGCTGGCGGCGGCCTTTGTGGCGGGAGCTGCTGCGGCTGTTTCTGGCTCGGCTTGGATTGGCTTTATTGCTGGGATCGGCGCGTCTATGGCGATGGCGCTTTTGCATGGCTTGGCGTCAATTACGCTCAAGGGCAATCAGCTGATTTCCGGGGTTGCGATCAACTTTCTGGCCTCTGGGCTGACGGCATTGGTGGGGCAGAACTGGTTTCGCCAAGGCGGGCAGACGCCGCAGCTTTCGGGCGACAGCCGGTTCAACTCGCTGACGCTGCCTTTTGCGGAGAGTTTGCAGAGCGTGCCGGTGCTCGGGCCGATTTATCACGACCTGATTTCGGGGCATAACATTCTGGTTTATCTCGCGCTGCTCTGCGTGCCTGCAACGTGGTGGGTGCTGTTTCGCACGCGCTTTGGTCTGCGGCTGCGTGCCGTTGGTGAGAACCCCGGTGCGGTGGACACGGCAGGGATTTCCGTGGTGCGTCAGCGCTATGCCGCCGTGATGATTTGCGGGCTTTTATGTGGGATTGCGGGGGTTTACCTCTCGACTGGTATTTCTTCGGGCTTTGTACGGGATATGACGGCGGGCAAGGGCTTTATTGCGCTGGCGGCGTTGATCTTTGCGAAATGGCGGCCATGGCCTGCGCTTTGGGCTTGTTTGCTATTTGGGCTGCTGGAGGCGATTGGCATTCGCTATCAGAACATAGAAATTCCGGGCGTGGGTACGGTGCCGGTGCAGTTTATGCAGGCGCTGCCGTATATCCTGACGGTGGTGATTTTGGCGGGCTTCGTGGGCAAGGCTATTCCACCCAAGGCCGGTGGGGTGCCGTACGTTAAGGAGCGTTGAGGCGGTCGGAGCCTCCGGCGGAAGTATTTTCTGGAAAATCGAAGGGCTAGGGCTTTGGCGCGGCGGCGCGCTTTAGGCGGTCGTTGATGGCGAGGCCAAGGCCGGTGTTCGGGACTGGGGCTGCGTTGATTTGCGAGTGGCCGTTTTTTGAGGCGATAGCATCTAGGCGGCGGAGGTGGTCGAAGAGGTTGGCGGCGGCTTCTGTGAGGTTGCTTGTTTGAGATAGGTTGAGGCCGGTGGCGGTGTTGGGCATGGAGCCGAAGCCGAGCCAGAGGTTGCCGGGGATTGGTTTTGTTGCGTTGAGGGTGAGCTTCGTGTTGGGCGCGTAGTGCGAAGCGAGCTGGCCGGGCGCTGTGATTTCTGCGGTTTGTGGGGTTTTTAGTGGGTGGCCTAAGAGCGCTTCGATGCTCTCGGAGGTGAGGCCGCCGGGGCGCAGGAGCGTGGCGGTATCGGTAACGCTCAGGATGGTGGATTCAAGGCCGACTTCGCAGGGGCCGCCCTCAAGCACTGCGGCGATTTTTCCGCTGAGCCCATCGAGCACATGAGCCGCGCTGGTCGGGGAGATCGCGCCAGAGGGGTTGGCTGAGGGGGCCGCGATGGGGCGGTTTGCTTTTGTCAGGAGTTGGCGGGCTTGTGGGTGCGCGGGGCAGCGGAGTGCGATTGTGTCAAGCCCGGCGCATGCCAGCGTGCTTACGGGGCAATTGGTGCTGCGGGGCAGGACCAATGTGAGGGGGCCCGGCCAGAAGGCGGCGGCGAGTTTTTCGGCGAGCGGGGAGAAGGTGGCGAGACTGCGTGCCGCCTCCAAGCTGGGGACGTGCATGATGAGGGGGTTGAACTGTGGCCGCCCCTTTGCGGCGTAGATTTGCGCAACGGCTGTGCCATTGGTGGCGTCGGCACCAAGGCCGTAGACGGTTTCGGTGGCAAAGGCGACCAGATGCCCATCACAAAGCAGATCAGCGGCTTGCGCGACATCTGTGATTAATTCGGTTTTAAGTTGATCCATAGTAACGCCGCGTTGCCCTTGTGACGTGCGCGTCACGCGCTATAACCACCGGCAGATGCCGATGATTGAGTGTGGCCCTCACATAGCCAAACCAAATGCGCTTGGCAAACTGACCAGCTAGGAGATGTTAAGATGAGTTATCATGCCCCGACTGAGCAAATTACATTTCTATTGGACGAAGTGCTTGGCGCAGACCGCTTGGCGCAGACGGAGCTGTTTGCAGAAGCCGGGCGCGAGACCACGCTTGCCGTTCTGCTGGAGGCTGCAAAACTGGCAGAGGATGTGCTGGCGCCGGTCAATCGCGATGGAGATTTGACGCCGGCGCGGCTTGAAAACGGTGTGGTGCGCAGCTCGCCTGGATACACCGGCGCATATCAGGCGATTGCTGAGGGCGGCTGGGTTGGCATGTCGGCTGGACCGGATCACGGGGGCATGGGGTTGCCGCTGACGCTGACCACCTGTGTGAATGAGATGTTTTCCTCGTCTTGCCTGTCGCTGTCGCTCAATCCACTAATGACGCAGGGCCAGATCGAAGCGTTGGAAGCGCATGCGTCTGAGGAGCTGCAGGCGCTTTACTTGCCTAAGCTGATTTCGGGCGAGTGGACGGGCACGATGAACCTGACGGAGCCGCAGGCGGGTTCGGATGTGGGCGCGTTACGCTCCAAGGCTGAGGATAATGGGGATGGCTCTTATGCGATCTCAGGGCAGAAGATTTACATCAGCTGGGGTGATCACGATATGGCGGAGAATATCTGCCATTTGGTTCTGGCGCGGCTGCCCGATGGTGTTGCAGGCACTAAGGGAATTTCGCTGTTTATTGTGCCGAAATTCATCCCGGATGCGGAGGGCAAACCCGGTGTTGCCAACCGGCTGAAACCGATTTCGCTGGAGCATAAGCTGGGCTTGCATGGCTCGCCCACTGCGATCATGGAATATGAGGGCGCGACTGGCTGGATGGTTGGCGAGCCGCATAACGGGATGGCGGCGATGTTTACGATGATGAACAATGCGCGGCTTGGCGTTGGGGTGCAGGGGCTAGGTGTGGCTGAGGCCGCCACGCAAAAGGCGCTGGAATTCGCCAGAGAGCGCAAGCAGGGCAAGACGGCGCTGGGCGAGTCTGGCACGGGTGCGATCATTGATCATGCGGATGTGCGCCGGATGTTGCTGACCATGAAAGGGCTGACAGCGGCGGCGCGGGCGATCTGCCTTGATACGGCGATCTCGCTGGATATGGCGCGCGCAGCAGGTGGTGATTGGAAGGCGCGGGGCGCGTTTTTGACACCGATCGCGAAGGCGTTCTCCACGGATATTGGTTCCGAAGTGGCTGATCTTGGCGTGCAGGTGCATGGTGGCATGGGCTATGTGGAGGAAACCGGTGCGGCGCAATATGCCCGCGATGTGCGGGTGACGCGGATCTATGAGGGCACGAACGGGATTCAGGCGATGGACTTGGTTGCGCGCAAGCTGATGGATGGCGGTGCGGCGGCTGAGGGGCTTTTGGCTGAGATTGAGGCTGCGAACCATGGCGAGCTGAATGAGGCGATTGGCTCGACGGCGGCAGCCGTGAAGACCACGCTGGATTGGATGCTGGCGACCAGTGACTTGAACGAGCGCTTTGCCGGGGCTGGGCCGTTCCTGAAGGCGTGGGGGCTGTTGCTCGGCGCGCATTACCTAGCGATTTCCGCGGTGAAAGACCCAAGCCGTGCGCCGTTGGCGCGATTCTTTGCGACGAATTTGCTCCCGCAAGCGGTTGCTTATGCGCAATCAGCACGGGTTGGCAGTGCGGATTTATATGCGGAGGCGTTGAGCGCCTGATATGCTGGAACACACGATCAATTTTCCGTTTGAAACGCCGCCAGAATTTGGCGAAACCCTTGAAGTTGCTGACGGAATTTTGTGGATTAGACTGCCGCTGCCGCTGAAGCTCGACCATGTGAATTGCTACGCGATTGATGAGGGCGACAGCTGGACGATCCTTGATACCTGTTTTTCGACCTCCAAAGTGCGGGACATGTGGGACGTGCTCTTGGGCGGTGTGCTCAATGGTAAACCGATTGGGCGCGTTATTGGCAGCCATCATCACCCGGACCATATTGGGCTGGCGGGTTGGTTGATGGAGAAGGATGGTGCGGAGTTTTGGACCTCGCGCACTGCTTGGCTGATGGCGCGGATGATGACATTGGATCGTCAAGAGACCATGCCGCCAGAGACGGTCACGTTTTTCAAATCGGCTGGCATGGATGCAGACATTCTGGCGGAACGGATAGGCCAGCCGCAGACGTTTTTTGCCGATATGGTCTGGCCGATTCCGTTGGGATACCGGCGCATGATCGAGGGAGAAGTGATCACGCTGGGCGGGCGCGATTGGGATGTGCATATGGGTAA
>CAZQMR010000239.1:0-5645 GCA_964594465.1 uncultured Rhodobacterales bacterium
AGGCCAAAGAAGATCGCGGTGTCGGCCGGGTTGTCAATCGCGTGGTTGGCCGAGCAGTGCATCGGCATCACGCCTTTTTCCGGCAGCAGGTAGTTCAGCACGGAGAACACGGATTTCTTGTTTTCACCCGCATAGGATGTGCCGGCAATCAGGATCAGCTTTTGCTCAAACGAGATCGCAATCACGGTTTCGGAGCGACAGCCGTGGCGGTCAGGATCCGCGGAGAAGCTGGGGCAGTTGATGATTGTGAATTCTGGCGCGAAGTTTTCCAGCTCGCTGCGCTCAGGGCGGCGCAGCATGTGGCGAATGAAGAGGCCGTGCCAAGCCAGTTCGTTGATCACGCGAACATTGAGGCGGTAGCTTTCATCGGCCCCAGCATAGAGGTCCTGCACATAATATGACTGGTCGCCTTGCATATGGGCGAGCATGTCTTTGTGGAGTTGCTCAAAATGTGCGGGCTGCATGGGCTTATTGTTTTCCCACCAGATTGTGTCTTTGACGCTGGGCTCATCGACCACGAATTTGTCGTTGGGAGAGCGGCCAGTGTGTTTGCCAGTGGAGACAAGAAGTGTGCCGCCCTGACCGATTTCGCCTTCGCCAGACGAGATAGCGGCCTGCATCAGGCCCTCGTTGGTGAGGTTGTAGGCGACATTTTTAACGCCGGAAATGCCCGTTTGCTCCAACGTGTTCGTTGGATTGACGTACCCTTGTATCATTTTAGAAGTGCTCCTGATCCTGGATGCCGGTGGGTTAAACAAAGGCCCGGCTTGCCTGATTACTTACGCGAAATGGTTAAGGATCGTTGATTTTGACACAGCTTACGCTGCAGAGAATCTGACCCCTGGCCCTTTGACGCGCCTTATATCACGTTAATTTTGTTTTTCTAGTGCGTCCAAGTGTTACATTCGTTTGGGGCGCTTTTGGGGCGATCAAGAGTAGGCCCAATTGTGGCAACTTAGACGAAACGAACGCGAAGTTGCCGCAATTTCCCCCCATTTCTGAATTTTATCGTGCTTTGTAAATGTTTGATTCGTATAAGTGAGGCATTAGCAAATTTGCATGGTCTCACTGGTAAAACGTAACAGGCGGCTGAGTAGTGGTGGCCGCAAAGCAATAGGAAGCCGAGGGATTAGGGCATGTCGAGAATAGCACTTGTAGATGACGACCGGAACATCCTCACCTCTGTGTCAATGACGCTAGAGGCTGAAGGGTATGATGTAGTGACGTATACAGATGGGGCGAGCGCGTTTCAGGCTTTGTCCAATGATTTGCCGGATATGGCAGTTTTGGATATCAAAATGCCACGCATGGATGGCATGGAGCTTTTGCGCCGGTTGCGCGAAAAAACTGATATGCCGGTCATTTTCCTGACCTCCAAGGATGACGAGATTGACGAGGTGCTTGGCCTGCGCATGGGTGCGGATGACTACATGCGCAAACCCTTCTCGCAACGCCTTCTGGTTGAGCGTATTCGCACTATTTTGCGCCGTCGCGAGGCACTAAAGACAGCGCCGGGCGTTGGTGAAGAGAACGACACGTTGATGACGCGCGGCTCTCTTTCAATGGACAGCCTGCGCCACACAGTCACTTGGAAGGGCGACAATGTCACACTCACGGTCACGGAATTCCTGATCCTTCAATCGCTGGCACAGCGCCCTGGCTTTGTAAAAAGTCGCGACAATTTGATGGATGTGGCCTACGACGACCAAGTTTACGTGGATGATCGTACCATCGACAGCCACATCAAGCGGATCCGCAAAAAGTTCCGTCAGGGTGACGGTGAATTTGCCCAGATTGAGACGCTTTACGGTATCGGATACCGATACAACGAGGCGTAACCGCGTGGCTCACACTGAGATTTCCCCTGACGATGCCGATCTAATCGATTTGGCAGAGCAAGATGGCACGTCGCGTCGCGATCGTGCAAGTGACACAGCCTTTGGTATCAAGATGTCACCGCTCACCCGCAAGATTGTGACGTTTAATCTTGTGGCGCTCTGTATGATGATGACTGGCGTTTTGTACCTGAACCAATTTGATGGTGGATTGGTTGCACTGAACCAGAAGGCACTCGAATCAGAGGGTCGGGTGCTTATGCAGGCCATTGACACGTTCAATCTGGACGAACCGGAGGAAGGCGATTCGCTGACCCCGGAACTTAGGGATTTCTTTCGTGAGATCACGACGATCTCGACCACAAATATTCAGCTCTTTGACAAGCAGGGCAGGCTTTACGCCAATTCCGCGGCCCTGAATGCCCAAACTCAAAAAGAGGCGCAAGCGATTGAGGCGGCCAAACCCAAGGGCATTGTGGCCGTGGTTCAGTCGCGGCTTTTCCGCCTGTTCACACGCGCACCTGCTGAGCCGCAAACAACACTGCAAACGGCTCAATTCTCAGCGCGGGCGATGAAATCTGCGCTGGCGGGCAATATTCGGCGCGAGCGTGCGCCCAACCCCAATGGGGATCTCATTCTGGCTGTTGGCCTGCCGGTTTTGAACAATGGCACGGTGCTGGGCGCGATGGTTCTGACCACCGATCCGGGACAGATTGACCAGTTTGTAGCCGACAAACGGCGCCAGATTTTGCAGATGTTTTTGCTTGCGATTGTGATTTCGATTTTCTTGTCACTTGCGCTGGCCAACACGATTGCGCAGCCGATCCAACAGCTTGCCGATGCGGCGGAGCGGGGTGGCGCAACAGAGCGGCGGATGGTCAATCCATCGCGCATTGTGATCCCGGATTTAAGCGAGCGACCCGACGAGATCGGGTATCTGAGCCGTGCGATGCGCTCCATGACTGAGGCGCTATATCATCGGATCGAGGCCAATGAGAGCTTTGCCGCAGATGTGGCCCACGAAATTAAGAACCCGCTAACGTCGCTGCGCTCGGCGGTAGATACGCTGCAATATGCCAAGGATGACGAGGGGCGCGCCAAGCTTTTGGGTGTAATCCGTCAGGATGTGAAACGACTGGACCGACTGGTCACGGATATTTCCAACGCCTCGCGGCTGGATGGTGAGCTGGTCAAGGATGAGATGGAGCAGTTCGATCTCAACTACTTGATGGGCAACCTAGTGGAGTTCAATGGTCAGCAGGCCGAAGAGCGTGGTGGCAAAGTGATCGCCGATTTTGAGGGCGAGAAGCTGATGATGCGCGGGCTTGAGGGCCGTTTGGCGCAGGTCTTTGTGAACCTTATCAGCAATGCGATTTCGTTCTTGCCCGCAGATGGCGTGGTGACGGTTACCACCAAGCGGATTGAGGATGATCAGGTGAAGATCACGGTTGAGGATAACGGGCCGGGCATTCCTGACGACAATTTGCGCGATGTGTTCAAGCGGTTCTATTCCGAGCGGCCGGGCAATGATTTTGGCAATAATTCGGGCCTTGGTCTGGCGATTTCCAAGCAAATCATTGATGCCCATGGCGGGGATATCTGGGCTGAAAATGTACGCCCTGAGGGTGCTGGGATAGAGACGCCGCGCATGGGCGCACGCTTTGTTGTTGTTCTGCCGGCATGAGTGCTGAGGGCGACGCTGAACTTGCGGATGCGCCGCCGGAAAATCCAAACGAGACCCGTGTGCATGGCAGCGCTGTGGCGCTTGGCGGCGAGGCGGTCATGTTTGTGGGCGCATCTGGTGCGGGCAAAAGCGCGACTGCTTTGGAGATGGTTGCACTTGGGGCAAAGCTTGTCTCTGATGATCAGGTGATATTGCGCCGCGGTCCAGAGGGTGAGGGGCTGATGGCCTGCCCGGTTGATGGGTTTGAGGGGCTGGTTGAGGCGCGTGGCATTGGCATTATCAAGGTAAAAAAAGCGGGAGCGACGCCGCTTGGCCTTATTGTTGACTTGGATCAGACTGAGATTAGGCGTATGCCACCGGACAGATTCATAGAATTCTTAGGAATTCGCGTTAATCTGATTTACGGAAAGGATAATGGAAGCCTCGCAGCGGCACTTGTCGCTGGAATGTCCGCCGAAATTTGACGGGATGAGGCTTTTTAGGAAGCCAGATGCCAAAGGACGAACCCCTAACTCCGCGAACCCGCGTGACGCTTGTAACTGGCCCTTCAGGGGCCGGGCGTTCAACGGCGATTAATGCGCTGGAGGATCTGGGTTTTGAGGCAATCGACAATCTGCCGCTTTCGCTGTTGCCAAGTCTGATTTCCGGCGCCCCACCCACGCGACCTTTGGCGATTGGTATTGATGCGCGCAACCGGGATTTCTCGGTGCCAGGTGTTGAGGACGCGATCAAAATGATTCGCGCCCATTCCGCTTGGGAGGGAATGCTTCTTTACATTGATTGCTCGGAAAACGTGTTGCTCAAGCGGTATTCGGAGACCCGCCGCCGCCATCCGCTGGCGCCCGAAGAGTCAGCGGCGATTGGCATTGCTCGTGAGCAGGATTTGCTGGCTCCGATCAAGGGCTTTGCGGACCGGGTTTTGGACACGGGCAGTTTTACCCCCCATGATTTGCGCGCCGAGATCGAAGAGATCTTTCAGCATGTGGATGACGCGGGTCTTGCGGTGACGTTGCAGTCCTTTGCGTTCAAGAAGGGCGTGCCGTTGGGCTTGGATGTGATGTTTGATGTTCGATTTCTGCAAAATCCTTACTGGGTGCCTGATCTGCGTGCGCTGGATGGTCGCCATGCTGGTGTGGCAGATTATGTGGCGGCGGATCCGCTTTATGGGGAATTTTTCGAGAAGCTGGTCGAGATGACAAGTCTGTTACTGCCTGCTTACAAAGCCGAAGGAAAATCATATTTCTCAGTAGGGCTTGGCTGTACGGGCGGGCAACACCGTTCGGTGGCTGTGGCAGAATCCCTTGCAAAGAGGCTTGAACAGTTTGGCTGGGGGGTGTCTATTCGTCATAGGGAGTTCGAAGGGCGCAGTGACCAGCGTTCTGGGCTCAGGGGAACGGATTTATGATTGGTATCGTTATTGTGGCCCATGGTGGGCTGGCGGACGAGTATCTTAGAGCGATGGAACATGTCGTGGGCAAGCAGCCTAATACGGCAGCGGTGTCCATTGGCCCGGATGATTGTCGCGACAACAAGCAGACCGAAGTGGACCGGGTGATCGACAGTGTTGATACGGGGCACGGTGTGGTTGTGGTGACGGATATGTTCGGGGGCACGCCGAGCAATCTTGCGCTCAATGCCTGCGAAAGCTCGGATCGCAAGGTTTTGTATGGTGCGAACCTGCCGCTTTTGGTGAAACTGGCCAAGCTGCGCAACAAGCCACTGCATGTGGCGGTGGAGCGCGCGGTGATGGCGGCGCGGCAATATATCAACTGCGCGGATAGTTTCCAAAAATGCCGCGAGTTTGCAACCGGCTGATGGCAGCGCTGGTTCTTGAGATCGTAAACGATAAGGGCCTGCATGCGCGTGCCTCTGCCAAATTTGTGGACTGTGTGGAAAGCTTTGACGCGGAGGCGGAAGTGAGCCGCGACGGGATCTCTGTGGGCGGGGACAGTATCATGGGGTTGATGATGCTGGCGGCTGCTAAGGGATCGACGATTGAGGTGGAGACAAGCGGCGCTGAGGCGGAGGCTTTGGCTGCAGCTTTGGAGGCGCTTGTGTCGTCGCGCTTTGGGGAAGACAAATAGGCGCTTTATTGCGGTATTTGGGTGCCTCCGGCGGGGATATTT
>CAZQMR010000240.1:0-5632 GCA_964594465.1 uncultured Rhodobacterales bacterium
GCCGCCGCCTCCGCCGCCAGCTCAGGAAACGCAGCCAAAGCCCGCTCCATATCGCCAGGGCTCATCGCAAAAGCCTCAAAACTCACATAGCGCAACACACCCGACGCGCCCTGTGCTACCCATGCCGCAAGGGTCGCAGCTGCGTTCAGCCCGGTGCCAAAACCAAGCTCAGCCACACAAAACCCATCGCAAAAGCGGCGCGGCAGATCATTGCCCGCAAGATAGGTATGGCGCGTCTCCGCCAGCCCATCGCTTTTGGCAAAATAGGGGTCATCAAAACGCTGCGCCACCGGCACACCGTCAGACCATGTGAGTTTGGCAGGTTCCATCTGATCCACCAATTGTCTAGAAGGGTCGCAGTCCAGTATCAGGTTGAAATCCCAATGACAAAGCCACCAGACGTGATCGTAATCGGCGGCGGGATTTTCGGCCTTGCTTCGGCGTTTGAGCTGCTAAGCGCGGGCCTAAGCGTCACCCTGATCGACAAAGCTGAACCCGGCAGCGGCGCAAGCGGCGGCATCCTTGGCGCCCTATCCCCGCATATGCCAGACATTTGGGATGCGAAAAAAGCGTTCCAACTCAAAGCCTTGCTCGCAGCACCAGAATTCTGGTTGCGGGTGGAGCAAATCTCAGGCCTCAAAACCGGATATGGCCGCATAGGTCGCCTGATGCCGATCCTAAGCCAAAAGGGCCGGGATTTGGCTGAGATGCGCATAGGTGAAGCTGAAACGGTATGGCCCAATGGAATAGACTGGCACGTCCTCGACGAGACTGACCCCAATTGGTTCGGCGCAGGCCCGTTTGGTGCCGTGCAAGAGACCCTTAGCGCGCGCATATTTCCCCGCGCCGCCTGCATCGCCCTCACAAACGCAATCCAAAAACTCGGCGCAATGATCCAAATCGGAGAAGTCAAAGCCATCGAAACCGGCCGCGTCACCCTCACCGAAGGCACGACCCTCAAAGCCCCCACAATCGTCCTATCCGCCGCCAATAACAGCTTTCCGCTGGTCAACTTCCCCCACGATTTCGGCTCTGAGGTCAAAGGCCAAGCCGCACTCCTAAGCCCCGCCAAAAACAGCGGCCCGCTCATCTTCGCCGATGGCCTCTACATCCTGCCCCACGAAGACGGGCGTATCGCCGTTGGCTCCACCAATGAGCGCGACTTCAGCGACCCGCACAGCACTGACGACAAGCTCGACGCCCTCATCACAAAAGCCCGCGCCATATGCCCCGCACTGCAAAACTCAGACGTCACCGAGCGCTGGGCAAACCTGCGCCCCCGCGCCTCGCTGCCCGATCCAATCATCGGCCCGGTGCCAGATATGCCCGGCGTTTTCATCGCAAGCGGCGGCTTCAAAATCGGCTTTGGCCTTGCGCCCGCAATCGCTGAAACCGTGGTGCAACTTGTGAAGGGGCAAACGCCGATCCTGCCGGAGCGTTTCACCCCGCCCGTGCAATTGGCCCATGCGGCGAATAGCAGTACCGCCTGAGCCGCAACCACGCTACACCTGTCCTCATGTGCAAAATCACCGGCCTCGACCACTTCGTCCTCACTGTCGCGGACATCCCCACCACCATCGCCTTTTACGAGCGCGTGCTGGGCATGACCGCCGAGCGATTTGAAGCGGCGGACGGGAGCATTCGCAGCGCGCTGTTCTTTGGCCCCCACAAGATCAATCTGCACCAAACGGGCCACGAATTTGCCCCCAAAGCTGCCACACCAACGCCCGGCTCCGCCGATCTCTGTTTGCTGAGCGAAACACCCAGCGCGGACTGGATCCCCCACCTAAACGCCCACCAAATTCCCATCGAGGAAGGCCCGGTGGCCCGCAGTGGTGCGCGTGGGCCGATCACCTCGCTTTATCTGCGCGATCCGGATCAAAACCTCATCGAGATTTCTCACTATGATCCTTGAAATATGGGCCAGCGCAGGTGCCGCCGCCCTGCTGATCGCCGCCATCGCCGTGTTTTGCGGCACCCTTGTTCAGCGCCTTGCAGGCCAAGGGCTGGGCATGGTCGCCTCGCCCATCCTCGCCATCGTGTTGCCGGAATATCTGCCCGCAACGGTCCTGCTGATCGGCTGCGTTGTCGGGCTGTCCTCCTCGGCCATGGATTTCTCAACCGTTGAGAAAAAGGAGCTGCCCGCAGGATTTGCAGGCCGCGCCCTTGGGGCCGTCCTTGCCGCATGGATCGCGGCCCATATCGCTGGCACAACTGGGATCGCGGTTGTGATCGGCGTGACCGTTTTGATTGCCGTAGCCCTCAGCCTTGCCGGATTGCGCGCGCCAATCAACAATCCGAACCTCTTTATCGCAGGCACCTCCGCCGGATTGATGGGCACGCTCACCGCAATCGGCGCGCCCCCCATGGCCATGCTCTACCAGTTCGAAAGCCCGCAACGCGCACGCGCCATGCAGAACATCTTTTTCGCCTTTGGGATGATCGTCTCGATCCTGTCACTGGCGGCCTTCGGCTTGATCAAAGGCGGCCATCTGATCATCGCGATCACGCTGCTGCCTGCGGTTTTCATCGGCCTTGCGGTGGCAAGCCGTCTTGTCGGGCGGTTCGAGCGTCACTCGATCCGCCCTTTTGCGCTCGGCTTGTCGACGATTGCCGCCTTGATCCTATTGGCCAAAAACCTGCTGTGAAGGCTACCCTACGTGCGCGGCCAACGCCTCCATCTTCGCCGTCAGGAACTTAACCGAATCCTCATTGACCAAGCGCCCCTCATCGTCAAACGCCTTAAACGAAGCGCCAATCATCACCTCCGGGCCCTGCAAAACATTGCCCTGAAACGCGACCAGACAGGCCCGCAGCGAATATTGCGCCCGCGCACCGCCCGATCCACCAGCCGCCGCCGACACAATCGCGACCGGCTTACCAGCCATCGGTGCGCCCTCAACCCGGCTCACCCAATCCAGACCGTTTTTCAGGACGCCCGGCAAGTTGCCATTGTATTCCGGTGTGGAAAACAGGATCGCATCCGCGCCCTTAATCTGCTCAGCGAGCTTTTGCGCCTCAGCCGGGATGCCATCGGCTGCTTCAAGATCGCCGTCATAAAGCGGCATCCGCAAATTGCCCAATTCCAGCGTGTCAAAGGGCGAGAGCCGCGCGGCCTCTTTGATCAGCAGCGTATTGGTCGAGGCTTTGCGCAAAGCGCCCGAAATTCCCAGTAGTTTCAAAATTCAACTCCTTGTTGTGCCTTGATGCCAGAACGGAACGGGTGCTTGACCAGCTCCATCTCCGTGACCAAATCCGCCACCTCGATCAGCTCTTCCTTGGCGTTGCGCCCAGTCAGAACCACATGGGTCATCTCGGGCTTTTCATCGCGTAAGAAGCTCACGACCTCGGCGATGTCGATATAATCGTATCTAAGCGCGATGTTGATCTCATCAAGCAGCACCATACGATTGCTTTCATCGCGAATGAGGTCTTTGGCCTTGGCCCAAGCGGCCTGCGCCATTTCAATGTCGCGGCTTTTGTCCTGCGTTTCCCAGGTGAAACCCTCGCCCATGGTGTGAAAGGCGCAAGCGTCAGAGAATTTGCTCAGGATCAAATCCCGCTCACCCGTGCTCATCCCACCCTTGATGAACTGCACCACGGCGCATTTCATATCATGAGCGATACAGCGGAAAATCATGCCAAAGGCGGCTGAGCTTTTGCCCTTGCCCTTGCCCGTGTGCACGATCACCAGACCTTTTTGATCGGTCTTGGTCGCCATGATTTTATCACGTGCGGCCTTCTTTTTGGCCATCTTTTGGGCATGGCGCGCGCCGTCATCTACTTCGCTCATAACAAATCCTTGTGTGTCTGGAATTTGTAAGCATCATAGCTTGGTCGGCAGTCGACGAAAGAGCGAAAAGCGATGTCCAAAATGGCATCGACCCCGCTGAGGCGAGGGGGTAGGTCTCACCTTCACGGGGCCGAATATGACGGTAAATCCGTCATTCCATTTACTTGATAAAGATATTTTGCGCCTAATTGGGGTAAGCGCAAACGTCCCACTCGTTACTTTACTTACTAGCTCGGTACACGTGAGCTGAAACACAAACTGTAAGAAATCGTTAAGTTCTTCTCTCGCGACTTCCTATATTATTACCAAATTCTCCAAAATAGGTATGATTACTCAGGCATCATTCCCCATCCCCATGTTGTGTCCGGCCCCCTTCGCTTGGCGAGGTTTAATCAGCCTAACTTGGGGCCCGGACTGGCAGAATATCCACCAACAAAAACACTCTTTACTCACGCAAGGTCTTTCGACCTGTGCCCAATTTAGCGTTCGCGAATGGGGATGAAAAACGGCAAATTTAAATAGTTTACGTGAGCGTAACTCATGCAACCCGAAAGCGTTGTGGGGAGAGGCCATTTACAACCCAATCGTCAAGGCCCGTTTCGGCCCCGCCGAGCAACTGCGCAGTAAGTTGGCTCATCATTGGCGAGGTCTGGATGCCATAGCCGCCCTGCCCGGCGAGCCAGAAAAAGCCGCTGGCCGCCGGGTCCATGCCAACCACGGGCGTGCGATCCGGGGCAAAGCTACGCAATCCCGCCCAGCTATGCTCAACCCGCGTGATCTCATGGTCCATCATCTGCGTGAAGCGATCAATGCCTTCCGCGATCGCCAAATCCTCAGGCCATGCATCCATCGGCGCGACAGGTTCTTCATCGGCGGGCGAAACAAACAGCTTGCCCGCATCCGGTTTGGCGTACCAATTTTCCGAGCGAGAAAACATCATCGGCCAGCTTTCAAACCCGACACCCACTGGCCCTGCCACCACGGCCATCGTGCGCCGCATCGGTTGCACGCCCACAGGATCAAGCCCCGCCAGCTGCGCCACAGGATCGGCCCACGCACCTGCTGCGTTGATCACAACATCAGCCGCAAAACCACCCGCGCGCGTCTCAATCTGCCAACCACCCGACGTTTTGCTGAGCCCCGTCACCTCAGCCTCTTGAACAAACTCAGCCCCCTGCCCGCGCGCCGCACGGGCAAAGCCCTGCAACAGCCGATCCACATCAATATCCTGCGCCGCCCCGGAGTGCCACGCCTTGGCCAGCTTCTCGCGGCGCAAAATCGGCACAAGGCTCTGCGCCTCGTCCAAACTGATCTCGCGCCAGTCCTCCAGCACATCGCCGCCATGGCTCGCCATTTCATCGGTCGTCGCCACCATCAGCACCCCACGCGGCGACAACACGCTTTCCTCGCAGCCAAGCGGCGTCTCAAAACCCGCCAAACCAGCCCGCGTCATCGCCAGAATAAACTTGTTCCCATAGTTCGGCTCATAAAGCGCCGATGAGCGCCCCGTGGAGTGATAGCCAAGCGTCTCTTCCCGCTCCAAAACCACCACACTGCCCAGCTCAGCCAACCGCGCCGCCGCCGAAACGCCCGCGATCCCGCCGCCTATGACCGCGAAATCATACCGGCTCATCTCAGCCTCATATGCGCCACCAACTGCCCATGATCGGAGGCAAGCTTGTTGTAAGGAGCTTCCTCATGGCCGCCATCGGTCAGATGATCATTCAGCACCTCAAGATAGGTCATCTCGCCCAGCGCCTTGGGATTATCGGGATGGAAATGATGGCTCAGCAGGATCGCATCAATGCTCTCATAAACCCCGCCAAACACCGAGGTATA
>CAZQMR010000241.1:0-5617 GCA_964594465.1 uncultured Rhodobacterales bacterium
GATATCAGACATCTTAGCGCTCCTTCAGCTTGATGGAATTGTTGTAGACATTCATAAGCATCGAAATGCTCAAGGATATCGTGAGATAAAACAGCATCAACAGCAGGATCGTCTCAATCGCACGACCTGTCTGGTTAAGCGTAATCCCGCCAAGCGTCCCGGTTACATCCATATACCCAACCGCAATCGCAAGCGATGAGTTCTTGGTGATGTTCAGATACTGAGAGATCAAAGGTGGGATAATGACCCGCAACGCTTGTGGCAGCACGACCAAGTTCATGATCCGTCCCGGACGCAAGCCAAGCGATGCCGCAGCCTCGGTCTGGCCTTTTGAAATCGCCTGAATGCCTGCCCGCACGTTCTCCGCAATGAACGCGCCGGTATAGATCGCAAGAGCGAACCAGAGCGCGATCAGCGAACCACGAATGGTCAAGCCATCCGTAAAGCGGAAGTTGCCAAGATAGGGGTAATCAATCGCGATTGGCGCACCGTCCCTGATTTTATCGCTCAGCGCAACCGCACCCGTAGAAGCCGTCAGTGCGTCAACCGCATCCTGGGGCACAACCAACATATTGCACTTGCCATCCGCGAACCCGGCCTGAGCCGCTTCTAGTGACGGATAATCAGTGGTTTTCATCTTCAAACGGTCAGGATTGGACAGCACCATCGCCTCGCTGGAGGTGAACTTGCTCTTGCCAACAGCGCTCGCGGTTGAGCCCGAGAAATCGCAAAAATTCGCGCGGAACTTGCCATCTTGCGCCGTGTCGCTGAACTCCGCCAGAGACGTCGCGCCTGCCGCAGCATCCGCGGGAATCATCAATCGATTGGTCGCGCCCCCAAAGGTCATGGACATGATCAGAAACGTCACAATACATGGCCCAAAAAGGATTGCCCAAGACGGCCATGCCGCAAGCTCTTTGCCCGTATCAAACAGAACTTTAACACGGTACTTGCCGTACCAATAAGACCAAAAGATCGACCCAATGGCGACCAGAAGCAGCAAAAAAGACCCTTCGCCGAACACAGGTGCAGGCGTGAATACGCCCTGACTGGTGAAGGCCGAGCCTAGGAAGGTCGAGGCCTCAGCGTCAGGCCCTTTGAATTCGCGTGGCCCCGGCATGGACGCTGTCATCACTGTAAAGATAATGATGATCCAGATCAGCACCGGAACATTGCGGAACGCTTCAACATAAACGGCCATGAGTTTACTCACGAGCCAGTTATTCGAGAGCCGCAGCACACCCGCGATCACACCCAGAACAGTGGCGCTGACACAGGCCAAAAAGGCTACGATCAGCGTATTGAGAATACCAACAATTGCAGCTCGCATATGCGTGGACTGCGATGTGTACTCAATCGGGCGTTGGTTGATGTCATATCCGGCAGGGGTTCCAAGAAACTCATAAGAGATATCCAAACCAGCAGCAGCCAGATTGCTGAAAAGATTGCTGGCAAGATAGGCGATCGAGCCAATCAGGAGCACAAGGGCAATAAACTGGAATGTCAGCCCACGATAGCGGGTGTCATTCAGCAGCATCGAAAGCCGGAAACTTTCGCGCGGTGGGTCTGTCAAGGCGCTCATGGCCTGGTCCCCCTCTCCTGTAAATATTGTGAAGCTGTGCGTCGCGTTGGACGCGTGCCCCTCTACCGGGGGCTTACCCTAAAAACAAAGGGCGCAGTCTAAGCTGCGCCCTTTGCCGTATCGATTTTAGCGGAACGGTGGTGTGTAGAGCAGGCCGCCCTGTGTCCACTGTGCGTTCAGACCGCGTGCAAGACCGATCGGTGTGCTTTCGCCGATGTTCTTCTCGAAGATCTCGCCGTAGTTGCCACCAACGCCAAGCGCTTTTTGCGCCCAGTCAGCGTCAAGGCCAAGCATCTCACCAAGGTTGCCCTCAGTACCCATCAGACGATTGATCTCTGGGTTGTTTGTGCCAGATGCCATCTGTGCCATGTTGGCTGATGTCACGCCAAGCTCTTCAGCGGCGATCAGTGCGTTGAGTGTCCAACGTACAACGTCGCCCCACTGGTGGTCGCCGTGGCGAACAAGCGGGCCGAGTGGCTCTTTGGATACGATCTCAGGCAGAACAACATGCGCGCTTGGATCTTCAAAAGTTGCACGTGTCGCTGCAAGGCCGGATGCGTCTGTTGTGTAGACGTCACAAGCATTTGCCAGATACTGCTGCTGAGCTTCTGCGTTTGTCTCGATTGGCACAGGCTCGTAGCTGATGTTGTTGGAGCGGAAGAAATCCGCCAGGTTCAGCTCAGTTGTTGTACCAGTCTGGATGCAGATCGTCGCACCATCAAGATCCTTGGCAGATGAAACGCCAAGTTCCTTTGGAACCATAAAGCCCTGACCGTCGTAGTAGTTTACACCAACGAACTCAAAGCCGAGATCGACGTCGCGTGAGAATGTCCATGTGGTGTTACGAGCCAGCAGATCTACTTCGCCAGAAGCCAGCGCTGTGAAACGTGTTTTACCGGTTGTTGGAACAAATTTCACTTTGTCGCCGTCGCCCAGAACAGCCGCAGCAACTGCGCGACAAACTGTGACATCGAAACCGGACCACTTGCCGCTCGCGTCTGGTGCGGCAAAGCCGACGAGACCTGTGGACACACCACATTTCAGCTCGCCCGCTGCCTTAACATCGTCCAGCGTGCCAGCTGCGGCAATTCCCGCTGTCAGAGTAGCTGCGGCTGCAAAGCCAAAAAATACGGATGTCTTCATGTTAACCTCTTCCTGATGGTTGCCATCACCTTGGATGGATTTTCTCCCTAAGCACCAGTCTGGAATCGTGCAGAACACTTCCCCATTCAGACTGATAGCCAAGAGCATGGCAATATCTTGCCGTTACGGTCAAGTGAACAATAGAGGAACACACATGGGTAAAAGTACCTAATCCACCTATTTCCCTAAGGACAACTGTTCAATATTGGCAAATCTACACGATAGATGCGTATTTTATTCGACATTCACAACGATTTCGCCCGCGAATCCCCCCTGCCTCATCGTGAAAAGTTTAATGAATGGGCTAGTTTGTTAAGGTTTCCGAACAAATCGCATTTATGAGGCACCAACGCCCTCACGAACGCATCCCCAATGGGGTCCGCGAGCGAAAATTGCCCTAAATTGAGCCATGATTGTTCGATTTAAGGTCAGTCCAAAACCTGCCTGAGATCGCACCGATCGCGCCTGCTTTTGGCCTTTGAACTCAAAGCGGAAAAATCAGACATGTCGTGCTGCCTGTCGCGTAGAGTTTACCGTCTTCAATGCCGCGAATTTCACCAACCGCGACACCCGTGCGCCGCCCGGAATGTTGCACCTGCCCAGTGGCCATAACAGCGCCGCTATCAGAAAACAGCGGACGGATCAGGTTCACTTTGTATTCCTGCGTTGTGTACCCTTGCCCCTTGGCAAGCTTGGTTTGCACGGCACATGCCATGCAGCTGTCAAGCAGCGCCCCAAACCAGCCACCATGAACCGTGCCCAGCGGATTTAGCGCATCAAAATTCGGCGTGCCGATAAAACAAACCTCGCCATCTTTGACGCTTTCGACGCGAAACCCCAAAGTACGGCCAATGGGCGGCGCTGCCAGCTCACCGTCTTTAACCTTGGTCATGAATTCCAGACCTGTCAGCGACGACACATCCGCCATTGTCGGCATCTCATCAAGCCCAGTCGCAAATTTAGGTCCGCTCATTTAATCAACCTTGTTTTAGCAAAAAATAGAGCCTGGCAGCGGCATGAAAATCCGTTTCCTTAGCCTTGGCTAGGATCGTTGCATCTTCATCCTCCCCCCACTGCTCTTCCTGAAACGTCTCATCAATCCGGCTCGCGGCCCATGCAAATTCCGGGTCAATCCGCTGCTCGGTCACGCCAAAGGCAAGGATCAACGACCCTGAAAGGGATACCAGATCATGAAAAGCCGTCAGCTCAAACGCATCAAACCCATGCACCCGCGCGCTCAACGCTTCCAAAGCGCCCGCGTCCTGCTCAATCGGCAACACACCTTGCGTGGGAACCAGCCGTGCGCCCAGCGCTTCATCGGCCCAATCCAAAAGCGGATCCCATGCCTCCATCTGGCGCGCAATCAGCTCCGCAGGTTCGGTGGCGCGGTAGCACAACAAATCCGTGCCACCATAGTCCGCGAGCATCTTGGCCACGATCCCATGCTGCGTTGAAACCTTATCAATCGCGGCATTGGCTGAACGGGTGAAGCGCATGATCTTTGGATCAACCTCGCTCTCAACCGCCTCCCATTCTTGCGCGACAAGCTCTGCGAGGTCACGGTTGGGCACAACCAGCGCGGCCTTTGCCGGCGTGCGCAAAGGCCGCGCATCCAGCAAAACCGCAAAGCCGCCCTCCGCTGGCTCAATGTTCACTGCGTCCCAAAACCGCTTCGGTTGCCCCCAGCTCAAAGTCCCATCTCCGCCAAAACCCCGTCCAAATCGTCGTAGTCCTCAAGGATCACATCCGCACCAGCCCGGTGCAATGCATCCACCTCATGATAGCCCCAGCTCACCCCAATGGTGCGAAATCCAGCCGCAACCCCCATTGAAATGTCAAAGCTCGTATCGCCAATCATCACCGCGCGCCCCACATCAACGCCGGTTTCCGCAAGTGCTGTGTGCAGCATCGAGGGATGCGGCTTGGACGGATGCCCATCCGCCGTCTGAAGCGTCTGAAACAACCCATGCAAATCATGCACCTCAATCGCATGTTCGACCCCACGCATCGCCTTGCCCGTAGCCACCCCCAGCAGCACCTCATCGCGCTTGCTCAAACGATCCAAGGCCGCCCGCGCACCAGGATACATCGGCGACTTGGATTCTGCCCCGTCCGTTTTGCGCAGCTCAATAAACGCATCCTTATAGGCCTGCGCTGTCGCTTCCTGCTCAGCCCGCTCCATATCAGGCGCAATGCCCGCAACCGCCTCAACCAGCGACAAACCCACAATCGAAAGCACCGCCGCAGGCTCCGGCTTGGCATGGCCACGCGCCGCAAATCCACGCTGCATCGCCTCGACAATGATCTTCTGACTGTCGATCAGCGTGCCATCCATATCGAAAACAACCAGCGACAGATCCGCCATTAGAACTCTTCCTCAAAGGGATCAAACGGCGCATCCCGCTCCATCCAACCAAACAAATCCCAAGTCCGTTTCATGTGTTCTGGCAGCGGTGCGGTGAACGACAAATGCGCCCCTGTCACCGGATGGGGCAAACTCAGCGAGCGGGCATGAAGATGCAACTTGCGGCTCACATCACCGCCAAGCTGCGCACCCCAACCATCGCCAAGGTTCTCCTGCCGGTTGGTCCCGTATTTGCCATCGCCGACAATCGGATGCCCAATCGCCTCCATATGCGCGCGCAACTGATGCGTGCGGCCTGTAATAGGCGCCATCGCAACCCAAGCCGTGCGCTGAGCGGCCGCATCAATCACTGCGTAATCCGTCGTCGCGTGCTTGGCTCCTTCGGTTTCCTTCAAGCGATTGGGATGCACCGTCACCATCTTCTCCCCCGCCCCATGCGGCCCATGCCCCGGCGCTTTCACAAGCCCATAGCGAATGGTGCCCATTTTCGGGTTCGGCGCGCCCGCAACAGCCGCCCAATACATCTT
>CAZQMR010000242.1:0-5571 GCA_964594465.1 uncultured Rhodobacterales bacterium
CTGCTGCATCCCTCGCGATGTTGCGAAGATCAATATTCTGGTCTCTCGTATCTCCCAAAGATACACATCGCGGCAGCTCATCACCTTGTGACCTCAGAACCAGCCCGGTCCGACCAATTTGCGGCTCAAACTACGTTCTGAGCTTCCTCGATAAGATCTTCCAGATTATCGATGCTGATCGCCTGCCGCTTGACCGTAATCAGCCCATCCGCAGCCAAGCGTTTCAGCTCGCGTGTCACCGCCTCACGGTTGGCACCAATGCGGCTCGCGATCAGCGATTGCGTCAGACCGGGAAGTTCGATCAGATCCCCATCGCCGCCACCTGTAATGCCCGCCAGTCGCAGCAGCTCCATCATAAGGCGCGCGCGCACTTTCAGGGCCATGCCCTCATACATGCGCTGCGCCATCTGGCGAATGCGCACAACAAGATCAGCGATAAAACGTTCATTGATGATCGGATCATCCGCAACAATTTCGCGAAAAGGCCCCGGCGCCATGGCAATTACGCTTGTCGGGGACAATGCATGCACGCTCATCGCACGCCCTGCTCCGTCAATCGCAGAAAGCTCACCAAAATAATGTCCCGAACGCATAATATCAAAGGCAATCTCGCGCCCCTCAGGCGAGGTCAAAACAGCGATCAAATCACCCTTTTCGATGAAAAACACCTCTTCAGACGGATCAAGATGCTGCAACACAGTCTCACCGACCTGATAGGTTCTGCGCGTCGCGTGCTTTGATAACTCTTCCAGAATGTCGCTTGGAACATCCTCAAAAAGTGCAATGCGCGCCAAGCTTTCGGCTACGGAATCACCCAATTTTTTCTTCCCCCGGCGATTGGCCCGCCAAAACCATGACCTAAAGCGTTGGTTTTTTCAAGAAAGCAGTGAGTGACAGGTCTCCAAGGCCTCAATCAGCACGTCAACTTCCGCTTTGGTGTTGTACATCCCAAAGGACGCGCGGCATGTTGCGGTCTCTCCCAAAAACTCCATTAAGGGCTGCGCACAGTGATGCCCAGCCCGCACGGCCACACCCTTTTGATCGACAATGGTCGAGATGTCATGTGCGTGTGCCGCGCCACTGAGCGTGAAGGAGAAAATCGCGCCCTTGCCCGGTGCCGTGCCCTGAATATTCAGCCAGTTCAGCCCCGCAAGCTGCGCTTGCGCATAATCCCGCAAATCATTCTCATGGGCCGCAATCGCCTCCATGCCAATGCCAGTCATGTAATCAAGCGCCGCACCAAGCCCGATCATCTGCACAATGCCCGGCGTGCCCGCCTCAAAGATATGCGGCATGTCGTTATACGTGACCGCATCCTTTTGAACATCGCGGATCATGGCACCACCACCCATAAACGGCTGCATTTCGCTGACCCGATCCGGATGGATATAAAGCGCGCCCGATGCCGACGGCCCGTAAAGCTTATGCCCCGTGATCGCAAAAAAATCGCAGCCCAAATCCTGCATGTTGACCGGCATATGCACCGCCGATTGCGAGCCATCAATGCAGGTCACAATGCCCCGCTCGCGCGCGGCCGCACACACCGTCTTTACATCCACAACCGTGCCCAGCACGTTGGACATATGTGTGATCGCAATCAGCTTGGTCTTGGGCGTAATCGCATCAATCACCGCTTGGGGATCAAGCGAGCCGTCATGGGCTACATCAACCCATTTCAGCACCACGCCTTGACGCTCGCGCAGAAAATGCCACGGCACAATATTGGCATGATGTTCCATCACGCTGAGAATAATCTCATCACCGGCCTTCAGGTTCGGCACCGCCCAACCATAGGCAACCGTGTTGAAGCCTTGGGTCGAGCCGGTTGTGTAAATGATGTCATGCTCATTCTCAGCCCCCAGAAAACTCTGCAATTTGCCCCGCACCGCCTCGTAATTATCCGTGGCAAGGTTCGACAGGTAATGCAGCCCACGATGCACATTGGCATATTCGTTGCTGTAAGCTTCAGTGACCGCATCAATCACCACCTGCGGCTTTTGCGCCGAGGCACCGTTGTCCAGATAAACCAACGGCTTGCCATTCACCTCACGGCTCAGGATCGGAAAATCTTTGCGGATCGCATCTACGTCGTAAGTCATGTTTCAGCCACCCGCGACATTTCTTTAAGTAATTCTTCAGGGATCGAACCAGTCATCGCCAGCCCAATCGCTGCCAAAAAGACACTCACCATAAACACCAACAGGATTCCAATGAAGACAACAAAGCCATTTTGAAACCCGTGCAACACCTTCACAAACTGGCTCAAAGCCCAGAACAACCAAACCAAAGCAGCAAGTGACATCATGCCAGCCAACAATGGCGAAAGGCTCAGAACCAGAAATTGCGCAACCTGTATGATCAGCTGCATTACACCGATCCAAACCCCAACAAGCAAACTGCCCTGGAGCGACCCAATCCCACCAAATGCGCGCCCACCGAGGAAAATCATCCCGCTCATAAATAGGAACATGCCAAATTGCATGATCGCAAAGGACAACGGTGAAGACGACATGGCGGCCGAAATCAGATCAGCCGGGCCGCCACTGGCCGTGACGGTCAATAGGCCCAGCAAAGTGGTAAGCGCGGTGACCGCAATCGCCGCCTGCAACAGCACTGGAATAGTGAAATTCATCCGCAACAGATCAACAGCCGCGCGTGCCGGATCGGTCAGACTATTTGTGATAAGCTCGCGCATGCACCCATTTGGCGCACGTATCTGGCACGCCCCTGCTTAGACAATTCCTTGAGCAATTAGATATAGTGCAATTCCAGCCCCTGCCATACCTATCAGCGCCATAATCGCAAAAACTGTCCAAGAGCGCTTAAACCCATGAGCCTCAGCAACACCCGCCGAAATAAACCACACAAACGGGATCAGTGAGACCCAATAGAGATGCATCGTTGAATCCGGGATCGAGAGCGCAGGCCAACTTTGCTCAATCAGTGAGATCAGTATCGAAACCGCTGAGACGAAAAAGCCGATCGGTGCCGCAACCAAGCAGCCCCAAAAAGTCGCCGCACGGGTCTCTCTCCAAGTGCCTTTGCCACCCGCAAGCCGCGCCGCAGAGCCTATAACCATGGAAAACAAGAACATGAAAGCTGTGCGCAGGAAAAGCGCCGTAACCAGATAGGCGGCGATTTCCAGCGGAATTTGCTCTGAAATCGCAAGCGCCGGAGCGACCGTCGTCTTCATGCTCCACGAGGTGAAAACGATCAGATCAGACAGCAGAACATAAAACAGCAACCGCTGCTCGCTTGGGTTTTCGCGGATCAATCGGCGCGTGGAGCCGCGCATATCCTGCCAAGCCTCAACCAGACGGTCCGCAAGCCCGTTGCGCCCTTGTTCGTAAACGCCATTCTGCGCCATAAACTCTTGTCTGATCATTCTGCCTCCAGTGCCAATTTTTTTGGCGTGCAGGCGGTATCCAAAACAAGTTGGGCAGATTTATGGTAACCTCGAATTGTTTTGTAGATTAGACCAAGAACTGTGTGGCTAACAGCACAGGGACTACCATCATCGCCAAGAACACCTTCCAACTTTGCGCAAAACCATGTGCTTCACTCAGCGTTTCGGCCCATATCCACGCCGTTCCGGTCATGCAAAAAAAACCAAGCCAGCTAGGGCCAATTTCACCAACAATCAGCAATGGAATGGCCAGCACCAGTGCCCAAAAGAGCGCAAGCCGTGACGTCTGCCACTGCCCCTGCCCCCCAAATGGGCTCGCAATAAGATGGGATAGCGCCGCCAGTCCGATCAGCAGGAGCGGTCCAAAAAACACCGCCCCCGTAAACAACCATCCGACCGCCTGCAGCTTTGCATCCTCAGGAACCCGCGCCAGCTCTCGCGGCAGCCCCGTCAAAAACCCAACAAGACAAACCAGCATCGCCATAGCGAGCAATTGAGCCTCACCGCTCAATCGCTCCATCCGGCGCCGCATGGATGCACGAATGTAGGACATTAGCCCAGCCAGTCAGCCAGCAACTCGCCCACAACCTCGCGCAGGTCCTCGTCCTCGATCTCATCAAGTGCTTCCGCCAAAAACGCCTGCACCAGCATCTTTTGCGCCAAAACCTTGGGCACACCACGCGAGGTCAGATAAAACAGCGCCGTCGCATCCACCGCACCAACAGTAGAGCCATGCGAGCACGCCACATCATCCGCGTAAATCTCAAGCTCCGGCTTGGCGAGAAACTGGCTGTCATCATCCAGCATCAAACCCTGTGAAATCTGATAGCCATCCGTCTTCTGAGCATCCGCCTTAACCAGAATCTTACCCTGAAACACGCCCTTGGCGCCATTGCGCAGCACCTTCTTGAAAACCTGCCGGCTCTCGCAATTGACTGCATCATGGGTGATAAAAACCGTGTCATCATGGTGGAAATCACCGCTACCAGTCGCAGCGCCGCCCACAGTCGCATGCGCATCATCGCCGGTCAGCTCAATGACAGCTTCATTGCGCGAAAGCGCGCCATTGGCACTCAGCGTAAAGCTCTTGAACACACTCTCGCGTCCAAGCCGCGTGAACAGTCCAGTCATCGCCTGCTTTTCAGCCTCCGGCCCCTGCAAGCGAATATGATGGAACTGAGCCTCATCCGCGACCAGCACTTCCATATTGATGCCAGAGCGCGCGCCAGGCAGGCCCTCTTCAAGCACTGTAATCGACGCACCCGGGTCAAGCTTGATCATATGGTGCAGCGACATCTGCCCACCATTGGAGCCATAGCGAATGCGCAGCGGCTTCTCGGCCTTCCCGGTCACATGCACCAGCACCCCGTCAAAGGCGATCTGCGTCGTCAGCGCCGCCAGTGGCCGCTCCACCGGGCTTTGCGAAGCCGCTTCCAGCTCCCCATAAACATCCTGCGCCCAGTGCAAATCCGCCTTCTGGGCTTCGCTCGTCAACTCAATCGTCGCGCCTGCCAGCTCCAACGCATCCGACTGCTCTGGATCAAACACACCATCTACAAAAGTCAGCGTTACCGCATCCACACCGCCAAACGCATCCGCAGGCGCAGCAGCAGTGGTAAACGCCGCCGCCTCATTGGTGTAGCCCTCAGGTCGCGTGTAGCGCCAATATTCATCACGCGGCACTGGAAAGCCTGCGCGCATCACCCGCTCACGCGCCGCTCGACGCGCCCGCGCATGCCAGCCCTCACCCGGTTCTTCGGGTAACTTGGCCATGAAGCTCTCCGTCAGCTCCACCTTCGCTTGCGACATCGCCATCACGCAACATCCTTCAAAAGATCAGCATAACCGTTGTTTTCAACCTCCAGCGCCAGCTCCGGCCCGCCTGAGGTAATAATCCGACCATCCGCCATGATATGCACAACATCCGGCTTAATATGATCGAGCAAGCGCTGGTAATGGGTGATCACCAGAAAAGACCGACCCTCATCACGCAGCGCATTCACGCCCTGAGAAACCAGCTTCATCGCATCCACGTCCAAACCGCTGTCCGTCTCATCCAAAACGCACATTTTGGGCTCAAGCATTGCCATCTGCAAAATTTCATTGCGCTTCTTCTCACCACCCGAAAAGCCCACATTCACAGGCCGCTTGAGCATATCCGCATC
>CAZQMR010000243.1:0-5557 GCA_964594465.1 uncultured Rhodobacterales bacterium
AAGCACATGGTTGAAACCGTTGAAGACGCCATGAACTGGCTCAAAGGTTTTATCAATGGATGAGCGGATCATTGAAACCGACGCAGATGTGGCCGAAGGCGCTGCGTGGCTCGCCGCGCATGAGCCACGCTTTGCCAAAGCCTTCGCGTTGACCGGACCGCTGCCACTGCGTCGTAAGGCGGATGGGTTCGAACAGCTTTTGAATGCCATCGTTGGTCAGCAGATTTCGGTCGCTGCGGCCAATGGCATCTGGACCCGGCTTTGTGATGCCGGTGCTGTTTCTATCAGCGGTATCAACGGGATGGACGATGATGCGCTCAAGGCCTGTGGCCTCAGCCGCTCCAAGCTTCGCTATGCGCGGGCACTTTGTGAGGCCGATGTTGACTATGCAGCCTTGCGCCAAATGCCGAGCGATGTGGTGATCAAAGAACTGATCCAAATTACTGGTATCGGAAAATGGACTGCTGAAATTTATGCGATGTTTTCACTTGGAAGAGCTGATGTTTTCGCGCCGGGCGACCTCGCATTACAAGAAGCCGCCCGAATTCTGTTCGATCTGGAAGCTCGCCCAAGTGAGAAAACATTGCGAGAGATGGCGCAGGATTGGTCGCCTTGGCGGGCTGTTGCAGCGCGGGGATTGTTTGCCTATTACCGAGTGGCAAAAGAGCGGGAAGGGATCAGATGACAATTTTAACCGGACCACAGCGCGGGGCCCAAAGCGGGAGCGCCACATCCTTGGTGATTTTGCTGCACGGATACGGTGCAGACGGCAATGACTTGATTGGGTTGGCCGATCCGTTGGCCCCTCATCTGCCCAATACGATGTTCGCCGCGCCAAATGCGCCTGCGCGCTGCACCAATAATCCGATGGGATATCAGTGGTTTTCTATCCCTTGGATGGATGGCTCTTCTGAGGCGCAAGCGGCCTCGGAAATGGAGGCGGCTGTGATTGATCTGAATGAAACGCTCGATTCTCTGGCGGCTGAGACCGGCATTGGGCCTGACAAAACTGTGCTTGTTGGCTTTTCGCAAGGCACCATGATGAGCTTGCATGTGGGCCCGCGCCGTGCGGCGCAATTCGCTGGAATCGTTGGGTTTTCTGGGCGCTTGCTGGTGCCCGAGCGACTGAACGAAGCCCAGAGCAAACCACCGATCTTGCTCATTCATGGGGATCAGGACGAAGTCGTGCCGCCCTCTAGTATGCCTCAAGCTGCGGACGCATTGGTTGGTGCAGGTTTTGAGGTTTATACCCATGTGAGCGAAGGCATTGGGCATGGGATTGCGCCGGATGGATTGGGGCTGACATTGCAGTTCATCAAGGATCGGATTTAAACGCCTAAGGTTTGTCCAATCCCCAAAGCTTTGGCTCGGCGAATTCGATCGAGTTGCGCGAGGGATCGCGAATATAGAGTGATCGCGCACCATTTGGCCAATTGAAATCCGCTTCTATTTCAATGGCTTGTGATTGAAATACGTCTTTCCACGTGTCGATTTGGCTGTTGGTCGCGCGAAAGCAAACATGACCCTCACCGATTGCACCATGATTGGGAACCGGTAACGTATTGCTTCGCGTCGGGAGTTGAGTTGCAGCGGGATCAAACAACAAGAGAACTGCGTCTGCGACCTGAAAAAACATATGGCGATCAGGGACTTCGGCAATTTTGGTGAGGCCTAGTAAGTCGCCGTAAAACGAATTCGCTGCCGCGAGATCATTCACGTAAAGTGCAGTTTCCAATACGCCTGAAATTATCGGTTTTTCTGTCATCATAGCTTTGCACTTTCGCCGTAAAACCACCCCATCTTGAGGGGTTGTACCCGATTTGCAACCATATATAGTCAAGCTGTAATTCAAGCGTTTCCGCGCAGGAGGTCTGAGGCCAAAATGACGGGAAGTTTTACTGAGACATTTGTTCGCCAGCCGGTGGGGATGCGGGATCATCCGGCTTTGGTGCTTAATGCCGATTTTCGCCCGCTATCCTATATGCCGCTGTCAGTTTGGCCCTGGCAGGACGCGGTGAAGGCGGTTTTCCTCGATCGTGTTGATATCATTGCAGAATATGATGCGTTCGTGCGTTCGCCGTCGATGGAAATTCGAATTCCGTCGGTGGTGGTTCTTAAAGACTATGTTAAGCCTTCACGCTCCACGGCTTTTACGCGCTTTAACCTTTTCCTGCGCGATGAGTTCACGTGTCAGTACTGCGGTGCCAAGGGGGATATGACCTTTGATCATGTGATTCCGCGCGCACGCGGTGGGCGGACGACTTGGGAGAATGTGGTGGCGTCTTGTAGCCCCTGTAATCTGCGTAAGGGCTCAAGAACATTGAAACAATCGGGATTGAACCTGCGCCGACCGGCGCGTCGACCGACCTCGAGCGAGTTGCATAATATCGGGCGAAAATTCCCGCCAAATCACTGCCATGAAAGCTGGATGGACTACCTTTATTGGGATAGTGAGCTAGAAGCCTGAGCCCTAGTTTATTAACCAATTTGCGCCAAAGTGACGCGCACAGATCCGGCACGCATATGGTGTGTGCTCTGCACTGCATACACATGTGACATTGCAAAGCGTTACCAAACACTTACCGAAACATGACAAACGGCTCCCTAGTGGAGAGCCGTCTGTAAATCTATTGAGTGTTCTGAGATCAGGCCGGTTTGCGAGATGCCATACCCATGCCAATCAATGCCGTGGATAAGAGCAACAAGCCTGTCGGAATTGGCACAGTGGAAACGGATGTTGAGGTCGACACCGAGACTACGGACAGGCCACCTAGCGGTTGTGCTGAGAATGAAAGAACGGCGTCTGTTGCGTCAAACCCGTTTCCAGTGATGACACCTTGGGCCTGAAAGGCGACGATAGTGCTTGTGTTGATCAAGTTGGAAAACGAATTCGCCGTGAAAGAAAACCCACCTGCAGTCCAGATGGTCCCGGGAGCCGTGAAAACGATGTCGTCAAAAACAGCAGGCGTAACAAAAGGCGTTGCAAAATTTACATAGTCACCAGTTGCAGTAACAACAATCCCGGATGGGTTCAGATCAACAAATCCTGTCGGTGTGAAACTTGATGTGTTCAGATTTACATTTGCAACAACGTCAATCTGACCATTGATTGTCGCGGCATTTGCCAAACAGGGTAGACCGGCAGCAAGCACGGCAATAATGAGACTTTTTTTCATTTAGAACTTTCCTCGATTTGGAAGATGCCATCGCATCAATTCCCCCGAGGGCGTGGCTATTAACCAATTGTGGCGAATGTTCGTCTCATTTTGACACTACTGGGTTCGATCAGTGAAACAGAGCATCCAAAATGGAAAAAGCCCGCAGCGCTTCGCTGCGGGCTTCCCCTAAAGTCTATAGTAAGTGTGCCGAATTAGGCGCGCTTACGACCAACCAGACCAAAACCAGCAAGTGCAGTGCCGAGCAGGAGGATACCTGCAGGAACTGGAACTGGTGTCGTTGTGGAAGAGAAGGAAACCTGTGTCAGACCGTTGAGAGGCTGAGCAGAGAAAGCCAGCATGCCGTCAGTCGCGTCAAAACCGTTGCCGGTGATCACACCGAGAGCTGAGAAGCCCTTGAGTACTGCTGTGTCAACAAAGTTATAAAAGGAAGTTGAAGTGAACGTGAATCCACCAGCTTCCCAAACGACAGCGTCAGTTGCGAAGTCGATGTCTGTCAACGTTGCCGCTGTTAAGAAAGCAGTTGCAAACGAAGCGAAGCCACCAGTTGCGTTAGTAACGATGCCTGTAGGTTCCAGATCGGCACCGCCAGCCGCGGAAAATACAGATGTTGGCAGGTTAACGTTACCAGCGATATCGATCTGACCAGTAACAGTCGCTGCAGAAGCAGCCATAGGAAGTGAAGCAACAACAGCTGCTACGAAAAGGTTCTTGAGCATAAAAATGCACCCCCGTGTTAAACAAACGCACCGACCATCGATGCGCAGAATGATAGTTACGGACTAATTTATGGCGAAATTTCGCCTAATTTGCAACAACTATCTTATAGGGTTCAGGCAAATATGTGGTTTGAATTGTGCAATTGTTGCTGCGGCGCAACATGAGTTAAGTCTCTGAATTATATGAATTTTACTAAAAAGAAGCTGATTTTGTACAGATATTGATCAAAGCGTCTGCTGCGCCAGCCTTGGACTGGGTACGTTTATTCTGTCGCGATTCTGCCTTTTTTTAAGGCAGAGAATCCTTCGAATTTGACAGTAATCTAAAATGGCCTGTTTGAAAGCCGTTTGGTTGATCTTGCGGTCTTGAGGCGCCGATTGTTGGTCACAGGCTTAGGCAGGGCAATCGTAGGGATGTGCCCCTTACACTGCCTTTGGGTCTGTTCAATAGATTGACAAATTGCGGCTATTGAGGTGGACGTCATTAAAATATGTTGTTGTGGAGAGCTGAATGCGCAAGCCAAACTACTATGCCCCCAAGGGTGGTCATCCACCACAAACGGATCTTCTGACTGATCGCGCGGTCTTCACTGAGGCTTATGCAGTGATCCCAAAGGGCGTGATGCAGGATATTGTCACGAGCTTTTTGCCGTTTTGGGAGAAGAGCCGTGCTTGGGTTCTGGCGCGGCCTTTAAGCGGATTTGCAGAAACGTTTTCGCAATACATAGTAGAGGTTCAGCCCGGTGGCGGGAGTGAGCGCCCTGAGACAGACCCAAAGGCGCAGGCGGTTTTGTTTGTTGTTGAGGGGGCTGTGACGCTGACATTTGATGGTGCATCGCAGGTGTTAGAGCCGGGCGGGTACGCTTATCTTCCTGCTGGCTGCGCATGGGCGTTGCGCAATGAGGGCGGCGATGCGGCGCGGTTCCATTGGGTGCGCAAGGCTTATGAGGCAGTGGATGGCATAGAGGCGCCGGAGGCTTTCGTAACCAATGAGCAGGCGGTTGCCCCCATTGAGATGCCCGGAACAGAGGGTGGTTGGGCGACGACCCGGTTTGTGGATCCGACCGATCTACGCCACGACATGCATGTGAACATTGTCACTTTGCAGCCCGGTGCTGTGATCCCGTTTTGCGAGACCCATGTTATGGAGCATGGGCTATATGTGTTGGAGGGCAAGGCGGTATATCGGCTCAATCAGGATTGGGTCGAGGTTGAAGCTGGCGATTTCATGTGGTTGCGCGCGTTTTGCCCGCAGGCATGTTACGCGGGCGGGCCGGGGCCGTTTCGCTATTTGCTTTATAAGGATGTGAACCGGCATATGAAGCTTTGAGCAATGGGCCGTTGGTGCGCACGTCAGGGTGAGTGTCTGGGCGGGGCGGTTTTAGCTGGCTTCTATTCGCCAGGGGGTTTCAAACCAGTGCTCTTGGAGGTTGTCGCCGTCGCCGATACGATCAACCACAGCAAAGAGACCGGGGGCGCGCAGGGGCGTTAGCACGCCGTGCCATGTGTTGCGTCTATAGTTCACGCCTTGGCCGGGTGCGGCAAGAAAGGCGACAGGTTTGGCAGGTTGACCACCTGCGTCCTCTGCAACGATCACGAGGTAGGGATGTTTGTGCATGGGCAGGAACGCTTGTGAGCCATCAGGGTGGCGTTCCATCATTT
>CAZQMR010000244.1:0-5553 GCA_964594465.1 uncultured Rhodobacterales bacterium
CTGGCGCTTCAAGCTTTGCATGCCGTGCCAGCGCAAAATGGAAAAACGGCGCAAGCGGTGCACCTTCGCCACCTGACAACAAATCAGCGGTGCGGAAATCCCAAACCACAGGCTCACTGGCCAAACTTGCGCCATCTCCCAGCTGAACCGTCGTTGCAGTTAGAGGATCATGGAAAACTGTTTGCCCATGAAATCCGATAATATCCGGTGTTTGTGCAAATCCCGCGAGCGCCTTTTGATGTTCTGCCACAACAGCCTGAGCAACCATCGTCGTCTGCTCCGCGTCAGCGGCACCCTTCGCTTGCGCCGCAATTTCTTTCTTCAGCAAAGCGCGATGTGCAGCGTCATATTCATGAAAATACCCAGCGCCAAATTCGAGAAAATCAACACCATCCGTGCGCAACATCGCGGCATCCACCCCGTCCATCGACGTGCCGGACATCAACCCAAGAGACCAGATTGGTTGCATGGCTCTTTATTTCTCCGATAGGCCCCGCTAAAGCGGTGTTTCAACACTTATCATAAGGATCAAAGACGATGTCCAGCGCGCCCAAATCAGAGTTCTTGCACGTGATGCAGGAGCGGGGCTTTTATCACGATTGTACGGACTTGGAGGCGCTTGATGCGGCCATGTCCAAAGGCGTGGTGCCGGGTTATATCGGCTTTGATGCGACGGCGGAAAGCCTGCATGTGGGATCGTCGATCCAGATCATGATTTTGCGCTGGCTCCAGAAGACCGGGCATAAACCGCTGGTTTTGATGGGCGGTGGCACGTCTAAGGTGGGTGACCCGAGTTTTCGATCCGATGAGCGATCCTTGCTGGGGGTCGATAAAATTGCGCAGAACATCGAAGGGATTAAAAAGGTTTTCTCGAAGTTTCTGAGCTTTGGCGAGGGTGACACAGACGCGCTGATGCTCAACAATTCGGATTGGCTCGACCACCTGAACTACCTTGAGTTTTTGCGCGATGTTGGCCAGCATTTTTCGGTCAATCGGATGCTGAGCTTTGAAAGTGTGAAATCCCGCATGGATCGTGAGCAATCCCTGAGCTTTCTCGAGTTCAACTACATGATCCTGCAAGCCTTTGATTTCAAAGAGCTGAATGCGCGTCATGGCTGCATGGTGCAGTTTGGCGGCTCGGATCAGTGGGGCAATATCGTAAACGGGATCGATTTAACGCGCCGCATGAATGACAATCAGGTTTTCGGCCTGACCACCCCACTTTTGACCAAGGCAGATGGCTCCAAAATGGGGAAATCGGCGGCGGGTGCGATCTGGCTCAACGAGGAAATGCTGAGCCCTTACGAGTTCTGGCAGTTCTGGCGCAATACATTTGACACCGATGTGGGCAAGTTCCTGAAGCTCTTTACCGAGCTGCCGGTCGACGAATGCGACCGGCTTGGGGCGCTTGGCGGCTCTGAGATCAATGAGGCGAAGGTTATCTTGGCCAATGAAGTCACGGCGCTCACCCATGGGCGCGCGGCGGCTGAGGGGGCTGAGGCGACGGCGCGGGAAGTTTTTGAAAAAGGTGGGGTTGGGGATGATTTGCCCACGGTGCTTATTCCGGCGGAGCCAACCTCAATTGTGCAGCTGTTCGTGAAATCCGGGCTGGCTGGATCGGGCAAGGAAGCCAAGCGTTTGATTGCTGATAAGGGCGCGCGGGTGAATGATGAGCTGTTGTCGGATGCGGGGCGTATGGTCACGCCTGAGGAGATTTCGGCGGGCGTGAAGTTGAGCGCTGGCAAGAAACGCCATGCGATGGTGAAGGCTGAAAGCTGAGGAGCCTCCGGCGGGGATATTTGGTGAAAGTGATTTAGTTTAGGTGCCAAATGCCCTTGGGCTCGAATGCGTGAAATGCGAAGGCGAAGACGACCTCATGAGGGACGTCTTCGCCTTTTGCGTTTTTCACTCGGATGGAGCCCACATCGCGGCTGGTTGCAATACGGTCCCCGTCTAGCGAGGACGCCATGCCTTTGCGCCATATGATTGTATAGCCTTCTTCTGTGACGGTGCCAGCTTTTGATAGGCGGGTAAGCGGCCAAGCGTGGTTTTTGATGCGCAACACGCGGGCGAGTGGTGCGATGCCATGTGGTGGGTTCTCGCCGCGATAAAGGAAGGGCTGTGCGGAGCTGTCGTAGTTTTTGTAGGGGTTCATGCCGTATTGGCGCTGATAGACCGGGGGGCGCTGCATCACGAGGCCCTCTGGGTTGCGGGTTTTGAACTCAGTGTAGCTCTCCATCCAGCTTGGGAGTGTGGTGAGCTTTTGGCCAAGTTTGTCGCCCACCACTGCCTCGCCGGAAAATTGCTGCCACCAGCTTTCGGAATTGCGGTCATACATGATCATGTCAGAGTTGCGCAGGAAACCGGAGACGCCGAAAGTCAGGGTCTCGCCGCCCAGGCGGCCATCAAAGACCAGCGCTGAATTGCACAGCGGGCAGAAGGTGACGGTGACGGGGTGATCTCCGATCACGTCATTGGCGATCTCGTGCCACATTAAATACCGGATAGGGTATGTGCGGGGTGTTTCGCCTTCGAGCTCAAGTGTGACCACAGGCTCGCGGCCCTCGACCACCTCGTCTTGGCTCGCCGGCAAGAAACTGGGCGCGTCAATCGCGGGAATGCCATCCTTGGGCGGGCCGCCACCAATGATGGTGCTGTAATCAACGCTGGTCTTGGAAAAGTCGGTTTTGGGCCAATTGGTTTTCCACCATTCCGGTTTGGCGGCGGCGGGCAGGCTCAGGGCGAGGATCAGAAATAGGGATAAAATGCGCATGGCCCTGAGTTTAGGCAAACTCAAGGCCATTTGAAAAGTCACGTCTGAGTGTGGAGCTTACTCAGCGACCACGCTCACAGACACCATGCGGTCCGGCTCACCACTGATCGCGCCATTAGACGCCTGACTGCCCTTCTTGATCGCATCAACCACGTCCATGCCCTCAGTTACACGGCCAAAGACTGTGTATTGGTTGTTCAGGAAATGACCATCTGCGAACATGATGAAAAACTGGGAGTTGGCTGAATTCGGGTTTTGCGCCCGTGCCATGCCAACAACGCCGCGATCAAACGGCTCAGCCGAAAACTCCGCTTCGATATTGGGCAGCTCTGAGCCGCCAGTGCCAGCGCGGCGAATATCGCCACCGACCTTGCCAAACTGCACGTCACCGGTTTGCGCCATGAAGCCGTCGATCACGCGGTGGAACACCACATTGTCATAAGCACCCTGCTCTGCCAGCGCTTTGATTTGCGCCACATGCTTGGGCGCTACATCTTCGAGCAGATCAATCATGATCGTGCCGTTGGCCTCGCCTGCAACCTCGATCTTTAGGCCATCCGCAAGTGCCGTGCTTGCGGCCAAAAGCGCTGCGCTCAGGACAAAGGCTCTCATGCTTCCACCCGATCGGACACCACTTCAACTTTGATCATGCGATCCGGGCTCGCTGGTGGCTCGCCACGCTCAATCTTGTCGACAAACTCCATGCCAGCAATCACGCGGCCATAGACGGTGTACTGACCGTTGAGGAAATGCCCATCATCAAACATCAGGAAAAACTGCGAATTGGCAGAGTTTGGATTGGCAGAGCGCGCCGCGCCCAACATGCCGCGATCAAACGGGATCTTGGAAAATTCGGCTGGCAGATCCGGCAGTTCAGAGCCACCCGTGCCCGCACGACCCGGATTGTAATCCTTTTCCATGTTCCCATTGGCGACATCGCCGGTTTGGGCCATGAAGCCGTCAATCACACGGTGAAACGCCACGTTGTCATAGGCCCCATCGCGCACCAACGTCTTCATCCGCTCACAATGAGCCGGGGCAATGTCGCCGAGCAGTTCGATCAGCACTTCGCCGTCTTTGAGCGTGATTGCAATCGTGTCTTCTGGTTTGGTGATCTCAGCCATGTTTGGTCCTTATGAGAGTGTGTTTCTGGTATTCAGACGCTCTTTGAGCGCAATTTCCACGTCTTTGGGTACGAATTTCGAGATATTCCCGCCCAAGCGCGCAACCTCTTTGACGAGCCGCGACGCAACTGCTTGATGCTCTGCCTCGGCCATCAGGAAAACGGTTTCGATGCTATCATCCATGGCGCGGTTCATGCCCACCATCTGGTACTCGTATTCAAAATCAGACACAGCCCGCAAACCGCGAATGATCAGCGAAGCCCCAACGTCATGAGCACATTGGATCAGCAGGTTTTCAAACGGATGGGCAACGATTTCAATGCCAGTTTCTTTGGTAATGATCGCGCATTCCGCTTCGATCATCGCCACGCGCTCCTCCAGCGAAAAGAGCGGGCCCTTGTCGCGATTGATTGCCACGCCAATGACGAGCTTGTCGACCAATGCTGCGGCACGGCGCACCACGTCAAGATGGCCCACTGTTACGGGATCAAAAGTTCCTGGATAAAGACCTGTGCGCATCTTGGGCCTGCCTTGCTTAATCGTTTGGCTCAGGAACTATATTCCTAAGGGGAGGTCAAGGTAGGATGGCTGCGGCAATCAGCCTGCGATCAATTCCGTTAGCGCTGAATTCTCGTGCTCGACCTCTTGAATGCGGGCTTTGACCACATCACCGATAGAAATCACACCGCGAAGCTCGTTATTGCTCATGACCGGCATGTGACGAAAGCGCCCTTCTGTCATGCGCTCCAACACGGACACCGCAGTATCACCAGGCTCACAGGACTTTACGTCCTTGGTCATCAAAGCCTCGACTTTGTAATCAAGACACCCAGCACCACGGCGCCCCAATTCACGCACGATGTCGCGTTCTGACAAAATGCCAGCGACCTGCCCATTGCCAGTGTCAACAATCACCGCACCAATGCGGTTCTCAGAAAGCAGCTTGGATGCATCCGAAACCGAAGCACTCGGCTTGATCGTGATGATGGTCTGTTTTGGTTTGGACGAAATGATCTGACTTACGAACATGAGAGCGCGCACCTTTCCTGCTGTTGAGAGAGGTCCAACATGCACGCTATAGTTGCATCAGGTCAACAAGACTTTGGCAAAATCCTATTCAGCGGCGAAACTCTTCGGATTGAGCATCTCAGCCAGATATTTGCCGGTATAGCTGTCCTTGAGGGCTGCAATCTCTTCAGGTGTGCCCGTCCCAACGATTTTACCACCGCCATCACCACCCTCAGGACCAATATCGATGATATGGTCGGCCGTCTTGATCACGTCCAGATTATGCTCGATTACGATGACCGAATTTCCTTGATCCACAAGTTCGTGTAGAACTTCAAGAAGTTTGCGTACATCCTCGAAATGTAAGCCAGTTGTTGGCTCATCAAGGATATAAAGCGTGCGCCCGGTCGAGCGTTTTGCCAGTTCCTTGGACAGCTTCACGCGCTGGGCTTCACCGCCCGAGAGCGTCGTCGCTTGCTGGCCCACTTTGATATAGCCAAGCCCCACGCGCATCAGCGTTGTCATCTTGTCGCGAATGGAGGGAACCGCCTTAAAGAATTGTTCAGCATCCTCGACAGTCATATCAAGAACATCCGCTATGCTCTTGCCTTTATACAAAATTTCAAGCGTTTCGCGGTTGTAGCGCGC
>CAZQMR010000245.1:0-5551 GCA_964594465.1 uncultured Rhodobacterales bacterium
AAAGCCAATCTGCCGCCCAAAACCATCCGCTACTACGAGGATATCGGCCTGATCACACCGGGGCGCGACACCAACGGCTACCGCGCTTTCTCGCCAAACGACGTCCACAAACTGACCTTCTTGGGCCGCGCCCGCGCGCTCGGCTTCACCATCGCCGACTGCCGCGATCTGCTGGCACTTTGGGAAGATCAGGCCCGCGCCAGCAGCGACGTGCGCGCCATCGCGCGCCAGCATCTCAACAGCATGGAAGAGAAGATCCAAAGCCTGCAAGCCATGCACGCAACCCTCTCAGATCTCGTCGAGGCCTGCCAAGGCGACAACCGCCCCGACTGCCCCATCCTCAAGGGCCTCAGCGCTTAGAGCGCCCCGTCTTTAATTTGAAGCATCTCATATCGCTTTTCGCGTTCGACCAAAGGGAGAGGCAGCGAATAAGCGATTCATTTTAAAGGCGGTGCGCATTAAGCCCGCGCATCAAAGCCAAACTCGCCTCAAGCGCTGCCAGCCCCGCCACCAAAATCAGCAACGCCACTTCCCCGCGCTCCACCAGCAGCCATCCCGCTACCAGCGGAAACCCAAAAATCCCCACAAAATAGGTCAGCGCAAAAAGCTGCAATGTCTGCGCCATCAACGCCTCATCCGCATCATTGGCCGCCATCGCCACAAGGATCGGATAAGACGCGCCGTAGCCTATCCCAAACAACACCGCGAACAGCAGATAAAGCGGCGCGCTATTCCCCAGCACCAAAAACAGCAAAACCGACCCGCACATCACATATTGCAGCCCGGCAATTGTCAGGTAAGGCCGCGCCCCAACGCTAAACCGCGCCATTGCGATCCGAAACAGGATAACGGTAATCGTATATGTCAGAAAATAGCTCGCATAATTCAGCCCCCGCGCCTCCGCCATCACGGTCTGAAAATTGGTCACACCAGCAAACACACTCGCCCCCAGAAAAACCATCACCAGCGGCCGCCACGCCTTGGTCGCAAACACCGCCCTCACATTGCTAAGCGTAAGCCGCGACGCCATCTCGCGCGGCAAATGCTCCGTCAGCTTGCGCACCGGCCCGCTCAGCGCAAAAAACAGCCCCGCCGAAACCGCACAAAGCCCCGTCATCACAAAAAACGCATCCCGCACATCGGCCCCGCGTTCGATAAGTATCGCCGCCATCACCGGCGACAAGCCAAAGCCCGCCATCACGAAAACCGACAAAAGCGCAAACATCTGCACCCGCGTCTCAGTCGTCACCAAACGGCTCAAGACCACAGGCGGCAGCGCGTAAGTCAGCCCCCAACCGGCTCCAAGGGCCGCACTCGCAAGGCTCAGCACCAGCCCAAGCCCGCTCGCGATCCCAAACAGCCCCAAAGCCAGCGCAATCATCAAACAAGCCCAGCCAAGCGTCGCCATCCGCCCCAGCCGGTCCGAAATATGCCCCGAAAACATCACCGCCAACATGGTCGCAGCCGCCGTAATCGTCAGCATCGCGCCTACGTCTTTTTCGTCCGCGCCAAAGCCTGCAAAAAGCTGAGGCAACATAAATGTCAGCCCATAGGCGCCCGCTTGCAGAAAAACAGCCGCAAAAAACAGCGTGAAAATGGCGCGGCGTGACATCTCAGCGAAATCCCTCTTCATCCAGCCCAGAACTCAAACGAAAATGGCGACCCCTGAAGGACTCGAACCCTCAACCTGCTGATTAGAAGTCAGCTGCTCTATCCTGTTGAGCTAAGGGGCCGCTTGCACGTTGCCTTACACCAAGCCACGCACGGCTTAAACCCCACCTTTGCGGATCACCCAATCCAAAATGCGCGTCGGCAAGGCCCGGCGCAAAATGTTTGAGATATAGGTCGGCGTGGTCACGAAATAACGCGGGGCAGGGCGCGGACTTTCCAGCGCGCGAATAAGCTTGGCCGTCACCGCAGAGGGCGGCAGCTCAAAACGATCCGGCGCGCCGCTATTATCATAAAGACGAGGCAAAAGCACATCGCGATACCGATCCGCCTCATGGGCGTTTTCCCAATCAACATACTGCTCAAACACCTTTTGCGAGTTCTCGCGGATGCGCGTCGTAATCGGCCCCGGCTCAATCAGGATCATCTTCACCCCCGTGCCATGCAGCTCAAGGCGATAGGCATCCGTCATCCCCTCCATCGCATATTTCGTCGCGATATAGCTGCCCCGATAAGGCATAGGGCAAAAGCCAAGCACCGAAGAACATTGCACAATCCGCCCTTCACCCCGCTTGCGCATGCTGGGCAGAATGCGGTTGGTCAGATCAAACGGCCCAAAGAAATTCGCCGCAAAATTCGCCTCAAGCCCGGCGCGCGGCAAATCCTCCGCCAATCCGGGCAGCGCAAAGGCGCCATTGTTAAACAGCGCATCAAGCTTGTCATCCGTGCGCGTCAAAGCCTCCTCAGCCCCCGCCGCTACGGATGCAGGATCCGCATAATCCAGCGCAAAGCTCTCATGCCCTGCCTCGCGCAATCGCTCCGCATCCACCTCAGCGCGGCAAGTCGCAAGCACCCGCCAACCCCGCGCTTTCAAGGTCACCGCCGCATCATAGCCAATGCCCGAAGAGCATCCCGTAATCAAAATCGACCGGCTCATGTGCCATCCCTCCCCATCCAGTGCTTGGCCGCAAAGCTCCCCATCACCACCGTCGCCGCGATCCGCAGCAAATGATGCAAGGTCACAAAAAACGGGTTGGCATTGAGCGAGAGCGCAATCAGCCCCATCTCAATCACGCCGCCCGGCGCAAAGATGATAAACAGCACAATCAAATCCGCCTCCACAACCTGGGAAAGTCCCAAAGCCAGCGCAAATCCAAGGCTGAACATGAAGCTGGTTGAGATCACCGACAGCCCCAACGCTTTGACCAATGTCGCACGATCCAGCCCCGCAAACCGCATCCCCAGACCGCTGCCAATGATCCACTGGGCCACCGCAACAAGCCAATCTGGCGGATAGGCATCGCTTAGCCCTGTGCCATGCACCAAAGCGCTCATCAGCACCGGCCCCGTGAGCAACGCCGCCGGAAGCCGCAACCGCTTGCCAAGCAAAAAGCCAATCCCGCCCGTCAGCGTCAACACAACCCAATCGGTCAAGGTCAATCCGGCCTGCTCAGTGGCAAAACTCGCCCCAGCCGAGCTCCCCACCGCAGAGCCATGCCAAAGCGTCACCAGAAACGGCACCGTTATGATCACCAAAATAATCCGCGCAAACTGCTGGATCGTCAGGATCTGCGCATTGCCGCCTGCCTCTTCGCCAAGCGTGATGCTCTCAATCAGCCCCCCCGGCGTGCCACCAAAAAACGCGGTCTGGCGATCATAGCCACCAATGCGCCGAAAAATCGCATAATTGCCCGCCTGCGCCAGAATCACGAAAACCACGACTGCCAGAAAGCTCATCCAGGAGCTGGCCAGTGTGCCAATCAAATCTCCATTGACCGAGCCACCGATCAAAACCCCGATCACCACAATGAACGCCGTGCGCAGCTTGATCGGAAATTCCAGCGACCCACCCAGAACCTGCAGATCGATCAAAACAGCCGCCCCGGTTGCCAGAAACGCGCCAAGCAAAAACGGCATTGGCACACCAAGGGCCGAGGCCACCAGCCCCCCCATCGCTCCAATCAGCAGCACCACGCTGTAGCGCACCAATTGATCAAAACGCGGCATCACCATCAAAATTTGACCCCCGCAAAAGACGCAGCCGTTGTATCAATTTCCAGCCGCATCACATCATCACTTTCTTCAAATATCCTCGCCGAAGGCATCGACCCTCAAAGTCTGCCAAATCCTTACCGCGAAAAAACCGCGTTAAGATATCAGAAACACTCTGCCGTTAACCCGCCGGTTTGCCCCATTTTCAGTGCACGTCTTGCATCACATCTGCACCGTGTTTGTGCAGGGCCGAAAACTGGGATTAACCTTTGGGCGCAAAAGCCTCAGGTGCCACTTCCCGGGCAATATGATCGAGCACACCATTCACGAATTTGCTCTCCTTGCCATCGGGAAAAAACGCCCGCGCCACATCAACAAATTCCGTGATCGCAACCTTGGGCGGCGTTTCCCCAATCACCAGTTCCGCACCGGCGGCCCGAAACAAGGCGCGCAAGGTCGGATCAATGCGATCAATCGGCCATTTTGCGACCAAAGCACGGTCCGTCATCTGGTCAATCCGCGCCTGATGGTTCACAGCTTCTGTTGTAAGCGCCCGGAATAAATCAATATTTCCCTCAGCATAAGTGTCGCCGTCAATCTCAGCGCCCAGGCGATGGGTCTCAAACTCGCCCTGAATTTCTTTGAGCGGCGTGCCATTTGCTTCCATTTGAAACAAGGCCTGCACCGCAAAAAGCCGCGCCGCAGAGCGCATTTGGCGTTTTTCATTCATGCTTTTGCTACCACGATATTCTCTGATGCTGGCTTAAAAGATGAGCCTTTTTCGAGGGTTACGTCGCTGCCACCCGCAAATTCCCGCTTTAGCCGGATCAAATGCAGCGCCGCCTCTGCGGCCCCAAAGCCCTTATCCCCTTGCTTTGGATCGGCGCGAACCTGCGCCTGCTCGGCATTTTCCACTGTCAAAATCCCATTCCCAAGGCAAATTCCACGCAGCCCCAATTCGCTCAACGCCCGCGAGCTGTCGTTGCAAACCGTGTCATAATGGGTGGTCTCGCCTCGGATCACGCAGCCCAATGCGACATAGCCATCATACCCGCCTGCAGCCTCCGCCAATGCAATCGCGCTTGGCACTTCCAGCGCACCGGGCACCTCGACAAGAACCGCCTCGGCACCGGCTTTGCGCAGCGCACGTTTGGCCCCGCGCACCAGATCGCGGGTGATCTCTTTGTAATAGGGCGCAACCACGATCATGATGCGGGCAGGGGCCGTAAGTTTGGGGAATTTCAACGTGTTATGGGTCAGGCTCTCAGCCATTTGTCTCCTCCTCGGAGATTTTTCGTGTACCGGAAATCGACAATCCATAGCCCTCAAGCCCTACTATTTTGGGCGAGGGGGAGTTGGTCAAAAGGGTCAAGTCAGTGATGCCAAGGGCGCGTAAAATCTGCGCCCCAAGCCCGTATTGCCGCAGGATTTGTGGGCTGATTTCGCCGTCTACCGCCAGCTTTGAAGTGATATCGCGCAGCAAAACGACAGCCCCGCGCCCCTCCGCCGCAATCGCCGCCATGGCTTTGCCGATCTGATTGAACCGCCCTGGCGTGAGTGCGAGCAAATCTTCCAGCGGGTTCACGGCGTGCATCCGCACAAGCACCGGGCCGGGCGCGCTAAAGTCGCCCATGGTCAGGGCTACATGTTCCGCGCCGCCTTCGTCATCGGTGAAAACACGCAGCTTCCAGTCACCCCCAAATTCCGAAGAGACATCGCTAGTGGCTTGTTCTTTAACAAGATTATCGTGTTTGCGCCGATAAGCAATCAGATCAGAAATGGTCCCGATCTTAAGGTTATGCAGTTGCGCAAAACTCACCAAATCCGGCAGGCGCGCCATGGTGCCGTCGTCATTCATGACCTCGCAAATCACACCTGAGGGGTCAAATCC
>CAZQMR010000246.1:0-5523 GCA_964594465.1 uncultured Rhodobacterales bacterium
TCGCACGCACTTTTCCGCACAGATGCGAGAACCCAAATGCAGCAATATTGGCCTCTATCACTGGCACCGAAACCGCCAGCGTGGTGACAACCGAAAACCGATACCCCTTGAGCGCCGCCGCATGATAGGACGCCTCGCCAATGCCAATCACAGGGCAGGGGGCGAGCGCTTTGGCCTCCGCCAGCGCGGTATCGTCAAAACACGCGATCACAATCGCGTCCGCTCCAACCGCTGTCTCAATCAGCGCCAAAAGCGGCGCACTGGCCGCGATCCCATCCTCGGCACCTTGGATCGAGGGCGGTCCCGCATGCGACGTCCACCCCTTTATCTCAACACCTGGTGCCAGGCCCTTGGCGGATGAAACAACCGCATCGGTCATGCTCTCAGTGCTATTGGGATTGATCACCAAAAGCCGCATCAGACCATGCCTTGCCCAGCATCAGATCCCTTGGCCGCACGCCGCCGGTTCATCACCAGTGCAATGCCCAAAAACACCCCAATGATGACCAGCGAAAAGATCGTCGTCAGTGTGCCAAGCGCATAAAGCACCGGCGAGGTCACATTGGTCGTCATCCCGAAAATTTCCAGCGGCAGCGTGTTGTAGCTGCCCGCGGTCAACAGCGTGCGGGCAAATTCGTCATAGCTCAGCGTAAAGCCAAACAGCGCCACACCGATCAAGGAGGGCGCGATGATTGGCAGCACCACATAGCGCAGTGTTTGCCAATTGCTGGCACCTTGGTCGCGTGCGGCCTCCTCGAAAGATTTGTCGAAGCGGTTGAAAACCGCAAACATGATCAGCAAGCCGAACGGTAGCGTCCAAGTCAGCTGCGACCCAAAGCCCGAAGTGCTCCAATGCACATCCAGCCCCGATTGCGAGAAGATCAAACCAACCCCAAGGGAGATCAGGATCGACGGGATCACCAGACTTGTGATGATCAGATAAAACAGCACGGTCGAGCCAGCAAAGCGCTTGCGAAACGCCAGCCCCCCCATGACCGACACCACAACCGTCGTGATCATCACCATCAGCCCCAAGGCGAAGGACCGGCGGAACGAGCCCCAAATATCGCCAACGGCCTGCTGTTCAAATAAGTCGCGGAACCAGTGCAGTGACACACCATTCATCGGAAAGGTCAGCCCGCCCTTTGGCCCTTGAAACGACAAGATCGCAATGGTGATGGTCGGCCCGTAAAGAAACAGGATGAACAGCACGAAAAACGCGCTCAGCACGTAAAACGAACGTGGGCGAGGACCCTCCATCTATAGCTCCTTCCGAATATCAACGAAGCGCAGCAAAATGCCGATGGTGATCAAAACGGTGCCCAGCAACACAACAGCCGTTGCCGCCGCTGAGGGGTATTGCAGCAAGGCAATATCGTTGGAAATCAACCGCCCCACATTGGCCGATTGCGACCCGCTCATGAACCGCACCGTGATGAAATCACCCATCACCAAGGTCAGCACAAAGATCGTTCCGATCATAATGCCGGGCTTGCACAGGGGAATGATCACATTGGTCAGAACTTGGAAACCGCTGGCGCCCCCGTCTCGCGCGGCCTCAATTAGCGAGCCATCAATCCGCATCATCGTATTGAAAATTGGGACCACCATGAACAGCGTGTAAAGATGCACAAAGGCAAGGATCACCGCGAAATCCGAAAACAGCAGCCACTCGACTGGCTGATCAATCAGCCCCATATTCAGCAGTGTCGAATTGGCAATCCCATTGCGCCCCAAAAAAGGGATCCACGAGATCATGCGAATGATGTTTGATGTCCAAAACGGGATCGTACACAGCAAAAACAGCGCGATCTGCATTGTCTGGGTGCGGATATGAAACGCCAGAAAATACGCAATCGTAAATCCGATGGTGAGGGTGAAAACCCACGTAATCGCCGCATATTTGAAGGTGTTCAGGAAAACACTGTAGGTCACAGGCGAGCCGAACAAGAACTCGTAGTTCTCAAATTCGAATGCCGGAATGATGGAAAATTCAGTGGCCCGCCAAAAGCTCACGATCACGATCATGATGATTGGCAAAATCAGGAAAAAGGCCAGCACCAGCGCCAAAGGGGATGCCATGGCCCATGATTTGAGCGTGTGTTTGTTAGGAGAGATCATAGGGGCCTTCGGGTATAGTATGGCTGCTGCACAATGGGAGGAGCGCGCAGCAGCCGTCGTGTTTATTGCAACTTATGCCGCAATAAATTCGTTCCACTTGCGAACCATGTACTGGTTCTCGTCCATGACCGCGTTCCAGCAGGCCACGCGACCCATCCGGTCTGCAAACGCACCGCCATCACGAACCGCGCCCGCTTTTTCGAGCAAGCCACCAGTTGGGCTAAGAATATCGCCCTGTGCTTCCTTGCCCTCAAACCAGAAGCCCCACTCATCCGCGGACATGAAGTTCTTCGATGTTTCAGGCACCGCAGAGTAATAACCCTGACGCATCAGGTATCCACCGACCCAGCCGGAGAGATACCAGTTGATGTACTCATAAGCCGCTTCCAGCTCGAGGCCAGAGAGGTTTGCGGAGAGGCCAAGACCACCACCCCATGAGCGATAGCCCTCTTCAAGTGGCTGGTAGACACATGGAATACCCTTGGATTTCACAGCCGTAATCGCAGGTGACCACATGGACTGGATCACAACCTCGCCAGAGGCCATCAGGTTCACGCTCTCATCAAACGACTTCCAGAACGCGCGGAACTGACCGTTCTTTTTGGCCTCAGTGAAGATACCGAGCGTCATGTCGATCTCCTCTTTGGTCATGTTGCCTTTGTCCGGGTATTTGTACTCGCCCATGCTTTCCACAACCATCGCCATATCCATGATCCCGATGGAGGAAATGTCGAGGATGGACGCCTTGCCCTTAAACTCAGGGTTCAGCAACTCAGACCAGTTCTTGATCGGGCGGTTGATCAGGTCAGGGCGAATGCCCAATGTGTCCGCATTGTAGATGGTCGGAATTAGCGTCATCCAACCGCTCTCGTTGTCCACAAACTCAGTGCCGCCAGGGCCTTCCACAAAGCCAACGCTATGCGGCGCTGTGCCTTGTGCAATCTCGCTGTCCGGCGTCAGCTTACCATTGCGGAAAATGCCAACGATCTTGTCGTAATTGTCGATCTTGGACGTGTCCATCGCCTGAAGATTGCCCGTTGGCCAAACCTTCTTACAAATCCAATACTCGATGTCCGCAATGTCGAAGCTCTTTGGCTGCGTTGCCGCACGCTGAGTCACGCTGTCACTGTCCAGCGCCGTCATTTCCAGCGTAAAGCCAAGGTCTTCCTTCACCTTGTTGGCCACATCGTTGAGGTTCGAAACACCCGTGCCGAACTGGCGCAGCGTCACATCCTTGATGTTTTGCGCCCAAATCATCGGCGCGCCCAAAGTGCTTGCCCCTGCGGTTGTCACCGCTGCCGCTGTGCCCTTCAAAAGGCTCCGTCTGTTCATTTTTGACATCTTAGTCTCCTTGTCGTGTACGTGTTTATTGCGTTAGTGCGTGCTGCTGGTCTTCCGGCCAGCTCAAACCCACGGTCTGTCCTATGTCCTTGGGGTTATTGAAAAATTCCGCCTCAGGGATCAGCGCTGTCAGGTCTTGATCGCCAAGCGCCTTGGCGCTCAGCGTGACATGCACACCCTGATATTCCACATTGGTAACCGTCGCCTCGATCCGTCCCTCAGGCGCAACCGTGACCGCATCCGCGCGCACCGCCACCGGCCCGCTGGGCAGCCGCACAACGTTATGCCCGCCCATGAAGCGCGCGATAAACTCGGTCTTGGGAGCATTGAAAACATCGCGCGGGGCGCCTGATTGCTCGATCACCGCGTTGTTCATGACCACAATCTGGTCCGCCAGCGCCAGCGCCTCGTCCTGCCCGTGGGTGACATGAACGAAGGCAATCCCCAGATCCCGTTGCAAGCGCTTCAACTCCGCCCGCATCTTGATGCGCAAGAACGGATCAAGCGCGGAAAGCGGTTCATCCAACAGCAAAACTTGCGGCTTGGTGATGAGCGCCCGCGCGAGTGCAACCCGCTGTTGCTGCCCGCCCGAAAGCTGATCCGGCAGCCGCACAGCAAAGCTGCTCATGTCAACCAGCTCTAGCATTTCCTGCGCTGCTTTGAGCCGCTCGACCTTCGGTGTCCCGCTCATTTTCAACGAGAACGCCACGTTATCCACGACGCTTAGATGCGGGAACAGCGCGTAATTTTGGAACATCATCGAGGTACGCCGAATGGCAGGCGGCTGCTCGGAAATATTTGCGCCATCCAGCACAATCGCGCCTTCGCTGACCGCTTCGTGCCCTGCGATCATCCGCAGTGTCGAACTCTTGCCGCAGCCCGATGGACCAAGCAGGCAAGTATAACTTCCGGCTTCAAAAAGATGGGAAATGTTGTCCACAGCGACGGTATCCCCATACCGTTTTGTCAGTCCCACAAGTTCCAAATCCAAAGCTGAACGCATGCGCTCTTCTCCCCAAGTCTCGCCATCAGGTTCTGCAAAAAGTTCGTGCTTTGAAGCATCAACTCGGTTTGGGCCTCGGCAATTTGCGGCTTTTCTCCACAGCTGCACAAAGAATAGGCACATTGCTCACGATGTGGCTTAAAATTGTATACAATATGATTGGCGAGGGGGGGCGCTTTGGCGAATCTTGCGACTCTTCCAATTTCCACCTATCCCGAATTCAAAGACCAGAGCACAGATTGAATAAGCGCATGAAATCGGAAAAACCGCATACGGATAGGGTCGTTGAGGGGCTGTCTCTGGCCATCCACGAGCATCGTCTCTCTCCAGGCGCAAAACTCAACGAAGATGAGGTCTGCGACGTATTCGGGGTGAGCCGAACCATCGCCCGCGCCGCCCTTCAAGAGCTCTCCCACAGCCAACTCGTAACCCTTGAGCGCAATCGTGGCGCATTTGTCGCCAAACCAACGACCCAAGAAGCGCGCGAAGTGTTCGAGGCCCGCTCACTACTGGAACCGCGCACCGCCCGCTCCGCCGCAGAGCGCATGACCGCCCCAAAACTCAAAACGCTGAAAGACAGGATCGCGCAAGAGCATGACGCAGTGTCCAGTGCAGAACCCGGTCGCGCCCTTTACGCTTCAGGTCAGTTTCACATCGAAATCGCCCGCATCGCAGATCAAGCCACCATCTTGCGCTTTATCGAAATCTTGGTCGCGCGTTCAGCCCTCATTATCGCACTCTACTGGCGTCGCCAAAGTGCCATGTGCGAAAGCTATGCCCACCACGCACTGCTTGACGCCTTCGCCAATCAGGACGCACAAGCCGCCGAAGAACTGATGCAAAGCCATCTCGTCGACATCGTCTCATCCCTGGACCTAACCGAGCGCGACACCACCCCAAAGCCCCTAAAAACCGCCATCCTCGGCGACGCAGTGGACCTAAAGATCTAGATGCAAATGCTGTGAAAATGGTGCTGCCGGAGAGAATTGAACTCTCGACCTCTCCCTTACCAAGGGAGTGCTCTACCTCTGAGCTACGGCAGCGTCGCCTGAGGCCTG
>CAZQMR010000247.1:0-5490 GCA_964594465.1 uncultured Rhodobacterales bacterium
TACCAGTTCATGGGCAAAGACAACGTGCCCTTCCACACCCTCTCCTTCCCCGTCACCATTCTGGGCAGCGGCGAGCCGTGGAAACTCGTCGACTATATAAAGAGCTTCAACTACCTCAATTACGACGGCGGCCAGTTCTCCACCTCCAAGGGGCGCGGCGTCTTCATGGACCAAGCTTTGGAGATCCTTCCGGCGGATTACTGGCGTTGGTGGCTGATGAGCAATGTGCCTGAAAGCTCCGATAGCGAATTCACTTGGGAGAATTTTCAGGGCGGCGTGAACAAGGACCTCGCCGATGTGCTCGGCAATTTCGTCTCCCGCATCACCAAATTCTGCCGCTCCAAGTTTGGCGAAGAGGTGCCAGCCGGTGGAGCTTATGGTGAGGCTGAGGCCGAGCTGATCGCAAATCTAGAAACCCGCATCCGCGCCTATGAGGGCTTCATGGAAGCCATCGAGCTGCGCAAAGCCGCTGCGGAGCTGCGTGCGATTTGGGTGCTGGGCAATGAATATCTGCAAGCGGCGGCACCTTGGTCTGCATTTAAGGAAGACCCTGAAACAGCGGCCGCTTCTGTGCGCCTCGCCCTCAACCTGATCCCGCTTTACGCAACCCTTGCCAGCCCCTTCATCCCAACAGCTTCCGCAAAACTGCTGGACGCAATGGGAACCGAACCCGCATGGCCCGGCGATGTCGCCAAAGCCCTTAGCGCACTAGAACCCGGTCACGCCTTCACAACTCCCGACGTTCTCTTCGCCAAAATCTCGGACGAAGACCGCGAAGGCTGGGCCGAACGCTTCGCCGGCAAACGCTAAGGCACTATACAGCCGGGGCGGTCGCTGGCCCGTGGGATGGCGATCACCAGGTCCGCCAACGCACTTTATGCATACCAAATCCGCAAGCCGCCCCAGCTCCGCGCCAACTCAACCAAATCGCCAGCCCGCCGGACGGGCCAGCGATCGCCCCGGCGGCGCAAAGCGCCTCTACTCCGGGGCTACGTTTCACGGATGCGTGCCTACACCTTGACTCCCCACCAATTTGCCCTCTCTCTTAACAGATGCGCACACTCATCATCCTCCTCGCCCTCGCGGCCCCCACCGCTGCAGACACCTGCCCGGCCAACAAAGATTTCACCGACGAACAAGCCCCGCTCTTTGCCGATCTCCTAAAGGCAGACAACGAAATGTCAGGCCGCATCGTCGGCGGGCGCCTCTGGGAAATCTGGAACCGCGCACCTGATGCCAAGGCTCAGGACCTGCTGAACCGTGGCGTTGCGCGCATCCGCGAGGGCAATTACGCAGGGGCCGAATCGATCCTCAGCGAACTCGTCGCCTACTGCCCCGACTATGCCGAGGGCTACAACCAGCGCGCCTTCGCCAAGTTTCTCAGCCACAATTACGAAGCATCTCTCGCCGACCTCGAGGAAACGCTCGCCCGCGAACCCAAACATTTCGGTGCACTCGCAGGCCGTGCACTGGTCCTAACCAATATGGGCCGCCCCGGAATGGGGCAGCTCGCGCTCAAAGAAGCGCTCAAGGTCAATCCATGGCTCAGCGAGAGACATATGCTGGTTCCTGACCAGAAAATTTAACGAATTTGACCCAAATCCCAACAAACACCGCACAATCAACCTGAAATTCGCGCAATCTAGCCGCATTTGACCAGCTATATAGCTCCATCGAAACCTGAAGGAGCCCATCACATGGCACTGACTTCCAAACTGAAGAAATTCCGCGACGACCAGTCCGGCATGATCTCTGTGGATGGTCTGTTGGTTGCAGCCGTCGCTGCGATCCTTGCCACAACTGGTTCTGAATTGTCTTCGATACCGAGTGAGGCAGCCTACAATGATACCGACGCTCAATACACACAAGCCACGTGTGGAAATGACGTAATATCAACGACTTGTGGGTAACCCCATGAAAACGATTGAACACAAAAAGAGAAATGAAAATTCTAATGAAATTTTCGACTTTGCCTTTTTTGTGTCCAATTTGAATGAGAAAAGCGGCATGAGGGAATCAGTTCTCCCTTTGCGTAAAGTGTAAACGACCTGTGTGACGAGTAAAAACAATGACCTGGATGACCCTGAAAAACTTTCTCAAGAACGAGCGTGGCACTGCCTCGCTGGAGATTGTTGCGCTATCAGCGGCCCTTGCAGTTGCAGCAACGACAATCATGTCCACAAATGGTGGCGCGTTCGGCGACCAAACCGAAATCAGCGAAGAAGTGTATGTTCGCTCTTGTGGTAAACGTGTAAAAGTCGAAGCTGGTAGCCGCTTTAAAACTGTAGGGCAGCGTAGCTGTAAGTAACTCCTGTTGCCCTGCCCTTCGCCTGATTGGGCAATCGCATTGGGCTTTACCCAGACGCCCCACTCGCTCTAATGAAAAAAGCGGACAGGATTGATCCTGCCCGCGCTCTTGTGATGAAATTCTGGTTGCACCTAAACGTGCTTAAGCCTTGGTATAAAATCCAAAGAGCTTGCCCCCCGGCGAAATTCCGGCATAGCCGCCCCAATTCCTGAGATTAAGAACTACGCATATTGGCCAAAGACTGCTCCATCGATGAGGGTGAAGAGAGCAATCGAGCTTTAGCCAACTCAGGGTCTGCTTACGCAAAATTTACGAGTGTCGCTCCGTCACCATCTGCATGGTGTTGAGCAACGTTCATAAGATGTTAACTTTTGGAGCGCGGCGCATCACCCATCCTAGTGAAAAGTCGCAAATTCGAAAAATCTCAACAATATCTTGACGTTACCAGAGAAACTGCCCATTTTTGGGGCAAATCATCTGAGGGCCAGCATGTTTCCAATTCGTGATCACAACCCATCGAGGCGTGTGCCATACGTTACTTTCGCTCTGATTGCGGCCAACATTCTGGTCTTCGTGCTGCAAACTCTGACCGTGCAGGATGATCCCAGCCTTGCCCGATATTATGCCGATTGGGCAATGGTCCCCGCCGAGGTGTCCCAGGGCGACGCCTATTACTCCGTCTTCTCCTCAATGTTCCTGCATGCAGGCTTCATGCATATCGCAGGCAATATGCTGTTCCTCTGGATCTATGGCGACAACCTCGAAGACATCCTTGGTCACGTCCCCTTCCTCGCCTTCTACCTCGTTTGCGGCGCCCTCGCAGCCTTGGCGCATATCATCGCGGACAGTGCCTCACCGGTGCCAACCGTTGGTGCATCCGGGGCCATCGCAGGCGTCATGGGCGGCTATCTCCTGCTGTTTCCAAAGGCGCGTATCGACTTTTTGTTGATCTTGGTCGTGTTCTTCCGGGTCTTCACCCTCAGCGCCTGGATGATCCTTGGCTTCTGGTTCGCCATCCAACTGGTGCAGGGTACCATCATGGATCAATCCGGCGGCGGCGTCGCCTATTGGGCCCATGCCGGTGGCTTTATCGCGGGGCTAATCTTGATCACACCGATCTGGCTGCGGCTGGGCGGCACCAAGTTCTGGGACCGCACCCATGGCCACCCGGATCATCCGCCCACCAGCGCCCCAACCCGCATCCCAACCGTGCGCCGCGGATGAGCACCCCGAAATCAAAGGCCCGCTGTCACTGCGGCGCAGTTGAACTTTCGCTCACCTTGCCCGATCCACTGGAAACCTGCCGCTGCGACTGCTCGCTCTGCGCGCGCAAAAGCGCTGTGATGATCACCGTGCCGTTAGCTGACCTCACGGTCACCAAAGGCGCGGACAAGCTCTCGCTCTATAGCTTCAACACCCATACCGCCAAACACTATTTCTGCTCGGTCTGTGGCATCTACACCCACCACCAACGCCGCTCAAACCCCAATGAATACGGCGTCAATATCGGCTGCATCGACGGTCTGGACATCAGAACAATCACCGACGCCGCCCCTTGGGTCGACGGCCAAAACCATCCCTCCGACGCCTGAGCGTTTTACTCCGCCGGAACCGCGCTGCCTTGCAGCGAGCTGTCAACCATCTGATCCGCCTTCGTCAGATCCACCTTCAGCGCCTTGGCAAGCCGGTAAATCGCATGAGACTCGCCGCCCTCCAACTGCCCATCGCCGCCAGCAACCATCGCTGCCGCCTGAACCAGCACATCGCGATGCGACTGATTAAGCCCCTTGCCCAACCGCTTCATCTCCCGATCCGTCATCTGTCCGGGCATCGCTGCAACCATATCAATGATCACGTTGCGCGGAATGTCCTGATCGGTCAGTTGCTTCACGATGCCTTTGATCACCGTGATCTCCCGCTCGCTAACTTGTCCGTCGGATTTGGCAACGAGGCACATAACCTGTATCGCGCGGCTCGCAAAACTCTCTGGCTGTTTCCGGCGCAAAGACCCAAAACCGCTTTTTGCAATCGCAATCAGAAGCCCCAGCAATAGGATCAAACCGCCCCAGCCGCCTTCGAATTGTTGCGCCAGAGTCAATTTTGGTTCCGCTGGAAGATGCGCTGGAAAATACCCAGCCGCTTGACCTTCCGCAAATTTTGCTGGCGTTACTTCTAGATAGCTCTCGCCTGTGCACTTGCCCGGCGCCAGAACGTACGATTTCGCACTGCGCCAAATTGGAATAAAAGCTACCTTTTGAGTGCGCTCAAGAATACAGAGCGACATCCCCGCGCCCGAAGCATCAGACGGCGCAACCTCCGCCACAAATAGAAACCCTTCCGCGTAACCACCACCACGACGCGCCTCAGCAGGTTGCGCAGCACTCAATGCAGTCAAGGCGGCAGCCAAAATCAGAGCTTTTTTCATAATGTCCTCGTTCAAACTGTAGTTTTTTGAAACAAGAGACAGTGAATTGCGGTCAAATCATGGTTAACATGTGGTGAATATGCGGGTTACTTGCATAATTCACACTTATACTTGGCAAATTGTGCCATCCGCTTTGTTATTTTCCATCATCCGCTGTGCAGGCTTACAAATCGCACTCAAGTCGTTGAGCGCAATCAGCACCGCAGCGCCGCGCGCCTCAGGTTCTGAAGGGCGCATTGTCCTAAGCCCCAGATTGCCCGGCGCGTATTCAACCAGCAGCGGCACATCAGCCAGTTCTGGCAGTTTGCTTAGGCTCCGGTCCAAAATGCCTAGAAACTTGCCCACTGGCATATGCGTCTTGCCCGCACCATCAAGAAGCTGAAACCGCGCCTCCTGCCAGCGCTCGATATTGCCGCAGCAGTCAATGCCTGTCGAAACCAAGTGTTGGAGCTCCGTGACATGATACCCACCCCCAATTGCCTGCCCATCTGCCTGAAAAATCAGCGCCCTATCCGGGTCAAACTGCGCGAGCTGTGCCATCAATTGCGCAAAGGTCATTCGTATCTCCTCTTTTATTTCAACGATTCTTGAAATAATATCTGACACGGAACTTCTAACATTTCAAGGATTATTGAAATATGGATGAAAACGACGCCGCCGACCTGTTTCAGGCCCTCGCCAATGCGGACCGACTGGTCATTCTGCGATCACTGGTTGTTGCCGGACCAGAAGGCCTAAGCGCAGGCGACATCGCCAC
>CAZQMR010000248.1:0-5443 GCA_964594465.1 uncultured Rhodobacterales bacterium
TCGAAGCCCAGATCGGGCGTTTCAAATCCGTCACCGGCGGAAAGCTTCAGGCAAGGGAAATCGACCGTCAGGTTTGCGAAATCAACGTCTGGACAAAGGCATTGAACCGCATGAATCGCCTCGGTCGTGCGAACTATGAGCGGGTTCTCTGAACTTAGCGGGAAAGGGAAGATTGCGCCCGGAAGTTGACCTATGCAACACTGCCCTCCCACGCCACGATATGCCATCATCTGAGTTTCGCGAAATGCGTGCGCTAGCCAACCAAATTTGGAACGAAATCGCTGAAGTGCCAAGCGTCTAATGTAACCCGGGAGCCAACAGATTTGAGCTGGTTGGATTAAGTTTACGCTACCCTCTTGTGTCACGACAACCTGAGAAAACTCCGCACGGCTTTCAAGCAACCCGGCCTTGTAGCTCGCCCGCCAATCCCAAAGCTGTGACGTCGAAATTCCATGCCGACGCGCCAATTGCGCTTGCACAACACCGTCCTCAAAACCCTCCTGAACGATCTTCAGTTTCTCATCAGCAGACCAACGCCTGAAACGAGCAATCTCGAGCGATCCGCACAGAATCTGGACTTCCAGCTCAGCTTTTGATTCATGCCAGCAGGTGTGCCTTTTGAATCAATGCCGGCAAATCCGGGGCTTGTATCGCCAACCACAGTGTTTGACTGGCGATACAAGATATTCTGTCGAGATGGTTTAGTTTTCGATGATCTTGCGGATTTCGTTGATCAGTTCAGATGCCCGCGGTTGGTCACCAGAGAAATACGCTCCAATCAGTTCCTCATATAATTGCTCGAGTTTTTTGACCAATTCTGGGCAGTCCTTCCACGCGCGCAGCATTTTCTGGATCTGGCTGAAGTACTCTTCTACCGAGCCGCCGCCTTGTTGAACGGATGCAAACAGTTTTTCCGAAATCGGGATCAAGAAGCGCTTTAGTTCTTTGCAGTCATCCGGATCCACGACTGGCGGGGACTCTACGACCACGCGAACTGGCCCGTTCAGATCACCATCCCTGCACTGGTTTTCCGGCAACTCAACTTTGGTTTGCCAAACGCCAGCACCTGCTTCACGCGGAAGCATATCCAGAAAACACCCCTCGGCATCCGTGTTGACCTTTCGAATGATCTTTGTGCCATCAGGTGCGGTGTAAAGGATGTTGACCTCGGTGTTTGGAATGCCCGGATCCGTGCATCCTTGCGTGTAGATGCGCGCAGGTTGTTGTTTGTCGTCACAGTCACAATCCTCTTCCACCCAACTGCGATGCCGCACTGTTGCTGGCGCTTTCAGATTTACACCCAGCGTGATCGCACCTACCGATTTCAGCGTGTCAACTTGCGGTGCGTATGCGGTCACTGTGATCTCTTCACGCGAACAATGGGGCGCACCATCCTTTGGCTGCACAATGACCTGTGCGGTGATCACTTCCTGTGGGTTTAGAACCGGGCGTGACGGATTGATCTGTGCCGTCCAGCCTTCTGGCAAACCATCTACACGAAACAAGATGGGCAGGCGCTCAGCGAAAGGGTTCTTGACTTGAAACCGCGAAATCACCGGATTGAACGGACTGCCAGAGGTTGAGGTGAATTCGTGAATATTCTCCTGCGTGAAATTGTTCGTGCTGTCGATGTCATTGGACACAGTACGGGTCCGCAGCCGAACACAACTGTGGCTGCTGGTGACAGGGGTCCAATCCGCAACAATCAGGAAATCATCCCCGGCATTGTTGACCGATCCTTGCAACAAGGGAACTGTGCGCACGTCAATTTGTGTCCAGTTTCCATCGGTTCCCCATGGCTCCAACACTTCCATTTCCACTTCGAAGTTTGAAGCATCTGCCGCACCGCGGTTTCGAATACGACCGATCAGCTTGTTTAACTCGCCAATGACAGGGCGTTCCGCATCCGAAATCACATTGCGTGGATCGGCCTCGAAATTCCCTGCCAGATCAGGAGCGTCAACCCAGATATCAATCGTCTGCCAGCGATCATCGTGATCGGCCACATACACATCGTTTTCAAACGGTGGCACTGCATAATCAAGACGTATGACGGCCTCTGTCGCATTGGTCGAGATCACAGTTATCGTCACACCAGAGCCTGCATCAGAGAAGGTTGATCGCGGACCGCTGCTCAGAAACGGTGCGTCAGACAAATCACCGGCAGTGACATTGCTTTCGGTTAAAATAACCGGACCCTCACCTTGAGCCACGCGTTCATTGGCACGCGAGATGATGACGCCAGCCTCTGGCAAATCGGCATCAAGCCCTGCAAGGCGCCGATACTCCACCATAATGTGAAGATCATCGCTAATCTCAACTGCAACGGCTTTGCGCTCATCGGTATCGGTATGCGTGGCACCGATTGTGTATTGCTGATTGACGAGCGGCGTTGAAACAGGCGGCTTTGCAATGCGTGTCACACTCTTGTCTGCACCAGCGGCTTCGCTGATCCAGCCAGCGCGCCACTTTTCCCAGCCAAGCGGATGCACATCAGTGTCCTTGTCTGACCAATGGCTCCACTCACCCACAAATGGTCGCGGCACGGTTACACCCGGATACGCGAACAAATCCACAAAACCGATCATGCGACCCGCAAGATTGGATACACGTTCACGAGGAGATGCAAGGTTCATGACGCCAGACGCCATGATCTGCTGGCCCGTATCAGTGGTGTAGGGCCAACCGCCAGTGGTGGACCATTCATCGCGCGCGATAGTCTCGTCTGTGATCACCAATACATAGTCGCTGTTTTCAAGATCAACACCGTCCGCTTCAGCGGCCTCGATTGCCTCTTGCACCATATCAACCAGCGGTGTCTGGGGCGCGGAATAGTAGTTTCCAAGCGGATCATCGAGCTCATACCAGCCGACACCAGTCACGCTGAAGCTGATGCCGTCATAGCTAGCCTCACTAAAATAGTCATTGAGCCAAGTCGTCACTTCCGCTGATTTGTCAACCAATGTCGGACTGATCGGATCAGAGGTGGCGCTGCGCATGAAAATCGCAGTGACCGTTTGATTGCCTTCAATCGCGCCAATATTGAAGCCGTGAATTGTGTCCGGCCCTGCCGCTCCGCGCATTGTCCCTGTTGAGTTCCGATTGTGATTGTCAGCCCCGATTTGGGTGCGGTCCGCAATTTGCAGCAGCGTGTTTCCAGCCAAATCAGTCCCTGTGATGGTCATCATATGGGTGCCGTCATCACTGCCATCGTCAGAGATATCCAGATGACTGACAGTTCCTTTCCAAACCCGCCGCTGACCTTCTGGTTGATCAGATGACAGGTTTGGGATTGTGCCAAGGGGCGCCAATGCGGTGAGTGCTGCAGATTCCATCGGCTCGGAAAATTCGATCTCGATATTTACGTTGCGCGTCCGCGCTGCGGGAAAGCCAACAGCTGCGTTGAATGTGCTGGGCTGTGATTGTAGCTGAACCGGCCCATCGTCCCATTTCCATTCTGACGCATAAACCAATGCGGCACCCGACAAGACCCGAACCGAACGCACATATGGGCGAAAATTGTCAACCAACACGCGACGTGGTGCCGTCACCTTATTTTCAAGATCTTCCACGACGATATTGACGAAGTATTCACCATCCGGGAACCTCGCCTCTTGCAACTCACGCGCCCGTGCTGCATCCGACCCGTTGGCTTTGCCAACTGTTCCGGCACGTGCATCTGTGCGCCAGAACTCGGTCGCTTGCGGTGAACCGCTGGATCCTGTGGTATTGGATGCGTTGGAGACGATGAAGGTCAGTGTAGACTGCCACGTATCCAGCCCCTGAATATCAGCATCCAGTGGCCAATACGCTGTTGCGTTTTCTCTTGGTCCTGCTGGACCCGGCCCAATCATTGGAAAATCGTATTGTACCAATTTGTATGGGTTCGCGGCTGACTGGACAGTGTCAGCACCCGGGACGTTGGAATTGATCCAGTATCCGATAGAAAAAGGGGCGACCATAAGATCATTGCTTGGGGCCATGTCGTCATAGGCATCCACAAGGAAATCAACATCGCGCCAGGCTTCGCTCAGCTCGTTGTTGTGGTTGTTGGAACTCGCCTGAACAAGAATGAAATCCTTGCCGTCATTGTTGATGTCACCAACCACCGGGGGTTGCTGATTTGGATCCCTGTCGGCCGGATTGGTGAACGGGATCAACTTGTTTGTCGCACTGTTGCCCCAATGGACATGGTCGGCTTCAAAGGCGCGATTGAACCAGTCATTTCGCACTGTTCCAACACGATCCCCGGGCGACAGCATATCCCCCAAAGAAAGAGCCGGATCAGGGGTCAAATGCCCATAACTCTCAGATACGGAACCGCCACCGCCCATATCGACGCTAACGGACATTGTTCCACCGTTCCCACTTGTTGGGTTAAGATTGGTAACGCGGCCGCCGCGGGCTGCATCTACTCGAACATTGGACGCTGAAATGTCCACACCTTCATGGAAATATCGATTGCCGCTGAAATTGAGCGGCATCCCGAAGCTATGCAAAATGTCATGATCACCGTCATTGATGGGCCAAACCTGCCTCGGTCTCATCCGAGTTGAGGGCCCAACCCAAGCAGAATTCCCGTCGACTGCAGACCGTGCCCTTATGCGATACTCCCATTCGGTGTTGGTCGCCGCAGAGGTATCCTCAAACGCTGTTACATTCGGGCCAACCGAAGTCAGAAACGAAAAAGTCCCCCCAACTTCACGGCGCTGAATTTCAAAATTGTCCTCGTCATTTGCGTTGTCTTGCCAGGTCAATTGTATGGTGATTGCAGCATCATACCGCGGGAATGCTCGGAACGTGCTGGGTTCATTGGGGGCTGCAAAGGCGGCTGATGCGATGGAAAATCCGGTCGCGAGACCAAGTGTGCCTGCCAAAAGGCGCTTAGAAATATTCTGCATGGGAGTGTTCCTCTCGTGCTAAAAATTGCTTTTAAAAATCGATGCGCGAAAAAAAGTTCGCTTAACCTTCAAATTCTATTTTGCGAAGCGCATCGCCTATTTTGATCACAGCACTTTCTTCTGTGATGCTGGCAAAAACTTCATCCGCAACACCGGGATGCTCGCCCTTAATGGCAAGCTGTGCCAGGCCTTTGCCGCTTTGTGTCTCCAGAACACTGACAGTCCATCGGTAAAGTGCATCTGACCCTGTTCGGTCTCCGGTGAGCAGGACTATCCTGCGCCCACTTGGCGTTTGCGCCACAGCCTCAGGACCGATTAACCTGATCGTGCCGGGCTGCGTCCAAACTGGTTTCTCGAGTTTCAGGTCAACCAATGCATAACCGTCGCTGCCCTGGACAAAGCAAGTTCGCGTATTAAGCGGCACCACTTTTTGCAAAATGCCCACATCAACTTCAATCTGCCTGGAACCATCACGGTCCAACAAAAATAGCTGGTTTTTGCTCAGCGGATCAAATTCGGGCGCGGTTGCGTAAAGGACTCCA
>CAZQMR010000249.1:0-5424 GCA_964594465.1 uncultured Rhodobacterales bacterium
GTGCAGAACACCTGATAGGTATCGAGCACAACGCCAGTGGCGAGGTAGACTTGGTTTTGCGCGGCAAACTCATTGTTCATCGCTGGGAATTCACGGGCAATTTCATCCACAGCTTTGGCAACCGCACGGGCATCAGACGCCACAAACGGTGTTGAGCCGGAAATACCTTGGCTTGGCAGCTTAGAGGAATGGAAGATCGTGGTGACAATGCCGATATCGCCAAGCCCAAGCTGAACGCCTTCGAGCACGCCTTTGGGCTTCACAATCGAACCGCCATAGTTTTCCTGCCAGTTCATCGCGTAATTGCCGCTTTCAGCAAGGCGGCGATCAACTTCTGGAATGAAGAAGTTGGTGAACTCTTTGACCCAAAGCGCACGCGCGGGGTAGCCATCAATGACAACGGCTGAAATACGCTCCTGCGCTGTGGCTTGAAGCGACCCTAGTGCTGCGAGTGCGACGCCCAATGCGGCTATTTTCTTGAATTTCATGTTCTATCTCCTCCCAAAGATGTGTCTCAGTTCGTTTTGACCCAATTGATTGTCAGGTCTGTTCCTGCGGCCTCAAACAGCTTTGAGATCGCGCAGTATTTGGCCGTCTCTTGCGCAACCTGATCCAGCTCTTCCTGGCTGGCAGATGTCGTGCAATTTACAGTCAAGGTGATGGACGGAAACGGTACATCAACCTCCTCCTGCATTAGGACGCCGCGCCGATCAAACTGCGCCTGCGCATCTATCGTGACGGCGCCAAGATCAATGCCTAGGCGCGCGGCATTCTTATGGCCGATCACATTGGTACACCCGATCAGCGAAGACATTGCCAGCTCTGTAGGCGAGGCCCCAAGATTGGTGCCGCCCCGCTCTACCGGTTCGTCAATTGTCACGGTCAGATCCCTGATCGGGATCTCAGTGCGTGAATGACTTGGGCAGTCTGCTGTCGCACGATAGGTGACAACAGGTTTCATTTTTACGGCCATTTGGCACCTTTCTCACGCATAGCTGCACGCCTTGTCGAACCCAAAGCGTGGCAGTTTTTGGAACAGCGCCGTCTCATCTGCATAGCCAATATTGCACAAGAAATTGGACCGCAGCGACGTGCCTGCAAAGAACTCCGCATCGACATCCGCGTTGGAGAAACCAGACATCGCGCCCACATCCAGACCAACCGCGCGCGCGGCAATCATAAAATACGCGCCCTGCAGCGTCCCATTTCGAAACGCAGTGTCCGCGATCATCTGATCTTTGCCTTCAAAGAAGTGGCGTCGGTCCTCATGCGGGAATGTGAAGGGCAACTCTTTCCAGAACTCAAGATCATGGGCGATGATCGCCGTCACAGGCGCGCCCATCATCTTTGCCACATTCGCAGGTTTCAGCGCCTTTGTGAGCCGCTCTTTCCCCTCCGCCGATTTAACAAAAACGAACCGCGCTGGAAGCGTGTTCATTGAGGTCGCGCCGTTTATCGTGATCTCGTAAATCTCTTGAAGCATCGCATCGGAAACCGGCTTATCCGTCCAAGCATAATGCGAGCGCGCGCCGCGCAGGATCAAATCAATCGCATCCTGCGAAAGCCGGTCAATCCGGCCATGCAGATTGCGAAAATCCTCCTGAGCTTGGGCACGTAGGTTATCGCCACTCATTCTGCGGCAACTCCTTTGTTGAACTCCACCTCGTCCACAATCGGGTTCGAGCAAATGCCGATCCCTTCGATCTCAATATCAATCACCTCGCCAGGTTTCAGCCAACGCGGGTTCGGTTTTTTGGCATGGCCCACGCCCGGCGGTGTTCCCAGCGCAATGTGATCACCCGGCTCAAGTGTCGTATATTCCGAAATGATCGAAATCGCACGCGCCGCTGGCCAAATCATGTTGCCAGTGTTTGACGACTGCAAAATCTCATCGCCCACCCGGCTTTCGATCTTCAAACCACTCGCGCCAGCGGGCACTTCATCGGGTGTCACGACAAAGGGGCCAATCGCGCCTGTGTTGTCGAAGTTTTTGCCTGGCGTCCATTGATGCGTCTTGCGCTGATAATCCCGCACCGAACCGTCATTGAACACCGTGTAGCCAAACACATGATCCAATGCGTCGGCTTCAGAAATATGCCGCCCACCGGTTCCGATGATCACCATCAGCTCCGCCTCATAATCCAACTGATCTGAGCATGTGGGCCGCACAAGCGGTGCCCCTGCTGCCATGATCGAATTTTTGCCACGCATGAAAAAGGCCGGGTAGTCAGGAATATCGTAGCCGCCTTCCTTGATGTGATCCGTGTAATTCAAACCAAGACAGATAATCGTCTCAGGTCGCGTAACCGGCAATGCAGGTACAACTGACGCAACCGGAACACTCGGCGCGTCTGCCATTTTACGTTCCAGCGAAGACATGAGGCTCAGATCATTGATCAACCCCATCAGATCAGAGCCCACCGCCGCATCAAGGTCAGACAGATTAATCGCTGAATCACCCTTCACAGCGAAAACAGCAGGGCCACCATTCGCCAATCCAACCAAAAATTTCATATGCGCTCTCCTTGAGATTTGACAAATTACTGCCGACAATCTTTACTGCTGTCAATAAATATCGATTTTTTTGATGGAGCGCATGTGATGAAATGGCAGGACTATAAGGCAGAGGCCAAAAGCCGTGGCGCGCTGGCTCTTGAGCTGTTCGTCGTGCAGAGCACACCCGCCAAAGCGCCAGAGGACGTGAAAGCCGCTCTTCCCGCTCATTTGGCCTATCAGGCCGAGCTAGAGGCCAAAGGCGCATTGGCGTTTGCTGGCCCGATGTCAGATGAAACCGGCGAAGAAATGGCCGGAATGGGCATGATCATCTACCGCGCCGACAGTCTTGAAAGCGCCAAGGCGCTCGCCGCCGCTGACCCTATGCACCAAAGTGGTGCGCGCAGTTTTACACTGCGCCGTTGGCTGATAAACGAGGGCTCGATTACTATGAACATTGGCCTGTCCACAAAATATGTCGACGTCAGTTAAACTGGAAAACCAATCGCCATGAGCGTGATGCAAAAACCCGCAGGCAAAGAAACCTCCGCCACGCGCATGGCCTATGAAACGCTGCGCGAAATGATCCTGCTGGGCGAGCTGCGCGCGGGCGAAAAGCTCAAGATCGAACAGCTTTGCAAAACCTTGGAAACAGGGGCCTCGCCCGTGCGCGAAGCCCTCAGCCTGCTTACCTCAGACATGCTGGTAGAGCGGCTTGATCAGCGCGGATTTCGCGCCGCCCCTGCCAGCCTCGCAAATTTTCAAGAGATCCTGGCATTGCGGTGCAGTCTTGAGGAAATGGCGCTGCGCCAGTCCATGGCCAACGCCAGTCAGGACTGGGAGGAACGGCTGGTTCTGACCCATCACCACATGAAGAAGGCCGCCGAAACTGGGCAAATCTCAGATTTTGAGAAGACCCACCGCAGCTTTCACCAGGCGCTCTTGTCCAACGCCCCTTCGGCGATCTTACTGCGGTTTTGTGAGCAGCTTTATGACCTCAACATCCGCTATCGCTATCTGGCTGCAAAAGAACCGCGCTATCACAAGCGCGATGTTGCCGCAGAACATGCTCAGATTTTAGAAGCGGCTGTGTCTGGCAAGGCGGATGAGGCTGCACTCTGCCTCACGCGGCACTATACCCTGACTGGCGATTATCTAAGCGACCGCCTGACCGGGCTTTAACCGCACGTCACAACATCAAGTATCGCTCTCGCTCACATCCGAACGCCGCGCCTTGACCAGCTGCGCCAGGATCGACAGAGCAAGCTCTTCCGCCGTGACCTCGCCCAAATCCAAACCCGCAGTCGCTTGCACGCTGTCAATCAGTCTGGGGTTATCGTGTTTTAGGTGCATAGATGCACGCTAAGACAGTTATTGTTTTTGTCCTTAAACTATGTTTGATTTGTGTCGAATTTTTTAAATATTTTTTAAAATCAATACTTTAAAAAGCTGACTTTTCTCGGGCGTTGTTTGCGCCAAAAAGTCAGAGAAATTCCTTGAAGCAAGCACTTGAGTTCCGGCGTTTGGGCAAGCACAGACAAGGTGTTGATCTGTCTGAGTTTGAAATTGAGTTGCATTTCACGCTCTCCGCTGAAAAACTCGAGGAAGTTTTTAAACGTCGTGGACAATCCAACCGTTTGGGTTTGGCTGTCCAGATGGGGTCTGTTCCGGCAGGGGCAGAATGACACCTTAAGGCCTGATGTCATCGATTTTTCCACCTGTATTCGCCCGTGAGCAGGATATGCGCCCATCCAAGCGGTGAGATGTGCGTCAGGAGTTCTGGTGAACAGTCGAAACCGGCCCGTTTTCTGGCGGCGACTGCGTGGCCGAGATGCATGGTGTTCCAAAATATGAATATGACGGCCAACAGGTTGAGACCTGCCATGCGGTAATGTTGTCCCTCGGCGGTTCTATCGCGGATTTCACCCTGGCGGCCAATGCGCAAGGCGTTTTTCAAGGCATGGTGCGCTTCTCCCTTATTCAGACCAACATTGGCACGTCGCTGCATATCAGCATCGAGCAGCCAGTCGATAATGAACAGCGTGCGCTCTATCCGTCCGATCTCTCGAAGCGCCAGGGCGAGCTCATGCTGTCGCGGATATGACGCAAACTTCCGCAAGAGTTGACTTGGTAGCATGATGCCCGCCGCCATAGTGGCGACAGCGCGGAAGACGTCCGGCCAATTCTCGACGATCAGTTTTTCTTTGACTTTGCCGCCGATCACTCGACGCAGTTCATTCGGCGCAACTGCGGGGTCGAAAAGGTAGAGCCGCTTGGATGGCAGGTCGCGGATGCGAGGAATGAACCGATACGACAGCAGTGCGGTGACGGCGAAGACATGATCAGTGAAGCTGCCAGTGTCAGCGTACTTTTCTTTGATTTTCCAGCCAACCTCGTTCATCAGAAAACCATCCAAGACGTAGGGAGCCTCGCTCACGGTCGCCGGGATGTTCTGGGTCGCGAACGGTCCGAACTGATAGGACACATGGGTGTAGGCTTTTCAGCCCTGGCTCGGAGCCGTATTTGGCATTGATGAGATTCATGGCCTCGCCCTGCCGTGCTGCAGAGAAGAATTGCCTGTCGCTGGAAGCGGTGACGCCGCTGCCCCAGTGTCGCGTCATCGGCAATTCTGACTGCGCAGCGATCACTATGGTGAGCGCTCGGTTGATGGCGTCGCTTTCGATATGCCAGCGCGACAGACGTGAGAGCTGGAAATAGTCGTACGAGCTTGTCGCCTCGGCCATTTTGCTCAGGCCAAGGTTCAGCCCCTCCGCTAACAGCACGTTCAGCAGCCCGATGCGATCCTTGCAGGGAACGCCGGTGCGCAAATGGGTGAAGGCTTCAGTAAATCCGATATCGTCATCCACTTCCTGCAGCAGATCGGTGATCCGAACCGCAGGCAGGCGGCCATAGAGATCGAGTACCATGGCA
>CAZQMR010000250.1:0-5369 GCA_964594465.1 uncultured Rhodobacterales bacterium
GCTCAGGCTCAGGCTCAGGCTCAGGCTCAGGCTCAGGCTCAGGCTCAGGCTCAGGAGTCGGTTCGACGACCTCAGCTACAGGTTCAATGAACTCTTGAGCCGGTTCCTCGATCACGGCAACCGGTTCGGGTTCGGGTTCGGGTTCGGGTTCGGGTTCGGGTTCGGGTTCGGGAATTGGCTCCGCCTGAACAACCAGTTCGTCAACCACAACCTCCTTAGCAGGAGCCTCAACTGGCGCTTCCAGTTCTGCCACTTCTTCAACGCCACCATCATCGACAATGGCATCAAGACCTTCCTCAAGCTTGGAGGAAGATTTGAACAATCGATCTTTGAGCTTTTTGAAAAACGACATCTGTGGGCCTCACTTCACGCCTCTAACCACGGGCTTTCATTTCAGTTAACCGTGAGCGGGCAAAGATGGAAGAGGTGAGTTTTCTGGCAATCGCGAGCCAATTGGGTTTTTTGAGGCTTTTTCACCTTGAATTTACGCGATTGATGGCCACTCTTTCACCCATGTTTCGAAACACGTTCCTCCCCGCGCTTGCTTTATCTGCAATCCTTGCGCCCCTGCCCGTTGGCGCACAAAATTCCGGCCTGCCCGATCCCGGCAGCATTTCGCGCGTGCTGAACGCGACGGATATCTCGCCGGAGGTTTGGCAGCAGATGACAGCAGGGCGTACGGTAACCTACCTGCGCAATGGCACGCTGTTTGGCACTGAGCATTACCACCCGAACTCGAACCGTGCTGCGTTTCGCCATGCGGATGGCACGTGTTTGGATGGGACTTGGGCGTTTACCCAAGGTCTGTTTTGCTTTTACTGGGAAGACTTGCTGCCGGCCTGTTTCCACCATCGCCAAGACGGGCGCGGCATCATCGTGATCGCGGCTGAGGCGGATGGGGATTTCAATTTTGGCAATGTACAGGACGTGAGCGAGATCACGGACGTGCCGATTGTGTGTCAGCCTGAGGGCACGTCGTAGAGTTTGAGCGTGGCCTCGCCCGCTTGCATCTCTCCCTTGGCCCGATCAAAGCGCAGATGTGCGAGCCCGATATCGCCTGAGCTTGAAAAGAGCGTGCCTGCGGGTTTGTCGCCTGCGGTGATGGGAGTGCCCGGTGCGGGAGCGGTGCCGCTGATGGCAACTTTGGCGAGACCTTTGCGCAGTTCGGTTTTGTGCTTCATGCGGGCGGTTACTTCTTGGCCGACATAACAACCTTTGCGGAAATCGACGCCGCTGAGCTCCTCAAAGCCTGCCTCAAGGATGAAGGTTTCCTCTGGGATGAGTTCGAGGCCGGTTTCTGGGATGGCGTGTGAAATGCGCAAATGTTCGAATTCTGCGTGAGGGACTTCGGTGAGGTCCGGGGCTTGCTCGGTATAAAGTCGGTTGCCAAGCGCGGGGTTTCTGGGGTCTTTGAAGGCAGCCTCTGGAGCGTTTTCTAGGATTTGGGCCACGGTCATATCAGCGCTGCTGATGGTGACATCGGCGCGAAGTTTGTAGAGCGTGAGGCGCTGTGCAAGCGCTGGTGCGCGCTCGGATTTTACATCGATCAAATAATCAGCACCATCGCGCAACACGAAGAAATCAAACAAGTATTTGCCTTGTGGACTGAGCAATGCCGCATAGATCACGCCGTCATCTGCGCCGCTGATATCCATGCTGATCAGGCCTTGCAGGAAGTCGCGCACGTCAGCACCGCTGAGGCGCAGAAGGCTGCGGTCTTTCAGGATTATGCCACGCATCATCTTTGTATTCCTTTTCTGCTCCGCGCCACATATAGAGCGTCAAGCTGCCCGAACAAAGACCTGAATGATGCGCGCCCAACTTTCCATTGTCATGCCAACGCTGAATGCCGCCGATCGCCTTGGCCCGGTTTTGGGCGCGTTGAAGCCGGGTTTGGACATGGGGCTGATCCGCGAGTTGGTGGTGAGCGATGGGGGCTCCAGTGATGCAACCGAGGAAATCGCTGAGGAGGTCGGCGCGACTTGGATCAGCGGGCCGCGGGGCCGTGGTGGGCAGCTTGCGCGGGGAGCTGATGCGGCACGGGGCGACTGGCTGCTGTTTTTGCACAGTGACACAGTGCTGAGCGAGACTTGGGCCAACGAGGTGCGCCAACATCTGAGCGGGCAGCGCAAGGCTGGATATTTTCGGCTGCGTTTTGATGCGGATGGATTTGCCCCACGCATTGTTGAGGCTTGGGTGCGGTTGCGCGCGCGGGTGTTTGGACTGCCCTACGGGGATCAGGGGCTGCTGATTTCGCGGGAATTGTATGACCGGGTTGGTGGATTTTCGGATATGCCGCTGATGGAAGATGTAGATCTGGCCGGGCGGCTTCGGGGTCAGCTTGTGGCGCTGGATGCCGTCGCCGTGACTGGCGCGGATCGTTACTTGGAAGCCGGATGGCTGAGCCAAGGTGCGCGGAACCTGTGGCGCTTGGTGCGGTTTAAATGTGGCGTGCCCGTGGCGCGTTTGATGGGCGATTACGACCCTTCGAATTGAAGCGCGTAAAGCTCGCCGTAAAGGCCGCCGCGTGCGAGCAGTTCGGCATGGGTGCCGGTGTCGATGATGCGCCCCTCATCCATCACCACGATTTTGTCTGCATCTAGGATTGTCGCGAGACGATGGGCGATGATCAGGGTGGTTCTTTGCGAGGTCAGGCGGTCGAGCGCGGCTTTGATCGCGGCCTCGGATTCGGCATCTAGGGCGGAAGTGGGCTCGTCGAGCATCAGCACCGGCGCGTTGCGCAGGATGGCGCGGGCAATGGAGATGCGCTGGCGCTCGCCGCCGGAAAAGACTGCGCCGCCGGGGCCGGTATGTGTGTCATAGCCTTGCGGGAGCGCGGTGATAAAGCCATGGGCGGCGGCGTCTGTTGCGGCGGCTTCAATCTGGTCGCGGGTCGCGTCAGCGCGGCCAAAGCCGATGTTTTCCGCGACGGTTCCGGCCATGATCAGCGTGTCTTGGGAAACCACTGCAATTTGGTTTCTGAGCGAGGCAATCGTTAGACTGCGCACGTCCTGCCCGTCAAGCGTGACCGCTCCATGTGTTGCATCAAATAGGCGCGGTAACAGGTTGTATATGCTCGACTTACCCGCGCCAGATCGCCCTACAAACGCAACCTTTTGGCCCGGCTCGATCTTTAGGGAGATGTTGCTGAGGGCACGGGTGCCATCGGGGTAATCGAAGCTCACATCTTGGAAGTCAATCTCGCCGTGCGCGTGCTCTATTGCTTTTGCATCCGGGGCATCGGTGATTTGGTTTTGTGCATCAAAAAGGGCATAAATCCGATGCAGCGCTGCAAGCCCCTGCTCGGCCAGCGCATAAACATTGCCGATCTTGCGCGCGGGCTGCGAGGCGACGGCGAGGCCAGTGAGCAGCCCCATAAACTCCGCCAGCGAGGCCGCACCACTGGACATGCGCCAGCCAACAAGTCCAAGCAGGCCCGCGAGTGCGACACCGCCGACAACCTCCATCAACGGCTCCATGCGCCCTTGCCAGTTCATAGCCTTGACCTTGAGGGCGCGCAGCCGCTCAAAGGCTTGCCCTGCGGATCCCGCGAGGCGGTCCTCTAGGCGGTACGTGCGCACGAGACGAATGGCGGCGAGGCCCTCATGGACCCGGCCGGTCATGTCGGCGATCTCTTCTTGGGTATCACGCGAGATCACGCGCAAGCGGCTGCCGATCACGTTAAGCGGCCAAAAAGCGATGGCAAAGACAAGGATCAGACCGAGGGTCATGGGCGTGTCGATGCTGAGCATGACGGCGAATGCGGCGATCACGATTAGCACGGCGGCGACGCCGGTAAGCATCTCCTTGAGAGCATCGCGCACCAGCAGGATGTCAGCGGAAAAGCGGGCGGCAAGCGAGGCTGGCGCTTCGGTTTGCAGACGAGCCATATCGGCGTGGATGAGGCTTGCGAACATCTTGCCCTGCAGATCCGCCTCGACCTGCGCGAGCACTTTGTTGGTCAGCACGATGTGGCCATATTGGGCGGCACCTTTGAGGCAGGTGAGCAGGATGATTAGAACGGGGGACCATGCAAGGAAGCCGAGATCATCGCCCTCAAAGGCTTGGATCAAGTATTGGATGAATTTGGCGTAAGCGCCTGAGGCGATGGCAACCACGGCCATAAGCGCAAAGGAAAGCAGCAGCACGCGCCAATGGGGACGCAGCCAATCGCGCCAGAGCCGCCTATATCCTGCGGTTAATGTCAGGTCTGCAGCGCTCATGCCTCGTGCCCGTGGTTTGGTTTTTGTTGCGATAGCACGGGGCCACGCGAAGTGCCATTAGCTTGCAGCCAGAGTAAGGTATTTGCTTGGAACATGATCCGTGAGCCACACGCCGTTATCTGCTTGAAAGAATTGTAAGCCATCCGCCTGCATTTGTGCGGCTGCAACCAAAAGCACAACTGGGTTGCCATGCCGCGTGCCGACTTTTACCGCCGTGTCGTGGTCTTGCGACAGATGGACCTGCAGGCGCGATCCGGGTTTGAGGCCATCGGCAAGAATGCTGTCGATGAAGCGGTCGGCAGTGCCGTGAAAGAGGGTTTTGGGTGGATCAACAGGGGAGAGACCAAGGTCGATCTTGATGGAATGGCCTTGATTGGCGCGCACATTCTGCCCATCCGTTGACAAAGCGTAGCGTTGCTTTTCGTCCAGTTCGATGGTCTCCAGAACGAGCGCATGGGTTAGGCGCCCTTGGGATTTCTCAACAAGCTCTGTCAAGTCCGCCCAGCCCTGCCCGTCCAGATCAATACCGATGCGATCAGGTGCGTGGCGCAACACATGGCTCATGAATTTGCTGGCTTTGACATGGGCATTTGCCATTAAGTGGCTCCAAATAAGGGACCGGCGGTTTTCTCTTCGGTCAGGATAACATTGGCCTCAACCTCGCCAACACCGGGAAGCGTCATGATGCGGCGGCGCAGGACGCGCTCAAAATCTGAGAGCGAGCGGGCGACGACTTTTAGGCGGTAATCGTAAAGCCCGAGGACATGTTGCACCAGCTGGACCTCGGGAATGGCGACCACGGCGCGCTCGAAATCCTCCAACGAGACGCGCCCCTTTGTGGCAAGTTTGACACCAAGGAAGACGGCGACCTCAAAGCCCAGTTTTTCTGGATCCAGCCGCACCCGGCGCCCCGTGATGATCCCCGCCTCTTCCAGCCGCTTGACGCGCCGCCATGCTGCGGGTTGCGACAGGCCTACGAGATCACCCAGCGCTTTGGCCCCGAGTGAGCCATCGCGTAGGAGCTCGCGCAAGATTGTACGGTCCATGTCGTCCAAATCGCTCATATCGGCAGGCTCGTGTCGTCTTTGACGGTTTTGACCAACATCAACGCTTCGATATCCGCGATATGCGGCAAGGTCAGAATAC
>CAZQMR010000251.1:0-5362 GCA_964594465.1 uncultured Rhodobacterales bacterium
CCAGCCATGCGCATGGCCAGATTGAGCAGGCTCATGGAGGTGGTGGAGGCAGGGTACTGATCCAGAACCGCCTCGTAGCAGCGCACACGTGTGAAGTGATCAATGTCACCCGGCTTGGTCATGCCAACAATCGGGTGGATCAAGAGGTTCGCTTGCGCTTCTTTTGCGGCGCGGAAGGTCAGTTCCTGATGGGCGCGGTGCAGTGGGTTGCGCGTTTGAAACGCAACAACTTTGCGCCAGCCCAGCTTGCGGAAATAGGCACGCATTTCGTTTGGCGTGTCGCGACGTGCGCGGAAATCGTAATGGACCGGCTGCTGAATGCCCGTGATTGGGCCGCCGAGGTAAACAGCGCCTGCATGGTTGTGCAAATAGTTGACCGCAGGATGCGCTAGATCGTCAGCGCCGAACACCTTTTCAGCTTCAACTGCTTTGTTTGGTTTCCAGCTGTCAGTCACGGACAGGATCGCAAGGATAACGCCCTCTTGGTCGCGCAGCGCAATATCCTGACCGATTTCAAGACCGGCCGCGAAGTCCTCATTGACGTCTAAAGTGATTGGCATTGGCCAAAGGCTGCCATCCGCTGTGCGCATGTTTTCAACTACACTGTCGTAGTCTGCTTCGTTCATGAAGCCACGCAGCGGCGCAAAACCACCGTTCATCAACAGCTCAAGATCGCAAATCTGGCGCGGTGTCAGGTCCCAGCTAGGCATGTCGGCGGCTTCAAGCTTGAGCTTGGCAGCGCTTTCATTTGAGACATAAAGCTCTTGAATTGGGGCGGTGTTGGTTGCGGTCATGGGGTGTCTCCGACTCACTAAATTGATACTTGCCGCTGCTTATGCGGCATTAATGACATCTCACAAGGGGCAATTATGCCAAAATATAGATTACTTCAGTTGCATTCGTGTAAATCGGGATCGATTATGGCATAAAAAACGATTATCAGACATTTATGCCACATCCGGGTATCACCGTTTTAACTACACGATCTGGCGCAACTATGGCAGCGCAGTCCGGCACTTTTGTTCGCACGCTTGACAGGAACCTCTCCGACCTTACTCTGACTTTAGTTGCGCTGATCTAAACCAAGCGCCGCAAAAATAATGCAAAAACATGGGGGCTGCTGACCAGCAATCGCAATCATGTCCACATTCTGGGAGGAAGAGATGAAGTTCACTTCACTTGCTGCCGCTGCACTGTTTGCCACCATGGCGACAAGCACGGCAAATGCACAATCACTCGCCGATCTTGCAAACGACGCCAACACACCCGGCGACATTCTGAATTACGGCGGAAGCTATAGCCAAACCCGCCACTCATCGCTCAACAGCATCAATACGGACACTGTCAAACGTTTGGTGCCTGCTTGGACCTACTCGCTCAATGACAATCGCGGTCAGGAAAGTTACCCGCTGTTGCGCAATGGCAAGATGTTCGTCACCACGCATAACGCGACTGTCGCAATTGACCCCAAGAACGGCAAGCAGCTTTGGCGCACGGCCGTAGAATACCCAGCCGAAACGCCGCGTGCGGCGTGCTGTGGTATTGTGAACCGTGGCGCTGCTATGCTTGATGGCAAACTGTTCCGCACGACGCTTGATGCCAATGTGCAAGCGCTTGATCAGGAAACGGGCGAGGTTCTGTGGACTACCAATTCCATCGATTTCCGCGCGGGCTACTCCATGACCGTCGCGCCGCTGGTTGCAGACGGCGTAGTGATCGTTGGCATCTCGGGTGGCGAATATGGCATTCGTGGCTACATCGAAGGCTATGACCCCGACACGGGTGAGCGTCTTTGGCGCCGCTACACCATTCCAGCGCCGGGTGAGCCGGGCAATGAGACCTGGGAAGACGGTGGCGATGCTTGGAAGCGCGGTGGTGGCCCAGCTTGGCTGACCGGCACCTATGACCCAGACCTCAACACGGTTTACTGGGGCGTGGGCAATCCGGCGTCTTGGAATGCGGGCATTCGCCCGGGCGACAATCTGTATACCAATTCCGTGCTCGCCCTTGATCCTAAAACCGGTGACATAAAGTGGCATTACCAATTCACGCCCAACGATCCGTTTGACTATGATGGTGTGAATGAGCTGGTTCTAACCGAGTTTGAGGGCCAAAAAGCGCTGATCCAAGCGAACCGGAACGGCTTCTTTTACGTGATGAACCGGGAGACCGGCAAGCTGATCGCTGCGAGCAAGTTTGTGGAGCGTGTGGATTGGGCCGATAGCATCAATCTGGAAACGGGCCGCCCCAACGAGACCGCGCTGGCAGACAAAGCCCGCTCTGGCGAGGAGGTCACCTATTGGCCCTCTGCCTTTGGTGGTAAAAATTGGGCGCCTATGGCCTATAACCCCAACACAAAGACCGCTTTTGCCAATACCATCAATTTTGGCATGAACTACAAAGCGGTTGAGCCACAATATCGTGCGGGTGTGTTCTACTTTGGCGCAGAATTCTCATGGGATTTCCCTAAGGACAACGGCGATCGCGGCTATTTGCGTGCCATTGATCCAATGACGGGCGCGACCAAGTGGAAGACAGGCTCACCCATGCCGCGCAATGCAGGTGTTCTGGCAACCGATGGTGGCTTGATCTTTACCGGCGCGCAAACTGGTGAGTTTGAGGCATTCAACGCTGAAACTGGCGAGAAGCTCTGGGAATATCAGACCGGGTCCGGCATCGTTGGCCAGCCAGTCACATGGGAAATGGATGGTCAGCAGTACATCACGATCGTGAATGGCGGGGGTGCGGTTTATGCGCTTTTCTCCGGCGATGAGCGCCTTGCTGACATTCAGCCTGGTGGCAATGTTTGGACCTTCAAGTTGATCGAATGATGTTAATGAAACGTACACTTCTCGCTTTTACGCTGGCGCTCCTTTGTGGAGCGCCAGTCGCTGCTGACGAGGCGCTGATTGATAAAGGTCTGGGCGTCTACAAACAGTTTTGCCTGAAGTGCCATGGCATCGACATGGTCAATTCCGGGGTCTCTTCCTACGATTTGCGCAAGTACCCTACGGATCGTTACGATGATTTCGTGGATACGCTCAAGAACGGCAAAGGCAACATGCCTGCTTGGGGCGACATTCTATACCCCGAAGAGATCGAACAAGTTTGGGCCTATGTGTCCTCTCGCGGTGGCAAGGAGCCGTTTCCGCCAAAAAAGACTGAGGCCTCGCCGGCCAAAAAGGCTTTGAATACAATCACTAAGGGCACACTGACGGCGTGCCTTCCCCAAAACGGTGGGGCTATGGCGGGTCGCCGCTCTGCTGGTGGCATTGGGCTTGACTACGAGATGGCGGCCGCTGTTGCTGAGGCGGCGGAGCTGGAGCTGGAGGTCATCTGGTTTGAGGGTGAGCTGGAGGAAGAAAGTGACCCGACGCGGGACACTTATGCGATGCTGTCTTACCCGCTTTGCGACATTGTGCCGGGGCATTTGCTTTATGACGGGACTTTTGGGCCGCGGGATGGGCAACGCTCGGGTTTGCCACGCTGGTTGGGCAAGCCGGATACGTTTCACAAGGGGTTTGCGGTCGATTTGCAGCCGGTGAATGTGAGCTTTCCCTATGCGCGGATCGAGATGGGGATTGTTGTTGCGCCTGATGTGGAACGTAGGAATTTCAGCGGGTTAGCGGATCTTGAGGGGCTGGTTGTTGGCATTCAGGAAGATACACTTGCGGGGGCTTTGACCCTGACGCAAGGCGGGCAGGCGGTGAAGGATAAGGCCGTGACGGCAAATCCGGGGCCGGTGTTTTTGTGGGATATGGAGAGAGGATCCTTCGAGGCAGCGCTGGTTTCGACCCCGGCCTATGATTTTCACTTGCGCCAAAATTCCCTTACGAAACTAGTACTTACGGAGTATCGCCACCCGATTGGGTTCAATATTGGCTTTGCGGCGTTAACCGAAAATTCAGATTTGATCGCAGTTCTTAACGAAGTGATAACGGATTTGCGGGCGGTTGGTGGCGTGGCGAAGCTTGCCGCGAAATCGAACCTACACTACGCGCCGCCGCAAGAGCCTTACGTGCAAAGCCGGATCACGGTGAGCGATCTGCATATGCGGCGCTGAATTGGGCTGCTAGGGTTCGTGCAGAACCTTAGCGAGAGCCTGACATGAAAACCTTTACCAAACCTTTTACCCAGCAGGAATCCATCCCAGCGGACGCAATCGCGCGTGCCGTGGAGGTGTTGGAGAGCGGGCGTTTGCATCGCTATAATGTGGCGGCAGGGGAGACGTCTGAGGCTGCGCTGTTGGAGGCAGAATACGCGCAATATCAAGGGGTTGACTATGCGCTTGCCACGACCTCTGGCGGGACGGCGATCCAGATTGCGCTGCGGGTGGCGGGGGTGAAACCGGGTGATCCCGTGCTTGCGAACGCCTATACGCTCGCGCCGGTGCCGGGGGCCATTCATGGGGTGGGTGGCAAGGCGGTGCTGGTGGAGATTGATCAGAATTGGCACACCGATTTGGGCGATCTGGAGGCGAAGGCGGTGGCGTCTGGTGCGAAGGTGTTTCTGCTGAGCCATATGCGGGGGCATATCGCGAATATGTCAGCAATTACAGACATTTGCGCGCGTCATGGCATCACGCTGATCGAGGATTGTGCGCATACGATGGGGGCAACTTGGGATGGCGTGCGGAGCGGGAATTTTGGGGCGCTGGCGGCGTTTTCGACGCAGACCTATAAGCATCTGAATTCCGGCGAAGGTGGGTTTTTGACCACGAACGATCCGGCACTGATCGCGGCGGCGGTGGTTCAGTCTGGGTCCTACATGCTGTATTCGGGGCATGGGGCGATACCGGATATGGAGGTTTTTGAGCAAAATAGACTGATGCAGCCGAACCTGTCGTCGCGGATGGATAACTTGCGGGCGGCGATTTTGCGGCCTCAGTTGGTGCGGATTGAGGAGAATGTGGCGCGGTTCAATGAGCGGTATGATGTGCTTTGGGAGGGGTTGTCTAAGCTCCCCGACTTGCGGCTGCCGGTGCCTGATACACGAGAGTTTCATGTGGGGTCTTCGATCCAGTTTCAGGCGGTGGGTGTCGAAAATATTCCAATGTTTATAGAGGCTTGCGCGGCGCGGGGGGTGGAGCTGAAATGGTTTGGGGCGGCGGAGCCGAAGGCGTTTACATCGCGGTTTGACAGCTGGCAATATCTGGGCGAAGCGCCGGAATTGCCGCAGACCTTGGAGGTTTTGAGCACGACCTGCGACATGCGTGTGCCGCTGACCTTCGATGTGGCGGACTGCGTTGATATTGTTGACATAATTCGGGATGTGCTGGGGAATTGAGCGACGCACGATCACGGCACGTGTCCTGCACGTGCATAGATCTGCACAGGCAAGATTTTGGTTTAGGAGTTAAGAT
>CAZQMR010000252.1:0-5333 GCA_964594465.1 uncultured Rhodobacterales bacterium
ATTCAAGGCACGCCGCGCGATTGGACCAAAGAGGATGTCGCGGCCCTCCAGAACTTGGCCGAATGCGTGAATGATGAGATTTTGTTGCGCAGCACGCTGAGCGAAAACGCGACAGCAATTGCAAAGACCCAGCGATACAACGCCATGCGCGAGTCGATTTCTGCGGCCTTTATGTGCCCCGACCTCACAGTGCAGGAGCGCTTGGACGAGATGTTGCGGGCCAGTTCTGCGGCCTTGAACATGACCACAGCTAGGGTCGTCAAATTCAACGGTGGCGCGGTGGATGTGTTGAGCTCTTTTGATCCAAGGGAGCATCGCAACTGGTTGAGTTGTCGTTTCTTGACCCAAAGGGTGGCAACAAGTGACGAGCAATGCACATGCAATGATCTCAGTGTTGTTGAGGACATGGCCCAGATACGACGCTCAGGTCGCGCCGAAGGTTGCTATGCCGGGGTTCCCTTAAAGCTGGATGGTCACCCATATGGCGTGATTGAATTCAGCAACCCCATGCCGCGCCGCGATGGGTTTTCAGCGGAGGATTTGTCGATCCTCTCAATGGTGTCCATGCTGGTGGGGACAAATCTTGGGGTGTTTGGCAAAATCGAAAAGCTGGAGCGTTCAGAGGCGGCTTTGCTGGAATATATCCGCGATTTCCGCTCTGAAAGTTCCGTCGTGTTTGCAGGCTGAGCCAGTTCTTTAACTGGCTCAGTTGATTTGTTTCGGCTCGCTGTCTGACCTTAGCCGATGATGCCGCCACCGCGGCGCTTGATGATCCAACCACAGCACAGCAGCACGACCAAAGCCGGGATCGCCTCGGCCACTGGTGTGTGAACCAAGTGATAGTAAATCGCACCCACCATAATGATCGCAATGCCGATGGCCGCCAAAACGCTGGTGCGGCGCAGCCACAACCCAAGCGCGCCCGCAACTTCACAAACGCCGATAAAAAGCGCGAACCATGCCGGAAGCCCAAGCACTGCAAAGCTTGTTGTGGCCATTTCATTGCCGGTCAGTTTCATAACGCCGCCCATCAAACAGATCAGCGTGACAATCGCCATCGCGACCCAAGTTACATATTTCATGTTTCCCCCTCACTGGAAATTTTCGCCCAGTTAAAAGTCTTATCACCTTTTAAATACCGCGCAACATCCCAGACATCGAAGATCAAACTGATCGCAACTGTTATGCAAACGTAAGCGAGCCAAAGCGTCAGCGCCCAGCCGTGTTCCATAGTTGCCATGCGGATCAAGAGCCACGGCAGCATGATCAGCCATGGCAAGTGGCAGATGCCGATCAGCCGCGAGAAGCGGTTCCGTTTGTGGATTTGCCCAGCAATGAATAGTGTGGCGATGACGCAAACCAGCACCACCAGACCTTCCGGCGTTCGGATAAAGATCAGCCCGCCCAAAAGTTGCGGAATGTTCAGTAGGAAACCCCAGCGGCTGATTGCGCCGCCGATGCCACGGATCTCTCGGATCATATTGATTGCGTCAGTTATCAGAAACATCGCGTTAATCTCTCGCTAAACAATTGTCTCAATTTTTGCTTTTGGGCGGCGCGATTTGGCTGTGCAGTGCAGTACACACAGCATATGCGTGCCGGATCTGTGCAGCGGGGTAATTCAGAAATAACTCAGCAATACCAACAGTTTAATCATCCACAACCCGCCCCCGCAAAGCCTTCACAGCCCCACGCTGCGTCTTTGCATCCATTCGCCGCCGCTTTGATCCCAGCGTCGGGCGCGTTTTTATGCGTCGTTTGGGCCGCTCCAGCGCCGCTTTTATCAGCGCCACCAGCTTTTCCTCGGCGCGCTCCCGGTTCATCGCCTGCGAGCGATGCTCCTCCGCCGTAATCACAATCGCCCCATCCTTAGTCCAACGCCGCCCCGCCAATTTTCGCAACCGGATCTTCACATCCGGCGCCAGCGAGGGCGAGCGCTCGGCCTCAAAGCGCAGTTCCACAGCGGTGGAAACTTTGTTCACATTCTGCCCACCGGGACCGGACGAGCGCATGAAGCTCTCCGTAAGTTCCCAATCTTGCAGGATAATATTTTCGCTCACCCGTATCATAACGCGGCTGTCATACTCCAAAAGCAGAAAGGCCGCCAGCAATATGCCAGCGGCCTTTCCAGTGTTCTATTGAGAATTGGAAGCCAGACAGGATGCGCCCATTTGGGTCGCGCGACCGTCAGGTCTTCTGCAAAAGGGCTGCCTTACGCAGTACCCTCCGTCGCTTGTCCTGCCAATTTCTCCAAAATCTCGTGAGACATTGGATCACCTCCTTTCAATTGTTGAAACTGAGAATGAGTTTGGCCCAAACACATTGAAAGTCAATAAATTTAAGCAGTCGCCTTGCGTGTAATCGCAGCAAACGGCACCAGCGCAATCAACGCCAACGCCAGCTTCACACCAAAATCCGCAACTGCGAGCGAGACCCAAAGCGGCGCAACAGGCCCAAAGCCAAGCAATGGCACAGCTTCGCCAGCCCAGCTTACGTCAACGGATGGCGCGATAAAGGTCAGCGCGGCGGAGAAAGCAATTGTAAAGAAAATCGCCGTATCCAGTGCAGAACCGATCAAGCTTGAGGCAAGCGGCGCGCTCCACCAATTTCCACCGCGCAAACGGTTGAAGATCGAAACGTCGACCATTTGGGCCACGAAAAACGCGATGCCGGACCCGATGGCGATGCGCATTGTGACAAGCGGACCAAACTCGCCCATGATTTGTGTGCCGATCAACGAGCAAATGATGCCCACGACAAAACCAGCGATGACAACGCGCCGGGCAGCATTTGCGCCATAAAGACGGTTCATCACATCCGTTACAAGAAACGCCAGCGGATAGGTGAAGGCGCCATAGGTCAGCCAATTTCCAAACAGAAACTGAACCAGAATGTTTGAGGCCAACACGATGGTGGCCATGGCCAGAATGCCGGGAATCAACTGACGGGTCATAGAGTGGTCCTGAACTGCTGTTTAAGGACGCGCAGGTAGCGCAGAGCTATTGAAAGCGCAAGAAAAATTACAAAATGAGTCTTGCTCACTTTACAGATCGCTGGAACTGTCCTAGCCTTTCGGATCAAGCGGGGTCGCGCTCACAAATTGCCTGCAAAGAAGTGAAGGACAAAGCACTGTTTGCTCCTTGACTCACAGCGGCAATGAAAAAAGAGTAGGCCACCACCATCCGGGCGTTTCGTGACGTCAGGATTGATCACGGCGAACTGGGAGGTCACCGCGTGTCAGCAAATTTCTCGCTATCAAGCGAGCTAAATACAATACCGCGTCTCTTGGACCGCAATGCCAAGGCGTATGCCTCAGAAACTGCGAACCGTGAAAAAGAATACGGCATCTGGCAAAGTTGGACCTGGAGCGAGGTTCAGCAAGAAGTGCACTCTCTCGCAATGGGCCTGATTGAGCTTGGCCTGAACGAAGGTGATCACGTTGCCATTATTGGGCGAAATCGCCCCTATCTCTATTGGTCCATGGTCGCCGCGCAATGTGCTGGCGCCGTGCCCGTTCCGATCTACCAAGACAGCGTCGCCGAAGAAATGCACTACGTGCTGGACCATTGCGGCGCGCGTTTTGTGATTGCTGAAGATCAGGAACAGGTCGACAAAGTCCTTGAAATACAAGACCGACTTCCGGTGCTGGAGCAGATGATATACCTCGATCCGCGAGGCCTGCGCCGATATGACCACTCTAAACTGACCGGATATCGCGAGCTTCAGAGATTAGGATTTGAAAACAAATCCAAGCTAGAGCCGATCATGCGGCAGCGCAGCGACGTTCTGGATGGCGATAGTACTGCAGTGATGCTTTATACCTCTGGTACGACTGGCAAACCCAAAGGCGTTGTGCTGAGCAATGAGAACATCATCTTTGCCTCTCAAGCCTCTGCTGAATTTGACAAGCTAACCTACAAAGACTCGGTTTTGGCCTATCTCCCGATGGCCTGGGTCGGAGATTTCATCTTTTCGATTGGACAGGCTTACTGGACCGGCTTTAGCGTCGCTTGCCCGGAAAATGCCGACACCATGCAGGACGATCTGCGTGAGATTGGCCCGAGCTACTTCTTTGCCCCGCCGCGCTACTTTGAGGGCCTGCTCACACAGCTGATGGTACGCATGGAGGACGCAAGCGGCTTTAAGCGGCGTATGTTCAACAGCTTTCTTGCCCATGCCAAAAAAGTCGGCCCAGCTCTGATGGACGGCAAGTCGGTCGGCGCGATGGACCGCTTCAAATACTGGCTCGGAGACAAGTTGATCTATGGTCCGATCCGCAATCGCATGGGCATGACCCATACGCGGGTCGGCTATACGGCTGGTGAAGCAATCGGCCCGGAAATCTTTGAGTTCTACCGCTCGCTGGGGATCAATCTAAAGCAGCTTTACGGTCAGACAGAAGCCAGCGTCTACATCACGATCCAGCCCGATGGCGAAGTGCGTGCAGACACTGTTGGCGTTGCAGCACCGGGCGTTGAACTGAAAATTGCGGAAAGTGGTGAGGTTTTCTATCGCTCGCCCGGCACCTTCCGTGAATATTACAAAAACCCGGAAAGCACCGCCTCGACCAAGGACGCAGAAGGCTGGGTCGCAACCGGGGATGCAGGCTTTATCGAAGACGGTTCCAACCACCTTCGCATTATTGACCGTGCCAAGGACGTTGGCAAAATGGCCGATGGCAGCCTGTTTGCGCCCAAATACGTTGAGAATAAGCTCAAATTCTACCCCAATATCCTTGAGGCCGTGCTCTTTGGCGCAGATCGTGACCGCTGCGTTGCCTTCATCAACATCGATCTGCTGGCAGTGGGAAACTGGGCGGAGCGCAACAACATTGCCTATTCAAGCTATATGGAGCTGGCGAGCCACCCGCAGGTGCTGGCGCAACTGGCTGAGCATGTGGCTGAGGTGAACAAATCTGTTGCTGAGGATCCGATGCTATCGGGCTGTCAGATCCACCGGTTCCTGGTTCTGCACAAAGAGCTTGATGCGGATGATGGCGAAGTTACCCGAACCCGCAAAGTGCGCCGCAAATTCGTTGAGGACAAGTATCAGGTCCTCGTGGACGCGCTTTATGCTGGCGACAGTGAGGTGTTTATCGAGAGCGAAGTGACCTATGAGGACGGGCGCAAAGGTTCGATTTCGGCGACCCTGAAGATCAGCGATGCGGATGTGGCTCCGGTTAGCGCAAAGATTGCTGCGGAGTGATGCCTGATATGTTGCAAATTTTTCCGCCGGAGGCATCTGAGCTTTGCCACGCGCGGCTCGGTCGGGGTTAAGGACATGAATGTGAATACGGCTGAAAGCTATGTAACCGAAGACGGGCGCACGATTGG
>CAZQMR010000253.1:0-5292 GCA_964594465.1 uncultured Rhodobacterales bacterium
GGGCGATGATCTTGGGGGCGTTGCGGATGCGGTGTCTTTCATTGAGGATTTGCGCCAAGCGGGTGATCTTTCCAAGCTGCCGGTGGGACGCAATGTTGTGGTGATTGGCGGTGGAATGACGGCTGTTGATGCGGCTGTTCAGTCCAAATTGCTGGGCGCGGAGGCGGTGACGATTGCCTATCGCCGGGATCGCGAGGCGATGAGCGCGAGCCGGTATGAGCAGGATTTGGCGGCGTCCCATGGGGTGAAGCTGATGTTCAATGTGCAGCCCAAGGCGGTTCATGGGAACGGCAAAGCGGCTGAGGTTGAGCTGGAATATACCAGCTCAGCGGGCGGTAAGCTTGCGGGCACGGGCGAGACTGTGCGGCTGGCGGCAGATCAGGTTTTTAGTGCCATTGGGCAAGTTTTGACCACTGATGGTGGTTTGTCCCTTGAGGGGCGCAAGATCGCGGTAAGCGGGGCTGGGCGGACCAGCCGCGCAGGCGTTTGGGCCGGTGGCGATTGTGCCTCCGGTGGCGATGATCTGACCGTGACGGCGGTGGCCGAAGGGCGCGATGCGGCGATGGATATTCATGCAACTCTGAACGGGAGCAAATGACGATGGCTGATCTTACGACTGACTTTCTGGGGATCAAATCACCCAACCCGTTTTGGCTCGCCTCGGCCCCGCCGACGGACAAAGAGTACAATGTCCGCCGGGCTTTTGAGGCTGGCTGGGGTGGTGTTGTTTGGAAGACGCTTGGCTCAGAAGGGCCGCCCGTTGTAAACGTAAACGGTCCGAGATATGGCGTGGTGCATGGGGCGGATCGACGGGTATTGGGGCTCAACAATATCGAGCTGATCACGGACCGTTCGCTTGAAATCAATCTGGAAGAGATCACACGGGTCAAGAAGGATTATCCGGATCGGGCCATCATCGTCTCCATCATGGTGCCGTGCGAAGAAGAGGCTTGGAAAGCAATTCTGCCCAAGGTCGAGGCAACCGGCGCGGATGGCATTGAGCTCAATTTTGGCTGCCCCCATGGGATGTCTGAGCGGGGCATGGGCGCGGCTGTTGGACAGGTGCCGGAATATATCGAGATGGTCACGCGCTGGTGCAAGGAGTATTACTCCAAACCGGTTATTGTTAAGTTAACGCCCAACATCACGGACATCCGAAAGCCTGCTGCAGCGGCCAAGCGTGGGGGTGCGGATGCGGTTTCTCTGATCAACACGATTAGCTCGATCGTTTCAGTCAATCTGGACACGATGAGCCCGGAGCCCTCAATTGATGGTAAGGGCTCACATGGGGGCTATTGCGGGCCTGCGGTGAAGCCGATTGCGCTGTCGATGGTGTCGGAAATTGCGCGTGATCCTGAGACAGCTGGGATGCCAATTTCGGGCATTGGCGGGGTGACGACATGGCGCGATGCGGCGGAGTATATTACGCTTGGCTGCGGTAATGTTCAGGTCTGCACGGCGGCGATGACCTATGGGTTTAAGGTGGTGCAGGAGATGATCTCCGGGCTCTCCCAATGGATGGACGAAAAGGGACATGCCAGCATTCAGGACTTCATGGGAGCGGCGGTTCCAAACACCACGGATTGGCAGTATCTGAACCTGAATTATGTAACGAAAGCAAGTATTTCTGAGGCAGATTGCATCAGCTGCGGACGGTGCTTTGCTGCTTGTGAGGATACCTCGCATCAGGCGATTGCGATGAGCGCGGATCGCAAATTCAGTGTGATTGAAGAGGAATGCGTGGCTTGCAACCTTTGCGTTGAAGTGTGCCCGGTAGAGAATTGTATCACCATGGTGCGCCAAGAGCCGGGGACGGTTGATCCGCGCACGGGGAAGGTTGTTGAGAAAGAATATGGCAACTGGACGACGCATCCGAATAATCCGGGTGCCGTAGCAGCGGAATAGCCGTCTTTTTAAGGGGTTAGCATCTGGCGGATCATGTCTTCCAGATGCGCCTCAGCGCCTTTGAAAGGGTCCTCGTCGCCAATGATCGCGCGGACTTGCACGTCGAAATCGGCGTAGTGCTGGGTTGTTGACCAGATGGTGAAAACCAGGTGATGGGGATCAACCGGGCGCATGCGGCCTGCGGTGATCCAGCCGTTAATCACCTTCGCCAAATCGTTGATGACTTTGCGCAAATCGCCGCGAAGATGGTCGCCGATTTGGGGCGCGCCTTGGATGATTTCGTTGGCAAAGAGGCGGCTTTCGCGGGGGAAGTTTTGGCTCATGGTGAGCTTGCGTTTGGCGTAACCGAGAATTTCCTCGACCGGGTCGCCGTCCACGTCAATCTGGTGGATTGGTTCCAGCCAGTCCTCGAGCAGCTGGGTCAAAAGGGCGACGTAGATCGCGCTTTTGGAGCTGAAATAGTAGAGCATATTGGGTTTTGAGAGGCCTGCCTCTTCGGCGATTTGATCCAGTGTGGACCCGCGAAATCCGTATTGAGAGAACACCTGTAGGCCGGCGCTGAGGATGGCGGCGTGGTTCTTTTTTTGGATGCGTGTTTCTGGCTTATTCATGAGGGTGGGTTTTAGAGCAGGTTGGCTTTGATATGAAAGGGGTTTTTCGTGGGTGGAGCGTTGCACAGTTCGCGCACGCAAATGCTGCGTGTACTGCACTGCACAGGTTTGAACGGCTTAAAAGGTTTAAATTTTGCTTAATTTTTGGGCGAAGTGTTACTGAAGAGTTAGGATGCCTCCGGCGGGGATATTTTTAGAAAGTGATGTTGAATTGGGGTCAGCTAATTCCTTGACAGGGTGCTCGCCTCTGATAGCTTGTCTTTGACCAGTTGGTCAAAATTAGCGAAGCGCATGGGAGAGATGACATGGCGGCCATTGGTGAGAACCTGAAGATCAATGCGGATCGGCTTTGGGATAGTCTGATGGAGATGGCCAAGATTGGACCCGGTGTTGCTGGTGGGAACAATCGCCAGACTTTGACGGATGAGGACGCTGAGGGGCGTGCGTTGTTTCAGACATGGTGCGAGGCGGCGGGCTGCACGATGGGGCTGGATCAGATGGGCAATATGTTTGCTATGAAGGCAGGGACGGACCCGGATGCGCTGCCGGTTTATGTGGGATCGCATCTGGATACGCAGCCCACGGGCGGGAAGTATGATGGGGTGCTCGGCGTGCTTGGTGGCCTTGAGATTTTGCGCACGATGAATGATCTGGATATTCGCACCAAACATCCGATTGTTGTGACGAATTTCACCAATGAGGAGGGGACGCGCTATGCGCCGGCGATGTTGTCCTCTGGGGTTTTTGCGGGGTTGCATACTCAGGATTGGGCTTACGCGCGGGTTGATGCTGAGGGCAAGGCGTTTGGCGATGAGTTGCAGCGAATTGGTTGGCGTGGGGACGAGGAAGTTGGTGCGCGCAAGATGCATGCGTTCTTTGAGCTGCATATCGAGCAGGGGCCGATTTTGGAGGCTGAGGGGCGCGATATTGGGGTTGTGACGCACGGGCAGGGGCTGAGCTGGATTGAGGTGACGGTGACTGGGCGCGATGCGCATACAGGTTCGACGCCGATGCCGATGCGCAAGAATGCGGGTCTGGCGATGGCGCGGATTTTAGAAAAGGTGGAGGAGATCGCGATGTCTCATGCGCCTCATGCGGTGGGCGCGGCGGGGCACATTGATGTTTATCCGAACTCGCGCAATGTGATCCCGGGCAAAACGGTGTTCACGGTTGATTTTCGTTCGCCGGATTTGGCGGTAATTTCGGATATGGAGGCGCGGCTTAAGGTCGAGGCGCAGGCTATCGTGGATGCGATGGGAATGGAGGTCGCCTTTGAGAAGGTTGGCGGATTTGATCCGGTGGCGTTTGATGAGGGTTGCGTGGGGGCTGTGCGGGGCGCGGCGGAGCGGCTTGGCTACTCGCATATGGATCTGATTTCGGGCGCTGGGCATGATGCCTGCTGGATCAACCGGGTGGCGCCGACGGCGATGGTGATGTGCCCATGTGTGGACGGGCTGTCGCATAATGAGGCAGAGGAGATTTCGCAGGACTGGGCGGCGGCAGGTACGGATGTGCTGATGCATGCGGTGCTGGAGATGGCGGAGATTGTGGGGTGATTAGGATCATTCCCTATCCGAGCAAAACTTAGGAAATTTAAGGCCGCAAAGGCTTCAAAGCAAAAAAATGAGTTCTCGCTATATAGAAAGTTCAAAGTAACTTTTAACTATCTAGAAACGGATGAACGAATGAGAATTAGCTGCAACACCAGCCACAGACCTGCGAAGCTCATTAAAGGAAAACATGACGCATCTCCGGTATACAAGTGTTGGAAAAAGGACGGCGGTAACAAAGATGAAAGTGCTTTCAAATTTGCAAAAATAGACGATGCCGCCAACTTTCTCCGAAGCCACCCCGGAAGTGGGATTCGAGTCGCCAAGATCGGAAACGCGAAACACCAAGGTAGCGCCATACTGCGAAGAAATCTTGTAATTGAACACCCCAGCGGAAGGAAAGAATTCCTATGACCACAGTCATCAAAAACGGCACTATTGTAACGCATGATCTGACTTACAAGGCGGATGTCTTGATTGAGGGTGGGGTTATTGTTGAGATTGGGGAGGGCCTCACCGGGGATGAGCAGTTGGATGCGACCGGGTGTTATGTGATGCCCGGCGGGATTGATCCTCATACGCATTTGGAGATGCCGTTTATGGGGACTTACTCCTCGGATGATTTTGAGAGTGGGACTAGGGCTGCGCTCGCGGGTGGCACGACGATGGTGATTGACTTTGCGCTGCCCTCGCCCGGCCAAGGGCTGCATGATGCGCTGAAGATGTGGGACAATAAGTCGACGCGCGCGAATTGTGATTACTCGTTTCATATGGCGGTCACGTGGTGGGGCGAGCAGGTGTTTGATGAGATGCCAGCGGTGATCAACGAGCGGGGCATCAACACGTTCAAGCATTTCCTCGCCTATAAGGGCGCGTTGATGGTCAATGACGACGAGATGTATGCGAGCTTTAACCGGCTGGCGGAGCTTGGCGGCATTGCGATGGTGCATGCGGAGAACGGCGATGTGGTCGCGGAGCTGTCGGCCAAACTGCTGGCGGAGGGGAATACGGGGCCGGAGGCTCATGCTTATTCGCGCCCGCCACAGGTTGAGGGTGAGGCAACGAACCGGGCGATCATGATTGCGGATATGGCGGGTGTGCCGCTTTATGTGGTGCATACGTCTTGCGAAGAGAGCCATGAGGCGATCCGGCGCGCGCGGCAACAGGGCAAACGGGTTTGGGGGGAGCCGCTGATCCAGCATTTGACGCTCGATGAGAGTGAGTAT
>CAZQMR010000254.1:0-5269 GCA_964594465.1 uncultured Rhodobacterales bacterium
CGATGATCTACGTGACCCACGATCAGGTTGAAGCCATGACCATGGCCGACAAGATCGCCGTGTTGCGCCTTGGTGAACTGGAGCAATTCGGCGCACCTCTTGAGTTGTTCAACAACCCCCACAACCTGTTCGTGGCAGGTTTCATCGGCTCACCCAAGATGAACTTTCTCAAAGGGAAAGTGGATACGAGCGACCGCACTCGTCTGACCTTGGAGACCGGTGAAAAGGCGCGCCTGCCGGACACGGGTTTTGGGCAGCAAAAGGGACAATCCGTGACGCTTGGTATCCGCCCCAATGAACTGCAGCCAGCGACAGACGGTGCGCTTCACCTTGAGGTCCGCGCGGTCGAACAACTCGGCTCTGACAGCTATCTCTATGGCGCGCTCAGCGATGGGACGCGGTTGACCGTCCACAACCCCGGCCAAACAGTAGTCCGTGAGGGCGAAAAGGTGCCGCTGAACTTTGCGCCCGAGGCGGTGCACCTCTTTGACACCGACTCCACGCTGACCCTACGGCATCAATCATGAGGCAGACGTGGCGTTGGTTCGGCCCTGCGGACGAGATATCGATTGCTGAAATACGCCAGACTGGTGCCGCAGGTATCGTATCGGCGCTGCATCATGTGCCGACGGGTGAGGTATGGACGCCAGAGGAAATCGCCAAGCGGCAGCGCGAGATTGAGGGGGCGCCCGACGCCCCAAGCGGGCTGACCTGGGATGTCGTGGAAAGCCTGCCCGTTTCGGAAGCTATCAAAACCCAAAGCGCCGATTGCGCTGCGCATATCGAAGCTTGGCGGACCAGCCTTCGCCATCTTGCAGCGGCTGGACTGAAGGTCATCTGCTATAACTTCATGCCGGTCCTTGATTGGACCCGCACCGATTTAGCCAGGCGGCTACCCAGTGGTGGCACAACGATGGCTTTTGACCTGATTGATTTCGCAATATTCGATTTGCACATTTTGCAGCGTAAAGAAGCAGCAGGAGAGCATTCTGCCGCGATCCAAGACGCGGCTTTGGACCGGTTATCGCAAATGACTGATGACGCTAAATCCGCCTTGGCGTCCAACATCGTTGCTGGCTTGCCAGGATCGAATGACCGTTGGACGTTGGACGACGTGCGCGCAAATCTTGGCACGTACTCCGCGATTTCGCCTGCTCAGCTTCGGCAAAACCTCATAGATTTCCTGTCCGAAGTCGTCCCATTGGCCGACGAGCTTGGCATGCGCCTGTGTTGCCATCCTGATGATCCGCCATTTCCACTGCTTGGATTGCCGCGTGTGATGTCAACGACAGATGACTACGCGGCAATCCTTGATGCGGTCGATATATCCGCGAGCGGTGCCACATTTTGCACAGGCTCCCTTGGCGTGGCCGAAGAGTTTGACCCCGTTGATTTCATCACCCGTCTGGGACCGCGTATTCATTTCGCCCACCTGCGCAACACTTCGCGTGCAGGGCCCGTTGACGGTAGCCGCGTCAGTTTCCACGAATCCGAGCATCTTTCCGGCGACACGGATATGGTGGCGACACTCAATGCCCTTCTTGCAGAAGAGGCGCGGCGGCGCGTCGAGGGTTGCGTGAACGCAGAAATCCCGATGCGCCCCGATCACGGCCAGGCGCTTTTGAGTGACCTAGATCGCCCGATGATGCCCGGCTACCCGTTGATCGGACGAATGCGTGGGCTGGCAGAGCTAAGAGGCGTTATAGCAGCGCTAGAGACATAGCCCTGGCTGCCTTGTTGCAGGCGCGACATCTTGGGGCCGCCCGGATCTATGTCCCGGAACTCGTAATTCTGGCACGCGCCATGGAAGCAGATGTGGAAGCTATCGTCCTTGAAGTGGCAGACAACACGCCAAACGAGCTATGTGCATTTAATGGCCTAAGCGCATTTTGAATGGCCGCAGCTGGAACAAGTCATGCAACCCTCTTGCATATGCATCGTGTACTGACCGCAACTCGGGCATGCGGGCCCTTTGGTTGATGGCGGTGAGGTCTGCTCGATTTGCGCGCGGGGGTCGGTCTTTAGGCCAAGACCTTCGCCCGCCAAGAAACCCGTCGCCACCATATGCTGCTCGATCACACCGCCAATGGCCGCCAAGATCGAGGGCACGTAGCGCCCCTGCATCCAAGCGCCACCGCGCGGATCGAACACCGCCTTGAGTTCTTCGACCACAAAGCTCACATCGCCGCCGCGCCGGAACACCGCGGAAATCATCCGCGTCAGCGCCACAGTCCAGGCGAAATGCTCCATGTTCTTGGAGTTGATAAAGACCTCAAAGGGCCGCCGTTGCCCACCAACGATGGCATCGTTCAGCGTGATGTAAATCGCGTGCTCGCTCTCGGGCCATTTGAGCTTGTAGGTCATGCCTTCGAGGGCAGGGGGGCGGCCCATGGGCTCGGCGATATAGACGATCTCGGCGCCCTCATCAGCCGTATCACCGCTCACCAGCTTGGCCGGCTTTTCCGCATCGCTTGAGACGCTCAGAACCGAGCCGGTCACATCGTTGGGCCGATAGGTCGTGCAGCCTTTGCAGCCCTGATCCCAAGCCGCCATGTACACGTCCTTAAAGGCATCAAAACCGATGTCCTCGGGCACATTGATCGTCTTGGAAATCGAGCTATCGACCCACTCCTGCGCCGCCGCCTGCATATCGACATGCTCTTGCGGGGTCAGGGTGCCCACTTCGGCGAAATAATCGGGCAAAGGCGCGTCGCCTTTTAGCTCGCGCCACAGCTGCACCGCGTAATCCACGACCTCTTCTTCGGCGCGTGAGCCGTCGTTTTGCAGCACTTTGCGGGTGTAGGCATAGGCAAAAACCGGCTCGATCCCGCTGGAGACGTTCCCCGCATAAAGCGAAATCGTGCCCGTGGGGGCGATCGAGGTCAAAAGCGCGTTGCGCAGCCCGTGTTCGGCAATCGCCGCGCGCACCTCAGGGTCAAGACGCTGGACCATGGGCGTCTTGGCGTATTCATCCGCGTCAAACAGCGGGAACGCACCCTTTTCCGCCGCCAAATTGGCGCTGGCGAAATAGGCGGCATTGGCGATGGCCCCCAGCCACTTATGGGTCAGCGCAACCGCCTCGGGCGAGCCGTAGCGCACCCCTACCATCAAAAGTGCATCCGCAAGGCCGGTCACCCCAAGGCCGATACGCCGCTTGGCTTTGGCCTCGGCGCGTTGCTCGTCGAGGGGAAACCGCGAGGCATCCACCACGTTATCCATCATCCGCACCGCCGTCGCCACCAGCGGCCCGAGACCCGCTTGATCTAGCGCTGCGCCGTCCGAGAACGGGTCTTTGACCAGCCGCGCCAGATTGATCGAGCCCAAAAGACAGGCGCCATAGGGCGGCAGAGGCTGCTCGCCACAAGGGTTCGTCGCCGCGATGGTCTCGCAGTAGCTCAGGTTGTTGGTCTTGTTGATCCGGTCGATGAAAATCACCCCCGGCTCGGCGAAATCATAGGTCGCGCGCATGATCGCGTCCCACAAGACCTGTGCGGACACAGTCTTGTAGATCTTGCCGCCGAAACTCAGCGGCCAGTCCGTCCCCGCCTTGACCGCATCCATGAAGTCATCGGTGACCAGCACCGATAGGTTGAACATCCGCAGCCGCGCGGCGTCCTGTTTGGCGGCGATAAAAGCCTCAATATCCGGATGGTCGCATCGCAGCGTCGCCATCATCGCACCGCGCCGCGCCCCTGCAGACATGATCGTCCGGCACATGGCATCCCAGACGTCCATGAAGCTCAGCGGGCCAGAGGCATCCGCGCCCACACCCTCAACTGCCGCGCCCTTGGGGCGAATCGTCGAGAAATCATAGCCAATCCCGCCGCCTTGCTGCATCGTCAGCGCAGCCTCTTTGAGATTGTTGAAAATGCCGCTCATGGTGTCAGGCACGGTGCCCATGACGAAACAATTGAACAGCGTCACGCTCCGGCCTGTGCCCGCGCCCGCCAAAATGCGCCCCGCAGGCAGGAATTTGAAATCGCTCAGGGCGTCTTTGAACACCCCGGTCCAATGGGCCGGATCACCCTCAACTTCGGCCAAAGCCCCCGCAACCCGCGCCCAACTATCCTCAACGCTCTCGTCAATCGGCGCGCCTTGGGGGGACTTGAAGCGATACTTCATGTCCCAAATGGTCTCGGAAATTTCTGCTGAAAACTGGCTCATTCTTCGGTCCAACACTATATCTTGAAGGAGAACGAAAGTAGCACACAAGAATATGTGGTCTCAACCCCCTTTGCTCTATATCTTGCACCGAATGATGCGATTCTTCCACCTCAAGCTCCGCCAATTGACCTCATGCCCGCTGCGCTGAACCTGATAAAACTCTGCGTTGGGGTCGAGCACCCTGATCAGCTGGAAACGTGGCAGGCGCAGCGCATGGCCAAAAGCGGAGCGAGCAATCCTGTGCATGTCACGCGGATGTGGCCCAAACGCGAGGCCGAGCTGGTCGACGGCGGGTCGATTTACTGGGTCATGAATGGTGCAATTAAGGCACGACAGGAGATTTTACGCCTATCTCCCCAAAAAGGGGATGATGGAATTGACCGTTGTTGCATCATACTGGATGCTAATATCGTAAGAACTTTGCACGTTCCGCGACGGCCCTTTCAAGGGTGGCGGTATTTGGCAGGGGATCAAGCCCCCCCGGATGGGCGCCCAGGCGCTTCAACCGACGATCCTCTGCCCGAACCACTTGCCCTCGCTTTGGCTCAGTTGGGCGTGCGTTAACATCTAAGCTTGAACTTGGAGTTTTTCGTTGGCTCGGACGACCCAAACTACCAACGCCCTCTTTGAGGACGTAAGGGACAGCTATATTTCCAGATACCAAGGCGAGCAAACCCGGCTCGCATCCCTTGGTGAGGATCCCTTTAGCGAACCCGTTCTGCGCGACAATTGTGGCGCCATTCTTCGTGGCGGGGTGTTTAACCTGCCCCAAAGACGCGATTTCCTACTGATGAAATCCGGCAAGCTGATCGATTGGCAGCCGCAACATGTCCCTCAAGCGGGGGCGACTGCGCTAGGCTACGAGGCCAATGTGGCGGTGTCGCGATTTGCGTGGAACGACTTGCGGATCGATCTGCCGCGCGGCGAGGTGAAGCGGCTTTGTCCTTTGCGCAACTGGTATCTCGAGTGGTTTCAGACCCGGCGCGTGCAAAATGCGGCGGGCTTGCGCGGTGCGGTTCATCGGATCACTGGGCCAATTATAACCGATCAAAGGATGGGCTTTGAGATTGATCTTGGCACGGCACCGGTCGAAGCTTTGCACGAT
>CAZQMR010000255.1:0-5267 GCA_964594465.1 uncultured Rhodobacterales bacterium
TCGGCGCTTGCACCGATTGTCGCCGCTTTTGGGGCAAGTATCGCGCTGGTGAAGTTAAGCGCGCCGAGGTTGACGAAATTGAAGGTCGCCTTGCTACCACAGCTGGTACTTGTGCGGTGATGGGCACGGCCTCGACCATGGCTTGCATTGCAGAAACGCTGGGAATGTCCCTGCCCGGTTCCGCTGCAATTCCAGCGGTCCATGCAGATCGATTGGTTGCCGCAGAATATAGCGGGCGTCGCGCGGTGGAGTTGATTGCCAACCCGATCCTGCCAAGCGAGATCATCACCGAGAAATCTGTCGAAAATGCCTTTCGGGTGCTCATGGCACTTAGCGGCTCCACCAATGCTATCGTGCATTTGACCGCTGTTGCCGGGCGGCTCGGCATACAGATTTCCAACAACCGCCTAAATCAGATTTCCGACCAAACCCCTGTTTTGGTTGATCTTAAACCGGTTGGAGAAGGCTATATGGAGGACTTTTTTGCTGCTGGTGGCGTGGGTGCGGTGCTGCGCGAAATTCGCCATTTGCTGCATCTGGATACAATCAATGTGCTGGGTCAAACCCTAGAGGAGCGGCTTGATAATCCCGCTGAATGGGTGGATCGCCGCATTATCCAGCCCTTTGATGAACCGGTTTCTCCGATTGGCGGGCTGATCACGCTGAAGGGAAATATTGCGCCCAATGGTGCGATTTTCAAGCGCGCCGCTGCCACGCCTGAGCTGTTTGAAACCACGGCGCGCGCAGTGGTTTTTGATGGTTTGGACGATATGGCAAAGCGTGTTGATGACCCGGATCTCGACATCAATGAGGGCGACATCATGGTATTAAAAGGAGCGGGTCCGATTGCGGCGGGAATGCCGGAGGCTGGGTATCTGCCGATTCCCAAAAAGCTAGCAAAAGCGGGTGTGAAGGACATGGTGCGCATCTCAGACGCGCGCATGTCCGGCACCGCGTTTGGAACCATTGTGCTGCATATATCGCCGGAATCCGCTATCGGTGGGCCATTGGCTGCGGTGCGCACGGGTGACCGTATCCGCTTGTCTATAAAAGAAAAAAGCATTGATCTTCTACTATCTGACGAAGAAATCGCTCAACGGTTGGCACAACATCAAGCACCTAGTGGCCATTCCCGTGGTTACCGCGCCCTTTATGAAAAAACGGTGTTGCAGGCACCAGACGGGTGCGATTTTGACTTCCTTACACAATCAGGCAAGCGACCATGATCAAACCTAGACCGCCGCGCCACCAAGGGCTTTGAGCACATCGCGCAGCCGCATCCCGGAACCTGCGCCCAAGCCTTTTGCGACGTCGTTGACCGCCGAAATCACCCCGGTTTCCAACGCTGAGCGGGCATCGCCGATTGCACAGCTCTGGCAATTCAGCGCAACGGCAGCGATACCGCGATCTGCGAGTGCGGGCAGTCGTGCGATCCCAACATTGTTCTTGCCAAACCCTGCATCAGAAAAGCAAACAAACCGCGCAGCCGCTTTGCAAGCCCGTGCAGGATCCCCGCCGATCAATCCGCCATGGGAGCCCGTTACGATAAGCCGCCCTGCATCGCTGGGCGTGATCAAAGATGCACTATCTACGCACAAAACCGGTGACAAATCCGGCGCTATGACTTCGTCCCAGCGCTGCTCCTCATGGAAGGGCAACATCCCGCTTGGCTCAGGCGCTTTGAGCAGCAATCGCACCGCATCGCGCACCGCCAAACCCTCTGTGACGCCAAGTTCTACTGCAATTTCATTGGCATAGCTGATCACACCATTGAACAACATGTCCTTGGCCGAACCTATTTCGGCACTCATGCAGCTCACTGTGGCACTTGCCATGCCCACCGTCCCAAGCGCTTGAACGCCAGCTATCCCGGCGCTTTCAAAGCCAATTCCAGCATCGTTCAAAATCACGGACCGCAAACCGGCCTGAGATGCCAGCAAACCGGCGATCATACCCCCGTGCGAGCCGCAGACCGCGATCTTGCCGCGTGCATTTTCTTGGGCGTCGGTGATGGAGTTGAGAAGTAAGGGATCTTGGGTCATGTCAAAAGGCTAAGGTATGTGACATGTCTGCGCAAACCTTTCGAGATACACGGGGTTAAGCTACTCTTTTCAACATTTAAGACAATGACTTAGGTCGTTTCGACCCGCTGCACAGATCCGGCACGCATATGCTGTGTGCACTGCACTGCACGTCCAAATTTCGTGAAATTTGGATTAAAATCCGGGCCAAAAGTTGACGGATCGTTAATGCTGAATGGACACTCCCAGCACCTCAAAAACCGTGAACTTCCCTGCGTCACCCGCCCGCTTTGAGCCCAATATGGTGCCCAGAACATGGTGCTCAGAGGGTTAACCTTAAAATAGTTTGAGTGTTGTAACACTTGCTCACAATGCGCGGTTACCGACCTGTCATTTGTTGCAAATTGGAGTTGCACAGTGGGAACGATGAACTCCAGTTTGGGGGGAGCCGCCGGATATGGCGAAAACAGCTTCAAGGCCAATGGTGTAGATTCCGGCAACCTTGATGATGGATCTATCTATGTCGATTTCACATCCGTCTTTGGCGGCAGTGGGATCGATTTTTATGGATCATCCTATACAGGGATCAATATCAACACGAACGGCATCCTAACGCTAAGCGGAACGGAGCACGGCTACACCCCTGTGGGCATTGCAGGCTATGGCGACCCCGCGATTGCACCGCTTTGGGTCGATATCGACATTTCAAAAGGCGGCGACATTTACTGGGATTTAGACCCAACAGGCGGCACGTTTACAGTCACATGGTTGGACGCTGCGCCTTACAGCGGGACGGGGACAAATTCCTTTCAAATTGTTATGGCTGATCTGGGAAGCGGCGACTTCAGTGTCGAATTTATTTACGAGGATATTGACTATGGCGCAGTGGGCGGCAGCGCTGCGACTGCTGGGATCACCGATGGTGGTATCAACCATTTTGAACCGGAGGGGTATGGCAACGCGGCTTTCGTAGAGACCTATCCCATCAATGATTTCGATGGCGGTGATCCGCCGGGCCATTTTGGCCTAAACGTCCTAAATGGCGCAGTGCCCTGCTTTGCGCGTGGCACTCAGGTTCTTACCTCGTTGGGTTATGTCAATATTGAGGACGTCAGGCTCGGTGATTTGCTGGTGACCAAAGATCAAGGAGAGCAGCCGGTGATCTGGATCGGCGCCCGTCGCATCTGCGATCTTGAGCGCAAACCGCATTTGCAACCTGTTACAGTGAAGGAAGGTGCATTGGGCAATTCACGCGCAATTACAGTGTCACCCCAACATGCGTTTTTGCTGAATGGCCGTTTGGTGCGTGCCAAGCATTTGGCGGAGATTTTGGGGGACGGCGTTGCCCAGCTGGCCTTGGATCTGACGCAAGTTGATTACTATCACGTCCTGACGCCTTGCCACGCGCTTATTTGTGCAGAAGGCGTTTGGACTGAGACGCTTTACCCCGGCGAGTACATATTGGAGACGATGCCACCGGGAACCAAGCGGACGATTGTCGACGTTTTCCCGCCTGCGGCATCGCTGCAAAGTTATGGCCCGCCGGTCAAACAATATGCCAAGCGCCGGGAGGTGCCGGCGGTGGTGCAAGGCATGCCTGATCTGGTTCGGATTGCTTCATAACTAATGCGTGTGCCTTATTTTATACGTGCAAGATGCCTGTGTTAGCCCGCGTGTAGGAAGGGCGGTTGATGATCACAGTTTTGTGCCCTGCTTGTCATGGGTGATGAACTGTGGGAGGCATTGTAACATGGGATCGCTTTTCAACTTGGCAATCATTGCGCTGAAGGTGCTGGCGGGGCTTGTCTTGGCCGCGATGCTGGTGGCGTGCACGCAAATCTACCGCAATTCTGGCACGGAGGCGCTGCCTTTGGCCGCGGATGAGGATTTGCGGGTGGGAACCTATAACGTCCATTACATCATTGTGGGCAAGCGCACTGGCGCATGGTCGCGGGCGGATTGGGAGAGACGCAAGGCGCCGCTGAACGAGGCGTTTCAGTTCATTGATGCGGATCTTGTGGCGTTTCAAGAAATGGAGAGTTTTGCCGGGCGCGGGGCGAGCCAAGAGAACCTGACGCTGGATTTTCTGCTTGCGAATAACGCCGGTTACGCTGCTGCGGCGGCAGGTGATCCGAAGGAATTCCCCAGCACCCAGCCGATCCTTTACCGCAAGGAGCGGCTAAAGATGGTGGATCAGGGGTGGTTTTTCTTTTCAGAGACGCCTGATGTGATCTATTCGCGCACATTCAATGGGTCTTATCCCGCTTTTGCCAGTTGGGTGGAGTTTGTGGAAAGGGCCACAGGCAAGCGGTTTCGCGTGGTTAATCTGCACACTGATTTTAGCAGCAGCAGCAATCGGGCGAAGTCGATTGATCTGGTGGCCGAGCGGATCACGCCATGGATCGAGGCTGGGCAAACGGTTTTGGTGATGGGCGATTTCAATGCGCGCTTGGGCAATCCGATTTTGAAGACGCTTGAGGATGTGGGCGTGACGTTTGCGCCGGTTGAGGGCGCGACCTATCACTTCAATCGTGGGCTAAATCTGTTTGGGGCCATTGATCATATCGGATGGACGCGCGGTGTGACGGCGGCGAGCGAACCGGTTGTTATTCGCCGGAAATTTGGCGGCGAGTGGCCGACGGATCATTATCCTTATATTATTGATCTCAAGCTGCCTTAGGGCGCTCAGCGGTAGAGCAATGAGGTGCCCTCTGCGAAGAGATGGAGCTTGCTGGGGTCTGCTGTGAGGCGGAGGGTTTGGCTGCGCAGGCCGGTGTGGATGCCGGGGAGTTTGGCGATGATTGGCGCGGTTCGAGTGGCGGATTTGGTGAAGTAGAGTTGAGTGACTTCGCCGAGCGCCTCGCTGATCTCGACGTCGCCGGTGAAGGCGCAGGAGGGCGCGTCCGTGGGGGTCATGTCTTCGGGGCGGATGCCGACATTGACGCTGAGGCCTTCGTTGGAGGGGGTGGTTTTGATGGCGGCTTGGATCGTGCCTTCGCCTTCGGTGAGTTGCACTTGCGTGGTGTCGCCCGTGCTGACGATGCGACCCGGCAGCAGGTTCATGGCGGGGGAGCCGATGAACTGGGCGACGAATTCGTTTTTGGGGGTTTGGTAGAGTTCGAGGGGCGTGCCTACTTGCGCGATGCCTTTGTCTGCGAGCACCACGATGCGGGAGGCAAGTGTCATTGCCTCGACCTGATCGTGGGTGACGTAGATCATGGTGCTGTCGGGCATGCTTTCTTTGAG